>NZ_CP138632.1:343333-686666 GCF_036456085.1 Veillonella parvula | reverse complement strand
ATGGAAACAATTATTGAAGCTTGTAAAGCCTTAGACTATTCTTGGTTACCTCAAACTGTTGACGGCTTTACGTTAGTTACATCTACTGAAAGTGACTATACAATATTAGCTAATCGTATTAGTGATGGTGAAGACGTATTAAAGGTACCTATTTTCCATTATCAAAATGAATTGGGGTGGCGTTGGTCTGCTTTATATGATAAAGAGGTAGAGGACTATACAGTACATATAGAGATGCCACTATTTTCGTTTGTAGACATTTCCTTTGTGCGAGCCGATTTAGAGTCTTTTTGGACAGGGCTACAAGAACGATGTGTAAAAGGGTTAACCAATATGTTAATAGAACCTGCTAATAATTTTACTTTTACTTATCGTCGCCGAGGGATTCCTGAATGGGACTTCTCACAAGTTATGCCTGAGGAGTTAGAAGGTTTTGTACGCGATATTGATCCAGCCCATGCGATTCGCATGATTAATGGGTCTTTTATCATCGGCGAATACCACAAGATGGATGAGTGTACAGGCTTACTATTGTATTATAATGAATTGCGTGATGAATACTTTGCGGAACTTCGCTATAAAAGCTATCCAGAAATCGACCATCATTTAGATGCAAAAAATCTAGATGATTTAGCAGTGCTATTGCGTGAGCATTTAGGTGCTATACTAAAAGGCTTGAATGAGCGCATTGATTAAAGTTTGGATAGATTTAACTATGCTATTTTTTGTCATTTTTTGTTTTTATAGAATGACTTATGTGGGATTGGTTTCTTTAATACCCATTCAAAAGCGTAGAATTTGTATATACACAGCAAATGTGATATACTATATATGACTTTTATATAATCTTTTAAAAGAGTGGGCTTATGTCCACTCTTTCATTTATGATTAGCTCAATTTTAGAGTATTTAGAATCAAGAGATATATACAAGATGTAGTAAGTAAGGAGGCGATGGCTATGAAAAGAGAAGCAGTGGAGGAGTTTGTATCCTCTGTAGTTGAAGGTATTATAGCCGGCACCGATATGGAACTCGTCGATGTAGACTATGTACGTGAACGGGATTGGTATTTACGTGTCTACCTTGATAAACCAGGTGGTGTAGATTTGGATGACTGTCAGTTGGTGAGCGAAAAATTAAGTGCTGTCCTCGACGAAAAGGATCCAATTACGGAAAATTATTTATTGGAGGTATCTTCTCCTGGCCTTGATCGAGTTCTAAAGAAAGATAAGGATTTAGTTCGGTATAATGGCCGTGATGTAGATATTCAGTTGTTTAAGCCTGTTAATGGCAGTAAACAATTTACTGGTGCATTACAAGGTTTTACGGACACATCTATCGACTTTACTATTAATGGTGAAAGCATAACATTTGAACGTTCTGCTATTGCACAAATTCGATTACATCTTGATTTTTAATATATGGAGGCATACGAGTGAGTCAAGAATTAATTCAAGCGGTAATGGTGCTTACAAAACAAAAAGGTTTTGCTCCTGAGGTTATTTTTGAATCCTTAGAGGCTGCATTACTGCAAGCATATCGCAAAGAACCAACATCTAATCCAGATGCGTACGTTGTGATTGACCGCGAAACAGGTGTTTATAAAGTAATGGCCAAAAAACAAGTTGTGGAAACTGTTGAATTGCCTGAAACAGAAATTAGCTTGTTGGATGCTCGCAAAAAAGATAAGCGTTTTGAGATTGGTGATGTAGTAGAAGTTGATGTAACTCCTGCTAACTTTGGTCGTAGTGCTGCCCATACTGCAAAACAAATGCTTATTCAACGTTTGAAAGAGGCTGAGCGCAGTGTAGTATATGAGGAATACTACAGTCGTGAAGGTGATATCATCACTGGTGTTATTACACGTGTCGAAGGTAAAAATGTGTTTATCGACCTTGGTAAAACAGAAGCAATTTTACCTCCAACAGAGCAAATTGCTACTGAAACATACCGTGAAGGGGATCGTATTAAATGCTATATCGTAGAGGTTAAGAAAACTACGAAAGGCCCTCAAATTATGATTTCTCGTACACATCCAGGTCTATTAAAACGTCTATTTGAATTAGAGGTTCCAGAAATCTTTGAAGGCGTAGTAGAGCTTAAGTCTGTAGCTCGTGAACCGGGGATGCGTTCTAAAATCGCCGTATATAGTCGTGATGAAAATATTGATCCTGTAGGTGCTTGCGTAGGTCCTAAAGGGCAACGTGTACAACATATTGTTGATGAATTACACGATGAAAAAATAGACATTGTTAAATGGGATGAAGATCCAGCAATTTATATTGCTAACTCCTTAAGCCCTGCGAAGGTTGTATCGGTAGATGTAAGCGAAGAAGAAAAAGCTTCTTATGTAGTCGTACCTGATTATCAATTATCTTTAGCTATTGGTAAGGCTGGTCAAAATGCTCGTTTAGCTGCTAAGTTGACTAACTGGAAAATTGATATTAAAAGCGAAACTCAAGCTGCTGAAGAACCTTTCACAGGTTTTGGCAATGCTGAGGATGGTGAATAGTCATGAAACCAAAATCCCAACCTATGCGTACTTGCGTAGGATGTGGTGAACCTAAGGCAAAACGAGAGTTGATTCGCGTAGCCTTGAGTCCAGACGGCAATATCACTATTGATCGCAGCGGTAAAGCACCAGGACGTGGAGCTTATTTATGTGAGTCTATGTCGTGTTTTGAGCAGGCTTATAAGGCAAAACGATTAGAACGATCATTAAAACATAGTGTATCTAAAGAGATATACGAAGCATTACAACGTGATTTACAAGAGAATGAGTAATCACTGATATACATGAATGAAGATAAAATTTTGAATCTCTTAGGCTTAGCACAACGAGCAGGAAAAGTTATTTCTGGTGATTTTATCGTAGAAAAAGCTATAAAGAGAAAGGAACCGAAATTGGTACTTCTCGCTGGTGACTGTGCAGCCAATAATGAAAAGAAATATACTCAATTAGCAGAAACCCATCACATTCCACTTCACAGTATTGCCAATAAAGAGGCTTTAGGAACGGCCATTGGTAAGGAAGTTAGGGTAGTAGTTGCCGTACTAGATGATGGATTTGCAAAGGCATTACTTAAAGAGATTGATCGATAATAAGGGGGTATGTAGATGTCCAAAAAGCGCGTTCATGAAATCGCCAAAGAGTTCGGCGTAGAAAGTAAGCAGGTCATTTCTATCTTGCAACAAAATAATATCAATGTTACGAAAGCAGTTAATTCTGTAGATGATTCAGGTTATGAAATTGTAAAAAAACAATTAGGTAAAAAATCTGAAGCTCCTAAAGTAGCACAAAAAATAGAAAAAAAGGTAGAACAAAAGTCTGCTCCTGCAGCTCATAAACAAGAAGTTGCGTCACATAAACAACATCCAAATCGTTCTAACGAACAGAAAAAAGATAAACATAAACAATCTGGTCAAAAACAAGACGATCAATCTAAACAAAAGGACCATAAAAAAGGCAATGTACGTCATGTACAAATCTCTGAGCCTACACGCAAATCCGATGGTAACCAACATGGTGGAGACCGCGCTAACAATCGCCCTAATAATACCCGCAATAATGATAACCGTAATAACGTTCGTTCTAATGATGCGCGTAATAATGATAATCGCAACAACGATAATCGTAATAACGACAACCGCAATAACGATAACCGCAATTCTAATAATGATCGCCGTAACAAGAAAAATAAAAAAGGTGGCAATAACCGCCCTCAATCCTTGTTATCTACATCTATGCAAAAAAAGAAGAATCGCGTAAAACATCGTAACGAGCAGTACTTACAGCAAAAAGCAGAAGCTGAACGTAAAGCTGAAGCAGCAATTGCTACAGAAATTGAATTGAGCGGTCCTTTAACTGTTAAAGAATTAGCTGAAAAAATGGGTCGTGAAGTATCTGAAATCATCAAGAAATTGATGCTTTTAGGTGTTATGGCCAGCATTAACCAAGAGGTTGATGTAGATACAGCTACTATTGTAGCTGAAGAGTTCGGTGTAACTGTAACTGAAGTAGAACCAGAAGAAGATCCTACAGATGTTATCGAAATTGAAGATGCACCAGAAACGTTAAAACCACGTCCTCCTGTAGTAACTATTATGGGTCACGTTGACCATGGTAAAACATCTTTGTTGGACGTAATTCGTCAAACTAATGTAACAGCTGGCGAAGCTGGTGGTATCACTCAACATATCGGTGCGTACCAAGTTCGCTACAAGGATAATAAAATCACATTCCTTGACACACCTGGTCATGAAGCGTTTACTGCTATGCGTTTACGTGGTGCAAAATCTACAGATATCGCAGTTCTCGTAGTAGCTGCTGACGATGGAGTAATGCCACAAACTATCGAGGCCATTAATCATGCGAAGTCTGCAGATGTACCTATTATTGTAGCCATCAACAAAATGGATAAACCAGGTGCTAACCCAGACCATGTTAAACAACAATTGTCTGAACATGGTCTTTTACCAGAAGAATGGGGCGGCGATGTCATCATGGTTCCTGTATCTGCTAAACAAAAACAAGGTATTGATGACTTACTTGAAAATATTTTGCTTGTAGCAGAGGTTATGGAATTGAAAGCGAACCCTAACCGTAAGGCATATGGCGTAGTTATCGAGGCTCAACTTGATAAAGGTCGTGGTGCTGTATGTACTGTCTTGGTACAAAAAGGTTCTCTTCGTGTAGGTGATACAGTACTTGCTGGTACTGCATACGGTAAAGTACGTGCCATGACAAATGAGCGCGGTGAAAAAGTAAAAGTTGCTCGTCCGTCTATGCCGGTAGAAATTTTGGGCTTCTCCGAAGTTCCACAAGCCGGTGAAATTATAAATGGTATGGATGACAACGAAGCACGTGCAATTGCTGAAAAACGTATTGCTAAGCAACGGGTTCAAGAATTGCAAGCTACACATAAAGTTACATTAGATGATATTTTCAACCAAATTCAACAAGGCGAGTTGAAGGATCTTAATATTATCATCAAAGCCGATGTTCAAGGTTCTGTAGAAGCATTGCGTCAATCTTTAGAAGGCATCAAAAACCCTGAGGTTCGTATTGTTATTGTTCATGCTGCAGTAGGTGCCATTAATGAATCGGATATCATGTTGGCATCTGCATCTAATGCGATTGTAATGGGCTTTAATGTACGCCCTGATGCTAATGTTCGACGTGCAGCGGAACAAGAAAAGGTTGACTTGCGTACATATCGTGTAATTTATGATGCTATCAATGACGTTGAATCTGCTATGCGCGGTATGTTGGCGCCTCAATTTAAAGAGGTTGTCGTAGGTCGTGCAGAAGTGCGTCAGGTTATTTCCACACCAAAGGCTATTGTAGCTGGCTCTTATGTAACAGAAGGTCGTATTACTAACGACTCTGAAGTTCGTTTAATTCGTGACGGCATCGTTGTATTTGAAGGTAAGGTTGATTCTTTACGTCGATTTAAAGATGAAGTTAAGGAAGTTAAAACATCCTTTGAATGTGGTATCTCCTTAGAAGGATACCGCGACATCAAGGAAGGCGACGTTATTGAAGCTTACTTGATGGAAGAAATTGCACCTCAATTATAGGAGGTTTATATGAGTGATGTTCGTGTCAGAAAATTACAAGAATTTATCAAACAAGAGGTAAGTCAAATGTTGATGCGCGGATTGAAAGATCCGCGTATCGGCTTCACTACTATTACCGATGTTCATGTAACAGGTGATTTACGTGAAGCTACGATTTATGTCTCCTTGTTTGGTTCCGATAAGGAAAAAGAAGATACCCTTATCGCATTAAAGCATGCAGCAGGTCATATTCGTACAGAGCTTGGTAAAGTACTTAAATTACGCCATATTCCTTCCATCACCTTTGATAAGGATACGTCTTTAGACTATAGCATGCATATTGAATCCCTTTTGAATGAAATCAAAAAGGATGAAGAAATAAATTAACAAAAAGGATACAGAACATGAGTAAGATTACTATTAATCAATTACATATGGCTCTGTGTGAAGCTAATTCTATTATGCTAACCGTCCATATTAGACCTGATGGTGATGCTATTGGGTCCATGGTAGCCTTTTACGAAGCCCTTGTAGGACAAGGTAAAACTGTATATATGGTAGTGGATGATGTAGTTCCTGAGAAGTACACATTCTTACGATATACGGACCACATTCATGATGTAGCGTATTTTGAAACTAATCCAGTTGATATTGATATGCTTATGGTTTTGGATGCTAGCACGTATGAGCGAATTGGCAAAGTAGGTGCACTTTGGAGTGCACCTATTTTTAATATAGATCACCATATTTCTAATACAGAATTCGCGGACCATCTATATTTAAAGCCTGACTTTGCTGCTACTGGTGAAATTGTTACCGACTTATGTACAAAATGGAATTGGCCTATCACTGAATCTATGGGTACTGCATTATATATGGCGATTGCTACAGATTGTGGTTTCTTTAAATTTAGCAATACTACAGCAAATACTCTTGAGATGGCTGCCAAATGTGTAGCTGCAGGGGCTAGACCAAATGTTATTTCTGAAACCATAGAAGTCGTATCTGCCAGTCGTTTAGAATTAACAAAACAAGTTATGCAAACTATCGAGTTTTACAAGAATGATACGATTGCTACCATCGAGTTGAATCGTGAGGCTATGACTATTCTTGGCGATGATACAGATGGTTTTGTAGATATTATTAGAAATGTTGATACTGTAGACGTGGCAATTTTATTAAAAGCAGAAGCTGATGATATAACACGTGTAAGTTTACGTTCCAAAGGTATTGATGTGAACGTTGTAGCAAGCCATTTTGGTGGTGGTGGTCATATTCGTGCTGCAGGTTGCACTATTAATCTACCATTAGAAGAGGCAAAACAAGCTCTCATTGAGGTAATTTAATAATGGATGGGATATTACCATTTTTAAAACCACCTGGCATTACAAGCCATGATGCCGTTGCTATTTGTCGTCGTATTCTAAAGGAAAAGCGCATTGGTCATAGCGGTACATTGGATCCTATGGCTTATGGTGTATTGCCTGTGTTTCTTGGTAAGGCTACGCGCCTTATAGAATACACGGATGAATTTGATAAAACCTATGTAGCAGAATGTAAATTGGGTACTTTTACAGATACTGAAGATAGCTCAGGACAACCTGTATTGCCAGATAATGATATGCTATTGCGAGATGGTATTGTATTGAATCGAGCTATTCAATCTACAGAAATCTCGACAACGATGGTTAAACCAGGCTTTGAAGAATTGGTTAGTATTTTGAGAAAATTTGCTGGCGTTCAGGACCAAAGGCCGTCTAAGTATTCTGCCATTAAAGTAAATGGTATTCGAGCTTATGAATATGCTCGTAAAGGTATTCCTGTAGAGCTACCATTACGTCAAATTCATATTAAAAATATTGAGCTCATTGCTTATGGATTCCCTTTTTTCACGGTTCGTGTGACATGCTCAGGGGGGACTTATATTCGCTCGTTATTACGCGATATTTGTATTGCTTTAGGTATTCCTGGCGCTATGACTTCTTTGGCACGTACTCAAGTAGGCCCTTTTGATATCGGCTCTGCTAAGATGGCCGAAGAATTGATGCTACATGGTGAAAGTCTGTTGTTGCCAACAGATACGGCTGTTTCTCATCTTTCAAAAGTAACTGTAAATAGTGTACAATTAAGAATGATGATAGAAGGCAAGCAGTTACCGATTGGTAAAGAATTTGCTTTCACAGAAATAGGTCAGCTCTATAGAGCTTATGGACCGAATGGTTTTATTGGTATTATGAAACGAAACAACCACACATTAAAAGTGGAAAAAAATATTTTTATTGAAGGATAAGTATGAAGCAACTACATTCGTTTGATGAACTACGTCAAATCAAAGATACAAAAGTATATGCCCTTGGTACCTTTGATGGCATTCATCGAGGTCATCAACGAGTTATACATAAGGCTGTTGAAGAGGCTATATCAGTCGATGGGGTTAGTATCATCATTACCTTCGAGCATCATCCATTGACTATATTACATCCAGAACGAGTACCTAAACGAGTGATTCAAGAAGAGATTATGGATACTGTGCTAGAAGAACTCAAAGTTGACTATATTTTGCGGTTACCTATGACTGAAGCATTATTAAAAATGACTGCAGATGAATTCTTACATGAACTCTGCAATGATATGAATGTGGAAGCTATTGTAATCGGTGAGAACTTTACATTTGGTGCAAAGGGGCTTGGTAATCCAGAATATATGAAACAAGTGGTAGCGGATAAGAATATACGAGTTCTTGTACAGCCTTTATTACCTTGTGATGGTAGTAGTACACCTATTTCTAGTACAGAAATTAGAAAAGCTATTCATGAAGGGCATTTGGAGGATGCAAATCATTGGCTAGGTAGGCCATTCCAGTTTAAAGGAACTGTGATTAAAGGTGATCAACGGGGACGCACATTAGGATTTCCTACATTAAATCTATTACTTCCTAATGAAATGGCTACACCTCCAGACGGAGTCTATGCTAATCGTGTATGTATTGATGGTATTTGGTATGATGGGGTAGGCAATATTGGAGATAATCCAACCTTTAGAAATCAGTACCATAGATGTGAAGTACACGTTTTTAACTTTGACCAAGATATATATGGAAAAGAAGTAATTGTACAGTTCATTTCTTATATTAGAGGGGAAGTTAAATTTAATAATTTACAAGATCTTATCGATCAAATGAAGGTAGATGAAGAACAGGCTCTAGCTATTTTGGCTAATGCATAAAAGGGGGTTCTCATGGATATTAAAGAAGCTCGAAAACAGATAGATAGTATTGATTCTGTATTAGTTACGGAGTTTGAGAAGCGACTCACACTGATTAAAGAAATTGGTAAATATAAGGATGAACATCACTTACCACTTATTGATGAAGAACGGGATGAAAGTATCATTGCTTTACATACTCAAAATTGTAAAGATAAAGTTTTAGCACCTTATGTTGAAAATTATATAAAAACCGTCGTTTCTATGAGTAATGAGTTCTTAAAGGAGCATATGCATAAGCATATTTTTCTCATTGGTATGCCTGGCGCAGGTAAAACTACTGTTGGTAAGGTTCTAGCAAAAGAGTTAGGCCGCGACTTTTTCGATCTAGACCAAACGATTCAAGACAAGGTAGGTAAATCCGTTCAAAATATTTATATTTACGATGGTAAAGATGCTTTCAGTGAATATGAATATAGTACAATCAAAGAATTAATTCACAATAAACCATCTGTCATTGCTACAGGTGGCGGCACTGTTACCTATGATAAAACTGTTAAATTGATGCGCAATAATGGTCTTGTTGTATTTGTTAACCGCGATGTAAATCATATTTTAGATGATTTGGATCTAGAGATTCGTCCGCTTGTAAAAGAAAGTATCGAATATATTTTTAATGTATATGAAGAACGTTATCCTTTATATGAAGAAGTAGCACATATTAAAATTGGTAACGAAGGCAGTATTACCGATGCAGTGCAAGAAATTATTGAAGCTTTGCCGAATACGGAGAAATAATGGACGCCATACGAGGATTTGTATACCGAACTATATATGAGAATACACAACGTACATATTGCGTGTTTATCCTAAAAGATTATAATGAGGAATACATTACTTGTACTGGCAAATTTGAGTCTCCTAAAGAAGGGGAAGACATCGAAGTACGGGGCCGCTATGTAGAACATGAAAAGTACGGCCGCCAATTTGATGCGAGCAGTGTTGAAAAGTTAAAACCTGATAATATGGGTGCTGCCAAGACTTATTTGTTGAATCTAGGAATAAAAGGTTTTGGTGAAAAATCCGTAGAGAAGGTACTAGAATATTTCGGTATTCGTATTTTAGAAATTTTACGGGAAGAACGTCCAGAAGAGATTAAAGATGTTCCAGGTCTCCGAAAGAGTGTTAAGGATGAGCTATTCAATACCTTACTTGGCGAAGGTATTTTATCTGATTTAAATCATTTTTTTGAAAGTCATCACATTTCATCGAAATGGAGTCGTATTGTATATACCTATTATGGTGTGCAGTCTGTCGCAGTTATAGAGGATAATCCTTATACATTATTACGTGTAGCACCGGATATGCTTTTTGGTACGGCCGATACACTAGCAGAGCATCTTGGTATTAATGGTAGTGATACACGCCGTTTAGAGGCTGGTTTAGAATGGATTCTACGTAGTCTAGATAATCAAGGTCATACATGTTTACCAGTAGACCAACTTATCGGTCGACTTGACGATTTATTACAAACTGATGTAGATGATATTGCGAACTTTATTGAAAGCCTGCTGGAACAAGGTGCACTGTATAGTACGTATTATGAAGATATCTTATATATCTATCCGCCAGAGATGTATGTTTCTGAAGTGGAAGGTGTCCACTATACTCGTGAGTTTCTATTAGAAGCTGATCCAATAGCATTAGATATTTCTAGTTTTATTGAAAAGTTTGAACGAGACAACTACATTATCTTTGGTGATGCTCAAAAAGAAGCTATACAGCTCTCATTTTTTGAAAAGTTTTCTCTTATAACTGGTGGTCCTGGTACAGGTAAAACAACTATCATCAAGGCACTAGTAAAAGGTTTCCAACTCGGTGGATTGGGGCGCATTATACTTTGTGCTCCTACGGGACGTGCTGCAAAGCGTCTGACCGAGGCCACTGAGTTTGAAGCTACTACAATTCATCGTCTATTGGTACCTGTTCAAGGTAGTGACTCCTATGACTTTACAAAGAATGAAGATGATCCTCTAGATATAGATGTTATTATCATCGATGAAGCATCTATGCTTAATGTGCGTTTATTCTATTCTTTGATGGCTGCTATTCCAAAGGAAGCCCATGTCATTATTGTGGGTGACGTAGATCAATTACCACCTATAGGTGCTGGGTTCGTATTAAAAGATTTATTAGATAGTGATTGTGTGCCCTATACACGACTTAATCAGATTTATCGTCAAAGCTCTGGTAATACTATCGTTGAAAGTGCTTACGCAATTAACCGTGGTGAAATGCCTAACCTGGAAGGTGTGAGCGAAGAGTTTTCTTTTATTCCTGTTAAATCTTATGATATGATGATGAAAGCCATCATTGATGTATATAAACGTGAACAAGAGACGATAGAGGATGAATTAGATATTCAAATTATTTCTCCTATGCGCCGTGGTGAAGCAGGTAGTACATTGATTTCACAATATGTACAACAAGCCGTAAACCCTCCAGACAGCTATAAGGGAGAAGTTCGTGTCAATGGTATTACGTATCGCGTTGGGGATAAGGTTATTCAAATTCTCAATGATTATGAGTTAGAAGTGTTTAATGGCGAAATTGGCGTTATCTATGCTATTACGCGGACCGATATTTGTATCCGATTTATCCATAAAGAGGTCCGTCTACCTATCGATGAAGCACATATGATTATGCCTGCTTATGCTATTACAGTTCATAAGAGTCAAGGTAGTGAGTATGGTGTAGTTATTATTCCATTTGTTCCACGTTATGGTGGTATGTTACAACGTAATTTGTTGTATACTGCTGTTACACGGGCAAAGCGTAAAGTAATCATCGTTGGTACTACGAGCGCAGTTGAACGTGCTGTGCGTACTGTTAATGCCGATGAACGTTACACATTGTTTAAAGAACGACTACAAGGGAGATGTGATTCGTAATGAGTCTTTGGGATTTCCTATTTCCACCTGTATGCCCTCACTGTGGTGCTCCTGTGGCAACACAAGGGGATTGGTGTAAAGCTTGTTTTACAGATCTATTACATATTCGTCATGTACCACATAAATTTTTACACTATGTAGATGATGTATGTGTGTTGGCCGAATATCGTGGTGGTCTAAAGTCTATGATTTACGATGTAAAATTTAATGAAAAAAAGGAGCAGTCCAAAGGGGCCGCTCCTTTTTTAGTATCGTACAACTTTTACATGAAATATAATGAGTCTAATATTGTGAATAGTAATTGTAAAATTATGTATGATTATATTGTTCCTGTACCGTCTAGCGAAAAGAAAAAAGCTAAGAGAGGATATAATCAAGTAGATTTATTCTTTTTTGAATGGGCTCATTCTTTATGGGAAATAGATAGAAAAAACTTTAAATGGTTAGATTGTATATACAAGTTTGATACTTCTCGAGATATGTGGGGATTAACAAATAAAGAAAGACATCAAAATATTGATGATGCCTTTGTTATATGTGCTGATTATAAGGATATTGATTTTACCAATAAGAATATATTAATTGTTGATGATATATATACTACAGGTGCCACAATTGAAGCTGTAGCAAAAGTCTTACAAAAGCATAAAGCGCTACGCGTTGATGCCCTTACGCTGGCTAGTGGTAGTTTCTAATCTTTATTACTAAATGTAGGAATATAATATTTGATTTCATATTAGCCAAGTACATCAATAAATGCTTTGACAACATCTGGATCAAAAAGGGAACCAGACGCACTAAAGAGTTCTTCTTTTGCTTTAGCTTTTGTTTTCGCCCAAAATTCAGTAGAAGGATTAACTGTTGTATCATAGTAATCTGCTACAGCAATAATTCGAGCTCCCAATGGAATATTCGCACCACGTAAATGTTTAGGATAACCAGAGCCATCCCATTTTTCATGATGGTAACGAATATAAGGCAAAATTTGTTGGCAGCAAGGATAGTTTTCAATCATATTGGCACCACTTGCAGCATGTTGTTTATACTTAGACATTTCTTGCTTATTAAGATATGGAGATTTTTGGATTAATGCATTAGGAACCATTAATAGACCCACGTCATGAAGTAAAGCTGCGTGACGAATCTGTTCAATTTCATTTAATGGTAAACCCATTTTAGCTGCGATGCTAACAGCATAGTTTGAAACCTGAATAGAATGTGTATAGAGATGATAGCTTTTCATTTGTATCATCTGTAAAAGTTGTGCGCTTATGGCTTCTAAACTGTCTTTCTCCAGTTCATACAAACCTGATGGTTGCATCAATGATAACATAAACATAATAAACCCCTCTAACTAACAAACTGAACATATGGTACAACCCCTCGTACTTATGTTCATATCGTACAACTTTAGGCCGTTCTAATTTAACAGTATACAAATTATACACCATAAATAATTTTTTGTGTATGATACGTATGTTCTTACAAATATGTTGTATTCATATTTGGCATACAAAAACTAATTGACAATTTAAGAATCCACTAGATATGGTACTTAAAAAATGTGATTTTAGAAATATTAAAATATTATGAAGAATATTTTAGGTTTTCTATTCCAATTTTCTATACATCAACAAATAGGGGTTGCAAAATTTATTCTCATTGTTCTAAGAATTATGCGATAATATGTTTGGTAAAAATTATGTTTGGCTACTTAACTATATAATCAAAAATTTTTTAAAATAATAGTAAAACTAGACATGAATACTGTTATTCTTTATAATACGTCTATACGGGTCTGTGGTTGAAAGTCGAGGCTAGTCGCAGGCAAAACGATCCACATAAGCAGCCCAAAGGGTTGTGAGCATGGTGCGGCTTAGGTGTAAGTCCTGCCGATAAAATCGAGAGAGGTAGTAGTGGGGAGTCTTGGACTTATGAGCGAACCTTCCAGCAGGCGAGTGTGGGGGCAAAGACCAGGTCAGCCGTATAGGGGCACATGAGGCTTTTCTCATGTGCTTTTTTTATACAGTTGTATATTATAAAATCTATAGAAAACCACTAACTATGGGAAAGTTTTTATACATAACCGTAATATTTATACAAACAATGTATAAAATTAAAATATAAATATAGCGATTTTGCGATTGTATCTAAAATTATATACAAAATTATTGACATAATTATACTGAATCTATATACTATTATAAAGTAGTAGTAAGTTAAAATAATGAGGTTGATAATATGTTAAATAGCAAAGTAAAAAAAATAATTCTTGGCGGTTGTATGTTAGTGATGGCGGCTTCTTTAGTTGGTGGATGTGGTTCCTCTAATCAACTTACATCTAATAAACTTGTCGTTGGCACTAATGCTACATTTGTTCCATTTGAGTTTAAAGATGAAAAAACTCAAGATTATACAGGTTTTGATATTGAATTGATTCGTGCGATCGGTAAACGTATTAATAAAGATGTGGAGCTAAAAAATGTAGCTTTTGATGCTTTGATTCCAGCTTTGAACACACATGATATTGATGTTGCTGCATCTGGTATGACTATTACAAAAGCAAGAAGTGAAAAAGTATTATTTTCTTCTCCTTATTATGAAAATGCCTTAGCAGTAGTATATAAAGATGGAACGGCTATGAATTCTCTTGATGACTTAAAGGGTAAAAAAATTGCAGCCCAATTAGGTACTACTGGTGCAGATTTAGCTCATAAAATTGAAGGTACTACTGTAAAAGAATTTGACCATAGTAATGAAGCTTTGTTAGAATTACAGAATGGTGGAGTAGATGCAACTGTAATCGATTTACCTGTAGCTCAATATTACAGTACTAAGCATCCTGACCAACATATTAAATTTATGGCATATCCAAATACTAAAGAATATTTGGGCTTAGCAATTAATAAAGATAACAAAGCATTGCAAGAAGAAATCAATAAAGCAATTGCTGATATGAAGGCTGATGGTGAATTTAATACATTATATAAAAAATGGTTTAATGTAGATGCACCTGCTGATATGCCAGTAGTTTTAGAATTTAAATAATAGGAGAGATTATGAGTTTTAATTGGGGGTTAATTGCGGATAATTTACCGCTCTTGTTACAAGGTGCTTTAGTGACTGTAGAAATTACAGCCATGTCTGTAGGTTGTGGCTTTTTTATCGGTCTTTTAGTATCTTTAGCAAATTTATCTAAATTTAGATTAGTTAGATTGCTTGCAAAATGTTATGTAGATATCATTCGTGGTACACCATTACTGGTGCAAATTTTCCTAATCTATTTTGCCTTGCCTATGATTACAGGTCAACGGATTGATCCATATATTGCGGCTGTTACCGCATGTAGTATTAACTCTGGTGCTTATGTATCTGAAATTTTTCGTGCGGGTATTCAATCTATTGATAAAGGTCAAATGGAGGCCGGTCGTTCTCTTGGTTTAACTTGGGGACAAACCATGCGTTACATCATTATGCCTCAAGCTTTTAAAGCAATTATTCCTCCTTTAGGGAACGAATTTATTGCCATGTTGAAAGATTCCTCTTTAGTTTCTGTTATCGGTTTCGAGGAGTTGACACGTCGTGGTCAATTAATCATTGCTAAAACCTATGCATCCTTTGAAATCTGGGGTACGGTTGCTGTGATTTACCTTATTATGACAGTGACTATCTCACAATTAGTTGGATATCTTGAAAGGAAATATAGCATTAAATGATTAAATTAGAAAATGTACATAAATCTTTTGGTAAAAATGAAGTACTAAAAGGTATTAATTTACATATTGAACAAGGTCAAGTAGTTGTAATCATCGGCCCTTCTGGTTCTGGTAAAAGTACGGTACTGCGCACTATGAACTATTTAGAGGAACCTACATCTGGTAAGGTTATCGTAGATGGCATGGATCTTTCTGATAAGAAAAAGTTAAATGACGTTCGTGCTGAAGTAGGAATGGTATTCCAAAACTTTAATTTGTTCCCGCATATGACGGTTATGGAAAACCTTACCTTAGCTCAAACTAAGGTTCGTAAAACATCTATGGAAGAGGCTAAGAAGATAGGTCAAGCTTTACTTGATCGAGTAGGCTTGGCGGATAAAGCCAATGCATACCCTGATTCTTTGTCAGGCGGTCAAAAGCAGCGTGTTGCTATTGCTCGCGCTTTAGCTATGAAACCAAAAGTAATGCTTTTTGATGAACCTACTTCAGCTCTTGATCCTGAAATGGTTAGTGAAGTGCTAGATGTTATGAAGTCTTTAGCTGAGGAAGGTATGACGATGGTCATCGTTACTCATGAAATGGGCTTTGCGAAAAAGGTAGCGGATAGAGTGTTATTTGTTGATGGTGGCTTGATTTTAGAAGATAATACACCTGAACGCGTATTTGATGCACCTACCAATGAAAGAACAAAATCATTCTTAGATAAAATTTTGTTAGATTAAATAATATAATCATAACCACCCGTAGAACGGGTGGTTTGCCCTGACCCTATAAGGGTCTTTCTCTAGTGGTGGCCCTCTAAAGAGGGCATTGAATGATCTGACAACCACTCTATTACCACTGGCTGCCCCCTACTCGGGGGCTTTTATTTTGCCTATTTTACCGGCTCACCCGTAAACGGGTCGGTATATTCTTTAAAGTTTAATGTATCTTGTGCTATATCTTCTTGTAACTGATTGCGAATATACTCTTTTATCGCTCCTTCATATCTTCCCACCGTATCCACATAATATCCTCTACACCAAAAATGTCTATTTCCATACTTATATTTTAAATTTGCGTGTTTATCGAATATCATGAGGCTACTTTTGCTTTTTAAATATCCCATAAAACTTGATACGCTTAAATGTGGTGGAATTGTTACTAGCATATGTATATGATCCGGACAGCATTCTGCCTCGATAATTTCTACATTTTTTCTCTTACATAAATCTCTTAGAATTTTACCTACATCAGCTTTTATCCGACCATAAATTATTTGCCTTCTATACTTTGGAGCAAAAACAATATGATATTTACATCTCCATTTACTATGTGATAAGCTTTTTACGTCATTCATTGACATTGAACCTCCTATGTTGAAATGTTGTGGTTGCCAGACCAACTCCATTTTAGCACTAGGAGGTTCTTTCCTTTTCTCTAAGAAATTTTACTGACCCCCAGTTTAACTGGGGGTTTAGTCATGCCTATTCGGCGTACAATTATAGGAAGCAAATTCTAGAATTAGAAATTGCTTCCTGTTTTTTTACATTAAATTTAACCTATCAATTTATATTAATTTTTATTATATATGTATAGCTTAATATCTATTAATATATTTGATAACTTTTAGACTGAATTTATTAATTATAAAGAGTTTGTATAAAGCTTTACAGGGTAGATTAATCTGAAAAACACGATTATTGCTATAAATATTTGTGATATAACAATAATTTATACAGTCATTTTTAAAAATAATAATTTTTAATTCACATATTTTTATGATTATAAAAATATACAATTAATTTATAGGGCGTATATAATTATTTATAACATGTATAGATATAGGGATTGTTAAGATTTACAGCAAATGATATTCTTGTTTCTGGTGTTTGTATATTCATTAAAAATGTAAATATTGTTGTTTGATATTTTATACATGCTGTGTTATGATACACATATAGAGCAAGACAGCAAGACAATATATATATTTTTAGGAGGATGTTACCATGTTAGGTAAAGTAAAATGGTTCAGCGCAGAAAAAGGTTATGGTTTTATTGAACGTGAAGACGGTAGCGATGTATTTGTACACTACTCTGCAATCCAAGACGAAGGTTTCAAATCTTTGACTGAAGGTCAAAATGTAGAATTTGAGATTGTTGATGGAAACCGTGGACCTCAAGCCGCTAACGTTGTTAAAGCGTAACTACATACCAAAAAAATTATAAAACAATATATAATTGGACCCCGATAGTATATACTATCGGGGTTTTTGGATTTTCTATATACATTTTATACATAATTCTACAAAAAATATAAAATTTTTACATAAAAAAGAAGGAGTTTTACAGTTGGATGTAGAAATACTAAATATAACACGAGAGATAAGGTTATATAATACCACACACTCGCATCTCGTGGATGATTTTTAGAAAGGGTGTTGACTTATGAAAGTAGCAATTAGAGGAAAAAACATTGAAGTGACAGATGCCTTAAGAGCATATATCGAAAAAAGATTGAGTAAATTGACTCGTTACTTCGATGATGAGTTAAATGCACAAGCGGTTTTATCCGTTGTAAAAGATAAATCTACAATTGAACTTACATGCTTTGTTGATAAAATCGTTCTTCGTGGTGTGGAAACCAACGATGATATGTACGCAGCTATTGATTTAGTAGTGGATAAAATTGTTCGCCAAATCCATAAGTATAAAACTCGTTTGGCTAAACGTTTCAAAAAACAAGAAGCTTTCCATCCTGAAGCTTTGGCAACTCCTGTGGAAGAAGAAACTATTGAAGTTGTAAAACGCAAACATTTTGTTGTGCGTCCTATGGATGTTGAAGAAGCGATTTTACAAATGAATCTTATTGGTCATGATTTCTTTATGTTCTTCAATGCTGAAACTGAATCGATGAACGTTGTATATCGTAGACATGATGGTTTCTATGGTTTGATCGAGCCAGAACTTCAATAATATATAATGTCGGCTGAACTTAATCCTAACTCCTTTCTACTTTAAATCAGCCGATTATTATATTAAGGTGGATGACTTAAAATAGTCATCCACCTTTTTTGCCAAAATAATATTATAAATAATCTTGAAATGCCTTGAATTCTTTGACTATTCAAGGCTTTTTCGTTATAATAAGTTAGATAAAATAATGTAAGATGTCCCGTAGAGGAGTGATTTGTTTGTTAAGCTTTTTACAAAGGCTATTAGGCAATAATAACGCAAAAGAAATTAAAAAAATGCGTGCTATTGCAGATCATATTAATGAAATTGAACCTAATTATATTAAATTAAGTGATGCTAACTTAGTGGCAAAAACTGATGAGTTTAAACGTCGTTTGCAAAAAGGGGAAACGTTAGACGACCTATTGCCAGAAGCATTCGCTGTAGTTCGTGAAGCATCTAAACGCGTTTTAGGCATGCGTCATTTCGATGTACAGTTAATGGGGGGCATTTGCCTTCATAATGGTAATATCGCGGAGATGCGTACTGGTGAAGGTAAAACATTAGTAGCTACATTGCCCGTATATTTGAATGCATTGACCGGTAAGGGTGTACACGTTGTAACAGTAAATGATTATTTGGCGACTCGTGATAGCGAGCAAATGGGACGTTTATATAATTTCTTAGGACTTTCCACGGGTCTTATTGTGGCTAATCTTGACTTTAATCAACGTAAAGAAGCCTATGCGTGTGATATTACATATGGTACAAATAATGAGTTTGGTTTTGACTATTTACGCGATAACATGGTAACCGATGTTGTTCAAATGGTACAACGACCATTGAATTATGCCATTGTGGATGAAGTAGACTCCATTCTTATTGATGAAGCAAGAACACCATTAATTATCTCAGGCCCTGGTCAACGTTCCACTGATAATTATTATAAATTGGCTAAAATTGTTCCTCACCTTATAAAAGATGAAGACTATGTTATCGATGAAAAACAAAAAACTATTGCCCCTACAGATTCTGGTATCGCAAAGGTTGAAAAAATGCTTGGTGTTGAAAACCTATATGATGCAGAAAATATCGAGTTGAATCATTTGCTTGGTGCTTCTTTGCGTGCCTATGCTATGATGCATCGTGATACAGACTATGTGGTTAAAGATGGTGAAGTTGTTATCGTCGATGAATTTACGGGCCGTTTGATGTTTGGACGCCGTTACTCTGATGGTTTGCATCAGGCTATTGAGGCTAAAGAAGGTTTGAAAGTTGAACGCGAAAGCCAAACCTTAGCATCTGTTACATTCCAGAACTATTTCCGTATGTATGATAAATTATCAGGCATGACAGGTACTGCTAAAACAGAGGAAAAAGAATTTATTGATATTTATGGATTAGAGGTTATACCAATTCCACCAAATAAGCCTTTAATCCGGATGGATTTGCCTGATCAAATTTTTAAAACTAAAGCTGCTAAATATCGTGCTGTAGTACGAAATGCAGTAGAACGCCACCAAATAGGGCAACCTATTCTGATTGGTACTACATCTATTACACAGTCTGAAGAACTTTCAGACATGTTGTTGCGTGCAGGTGTACCTCATAAAGTATTGAATGCTAAACATCATGAACAAGAAGCAGAAATCGTTGCAGCTGCTGGACAAATGGGAATGGTAACAATCGCTACTAATATGGCTGGTCGCGGTACAGATATTACTCTTGGAGAAGGTGTGCCAGAACTAGGTGGTTTAGCAATTTTGGGGACAGAACGCCATGAAAGCCGACGTATCGATAATCAATTACGTGGCCGTGCTGGTCGTCAAGGGGATCCTGGTTCTTCTCAATTCTTCTTATCATTAGAAGATGACTTAATGCGTATCTTTGGTGCTGACAATATTACAGGTATCATGGATAAACTTGGTATGGAAGAGGATGAACCTATCGAGCATTCTTTGATTACTAAATCTATTGAACGTGCTCAAAAGAAAGTAGAGGATCATAACTATAACATTCGTAAATATGTACTCGAGTATGATGATGTTATGAATCAACAACGTGAAGTATTATACGAACAACGACGTCGTATTTTACGTAACGAATCCTTGCGTGAAACAATTAATGAAATGATTGACAAGCTTGTTACCGAATCTGTAGATGCTTATGCTGATGAAAAGCTCTATCCAGAAGAATGGGATTATGAAGGTCTCTATAAACATTTAAGTCAATATTTCTTAACAGAGGAGATTATGTCTTCTCAAGATATGGAAGAATATAGTCGTCAAGACTTATTAGAACGCTTATTAGAAATTGCTCATGAAGAGTATCAAGATCGCGTTGATATGCTTGGAGAGGCTATGTTTAGTCAACTTGAAAAGGCGATTATGTTGCGCGTTGTTGATAATAAATGGATGGAACATTTGGATAATATGGATATGCTACGAGAAGGTATTGGCCTCCGTGCATATGGTCAAAAGAATCCGTTGGTAGAATATAAGTTTGAAGCTTTCGATATGTTCCAAAACATGATTGCAGCTATTCAAGATGAGACAATCATGGCATTATATAAAATTCGTGCACAATTGATTCAAGAAATCGAAGAACCAGTTGATCACTTAGAAGGTGCACAATCCCATCATGAAGATGTGTTGGAGCCACAAAACATAGATTAAGATTTGTGAATGGCACGTTGCTCAAAGGGATTTCCACTGGGCAACGGCCATTTTTCTATTTTGTTAAGGTAATAGTTTATTGATGTAATAGGCTAATTAACTAAAGGTGGTGAACATAAATTGTTAGAAGATTTAAAACCGATTATTTCTAATCTAGAAGAACGTATTTATGGGATGAGGGATTCACTTTAACATCGCTCAGAAGGAAGACCGAATATTTACACTTGATGTACAGATGAGTGATCCTACATTTTGGGATAATCCAGATAAAGCTCGTGAGATTTCTCAAGAGGCCACACAACTAAAAAATGCTGTAGAAAGCTATAAGCAACTTGTTAGTGATATTGAAGATGCTAATATGATGCTTGAAATGGCTATAGATGAAGATGACCTCTCCATGGAGAGTGAAATCAAGGAATATGTTAAGCAAATAGAAGAAACCTTGGAAAAGCAAGAAGTACTTTTATTGTTAAGTGGTGAATATGATGCAAATAATGCTATTTTAACATTTCATGCTGGTGCTGGTGGGACGGAGGCACAAGATTGGTGTTCTATGTTAATTCGCATGTACTTGCGCTGGGCTGAAAAATCTGGCTTCTCCATCGAGTTAATGGATGAACAACCTGGTGATGAAGCAGGGATAAAATCTGCTACATTCCTTGTTAAAGGTGAAAATGCCTTTGGTTACTTGAAGTCTGAGAAAGGTGTGCATCGTCTCGTTCGTATTTCACCATTTGATGCCGCGGCTCGACGTCATACATCATTTGCTGCTGTCGATGTAATGCCTGAAATCGATGATACTGTAGAAATTAATATCGATATGAAAGACGTTCAAGTTGATACATATCGTGCTAGTGGCGCTGGTGGTCAGCATATTAATAAAACCGATTCTGCTGTTCGTATGACCCATAAGCCAACAGGTATTGTAGTACAATGCCAAACACAACGTTCTCAAATGCAGAATAGAGAACAAGCTTTACGTTTGTTACGGGCGAAACTATTTGAGTTAGAGCTCGAAAAGCAAGCTGAACTTAAAGAACAGATTGGAGGTACCTACCAAGCAATTGAGTGGGGGAGTCAAATTCGTTCCTATGTATTCCATCCATATAATCTTGTTAAGGATCATCGTACTAGTGTAGAAACTGGTAATGTTCAAGCTGTTATGGATGGCAACTTAGACCCATTTATCGAAGGTTTCTTAAAAAAAGAGGCTAACTTAACAATTTAGGAGATACTATGAAAAAGTTTTTACTATTCCTATTAGTACTAATTATTGCTCTTGTAGTGGCATCCCAATTTTTATTACCATCTTTTATTGGCTCTCGTATTGAAAGTCAATTAAATGAAACATTGAAACCAACGGCTCAAACAGTAAATGTTGAGGCTCAACCTGCTTTCAAAATTTTATATGGTGAGGTGGATCGTGTTTATGGCACTTTGGAGAATATTAAACTGGGTAAATTGAATTTTGCTAGCTTCCGATTTGATGCTAAACAAATTTTTGTTAATCCAATTTCTTTATTAGCTAGTCAACAAATTGATATCGTTAGTGTTGGGAATGCTAGTATTGATGGGACTATTAATAAAGCTGATTTAGGGACTTTCTTAAGTAATGAAGCAGGTAGTGATATTCAAGACGTACAAGTTGACATTAGTAAAGATAATATCAGCCTAACCGGTAAAATGAATGTAGGCATGGTGTTTAAAGGGGATGTTAAATTAGATGGGAATTTAGAGTTAAAGGGCAATACATTATTGTTTTCACCTAAAAAGTTCACCATAAATGGTGCTACAATTCCTGGTATGACATCTAATGTGTTAGAAAGTACTCAAATTTATGACTTTAACAATTTTCCAATTCCTGTAAAAGCGGAAAGTTTAACTGTTGATAATGGTGAAATTCTCATTAAAGTTAAACCTGTACTCAACTAGAAAGGATTTGTCGTGAATCATCGGAACGCACAAAAAAGTAAGTACTCATGGATTCTTATACTTTGTATTATTATAGGTCTTTTATCTTCCTTATACTTAGTATTTGAACGCCATCAGATTGAGAAATCTCAAAATCATATTGAAAATATTGTAGACTATGATGCAGTTTTACGAGCCAGCGCCTTTGAAAAGCGTAGTCAACAAGAAGCTTTTGATGCATTACGTAATGCTGGTGTGACTGCTTTTGCTATTTATGATCGCACGTTAGAAAAAGCAAAAGATGCGGGCCAAGTTAAAGTATTAAGCTCTGAAGAGATGGACTCTGTTCGTGTTAATGGCGCTGCGATTAAACCTGGGGCGACTTATGTGGCATTAATTTCAGGTAAAGAAGGTTATTATAAAGAAATTCGAGAGGATTTATACCACCGTATTGGCAAGGACAAGGTGAAAGAGCTTAATACAAGTATTGGTCCTGTTCTTGAATTGTATGGTGCAACAGCAGATAGCTATGCAAAGATGAATCTTGGTATTTCAAAGTTGCAAGCACAAGAGGTTGTAGATCGTGGTTTCAATGTTATCGTTCGTCCAACAAACTATAGAAACGTAACATCTGAAGATATTCAATATGTATTTAAACGACTTGAAGGCATTCCTCATGTAACAGGGATGATTTTTGCTGGTAAAGAAGCTCTAGGTGCACCTAATTTAACGGATGAAACATTAGCATTACTAAATAAAAACCATATTCCACTAGTTGGTATCGAAGCTGTAAATCAGTTGCAGTATGAGCCACAACAAGGTTTCTTGGAAATGGCGGCCAAAAATAATTATAGTGTAGGTCGTGTGTATACTATCGCTAAAGAGGAGTTAAAGAAAATTACCCCTGAAGAAGCGGCACAACGCTTTTACATTAGTGATATAGAGCGAAATATTCGTTTTAACTTGTTTCCGATGTATGAAACAGGTATAAATAATGAAACTGTATTACAGACTACAATCAACTATATTAACATAGCTACAGAGAAATTGGCTGTAAAAGGTTATGAATTTGGTCCAGCGGATATTTATCCTGCTTATACACCAAATCCATTATTAGTAGTTATTACAATGATCGGGGCTATAGCACTTTTTGTATATGTTCTACAAATGATGTTACCAATGTCTAAGCATACGCAACTTGTGGCCTTTTTTGGAATTTCTTTGGCATCCATTGTTGTATTTATTCTTACAAGTGGTACCTTAATTACTCAAATATGGGCTCTATCTAGTGCTATTATGGCTCCTGTAGGTGCTATGATACGCTTGATGGAAGAGTGGCGCCGTTATGATGGTGCACGTCCATTAGGTGCCATTAAGTCTACGATTCTTGCCTTATTATATCTTGTAATTGCTGCATTATTTGCTGCTATTGGCGGAATGTATATCGCATCTTTATTGGGCAATACGAAATTCTTTATGGAGTTTGCTCTCTTTAGAGGTGTTAAGTTGACCTTTGTTCTGCCAATTATTTTAGTTATTATTGCGTACCTTCAACGATTCCCATTGTGGAACGGCCGCATGATTAATTCCAAAGAAGAAGCGAAAACATTTGTAGTGGAATTCTTAACTATGGATGTTAAATTATATGTATTCTTTATAATAGCAGCACTTGGTGGTGCAGTATGGGTATTTGTTGGCCGTAGTGGACACACTGCAGGTGTTCCTGTACCAGGCTTTGAACTTATGCTACGTCGTTTTCTTGAAAATACAATGTATGCGAGACCGCGTGAAAAAGAGTTCATTATTGGTCATCCTGCTTTAATGCTAGCTACCTTTGCGTTCATGCGTAAGTGGCCTACAGTAATTCATTTCTTGTTAACTCTAGCTGGTGTTATTGGCATTGCTTCGATGGTTGAAACCTTCTGTCATCTTAGAACGCCAGTGTTCATGTCCATCATGCGTGGTTATGATGGTTTGTTAATTGGCGCCCTTTTTGGAGTGCTTCTTATCATCGCAGTACGGTTTATGATGTACGTAACACAATGGTTCCAAGCTAGGGAGGTTGACCATGAGTAATATTGTTATCTCTGGTTATTATGGCTTTGGTAATGCTGGTGATGAGGCCATGCTTTGTGCTATTATCGATGCTATTCGTAAAGAAGAGGCTGATGCACATATTACTGTAATTTCTGGTAATCCTAAAGAGACTAGTAAAAAGCATAATATTAATGCTGTAGGTACATTCTCTGCATTGGGTATCTTAAAAGCAATTGCTCATTCGGATCTTGTTATTAGTGGTGGTGGTAGTTTATTACAAGATGCTACTAGTATTCGCAATACTTACTATTACTTAAGTATTATGGCGTTAGCAAAGTTGCTTGGGAAAAAAGTAATGCTATACTCCCAAGGTATTGGTCCTTTAAATCGTTCATCAACACGTCGTGCCGTTGGATTTGTATTGCGTTTTGTAGATACTATTACAGTTAGAGATTCTATTTCAAAGGATGAACTAGTTTCTTTGGGAATTGAAGATGTAGAAGTTACTGCAGATGCGGTATTGGCCATGCAACCAGCAGATCTTTCAATTGGCTCTCATATTCTGAAAGGATATATTTCTAAAATATCTGAAGCAGATGAACAACGTAAACGAATTGGTGTAGCGGTTCGTAGTTGGAAAGAGGATACTGAGTATAGAGAATCCTTAGCTAATGTATTGAGCAGATTACAAGAACAAGATAATGTGGAAATTATCTTTATTCCTATGTCACATCCTGAGGATACAAAAGAGGCTAAGATCATTGCCAGCTATATGCCGAATGGCGCTATTGTGCTAGAAGGTCCGTTCTCTACAGAGCAACAAGTGTCATTATCTGGAAATGTGGACCTCATGATTGGTATACGTCTTCACGCTTTAGTTTTTAGTTCTTTAATGGGAAAACCAGTTATTGGTATTTCCTATGATCCTAAAATTACAAGCTTTTTACATATGATTGGTCAAGAGCCTATTGGCACAATGACTCATTTGCGTGAAGAAGCCTTATATCAATGGTGTCATAAATTGTTGAATTCTCGTGAGGAGTATCAAGCATCTTATGACCGCATTGAATCATTGCGTGTAGATTCCCAACGCAATGCAGAAATTGCTATTTCATTACTTAAAGATTATTAATATATTGGATTTTATCCAGAAAGTGAGGTCTCTATGGCTACATTAACACAAGATGTTAAACAATTAGTTCAAGAGAAGGCAAAAGCTATTCGCGTTGGTATTGTACAGTCTGTAACGGCAGCGAAATCCGGTCACCCAGGTGGTTCATTATCTATCGCCGATGTGATGGCCTTGTTGTACTATGTTGAGATGAATGTAGATCCAGCAAATCCAAAAGCTCCTAATAGAGATCGTTTTGTCCTTTCTAAAGGTCATGCAGCGCCTGCACTATACGCTACATTGGCTGAAAAAGGTTATTTCCCTAAAGAAGAACTCTTGAACTTACGTAAAATTAATCATATGTTACAAGGCCATCCTGATATGAAACACACACCAGGTGTAGATATGTCTACAGGTTCTTTAGGACAAGGCATTTCTGCGGCTTGTGGTATGGCATTGGCAGGCAAAATTGATAATGCAGATTACCGTGTATACTCTATTCTTGGTGATGGTGAGCTTGAAGAAGGTCAAGTGTGGGAAGCTGCAATGTTTGCTGGCTTTTATAAACTGAATAATTTGACAGCTTTTGTCGATTTTAACGGTCTTCAAATTGATGGTGATATTACTAAAGTTCTTTCTCCATTACCAATTCCAGAAAAGTTCAAAGCTTTCAATTGGAATGTTATTGAAGTTAATGGTCATGACCTTGATGAGCTTCATAATGCTATTGAAACTGCGAAAGCTTTCACAGAAGGCCCAACATGTATTATCATGCATACTGTAAAGGGTAAAGGCGTTGAAGAGATGGAAGGTCAAGCAGGCTGGCATGGTAAAGCACCAAGTGAAGAGCAAGGTGTAGCCTTTGTTAATGAAATTATGGGGGTGCAATAATGGGTAAAGCAACACGTGAAGCATATGGTAATGCGCTAGCTCGCATTGGTAAAGAGAATACTAATATTATCGTACTAGATGCGGATTTATCCAAATCTACTAAAACAGATACATTTAAAGCTGTGTGCCCGGAACGTTTCTTTAACGTAGGTATTGCAGAGCAAAACTTGATTTCTGTTGGTGCTGGACTTGCAGCGGCAGGTAAGATTCCATTTGTATCATCTTTCTCCATGTTTGCTACAGGACGTGCATTTGAACAAATTCGCAATGCTGTATGCTATCCTAAATTAAACGTGAAAGTATGTGCTACACATGCGGGCATTACTGTTGGTGAGGATGGTGCAACGCACCAAAGTTTAGAGGATATTTCCTGTATGCGTACATTGCCAAATATGACTGTAGTGGTGCCTGCTGATGAGCGTGAAACAGAGGCTGTTATCGAATGGGCTGCATCTTATAACGGCCCAGTATACGTTCGTTTGGGGCGTGCTGGTGTAGATGATGTAACAACAGAAGGCTACTCATTTGTGCCAGGTAAATCTACTATTTTGGTAGATGGTTCTGATGTTACAATTATTGCTTGTGGTGCATTAGTTGGACCTGCTGTAGAGGCATCTAAAACTTTATCTGAATCTAATATATCTGCACGTGTTATTAATATGGCATCTATTAAACCTATTGATGCTGAAGCAATTATAAAAGCCGCTGCGGAAACTGGTGCTATCGTTACAGCTGAAGAACATAATATTATTGGTGGCCTCGGTTCTGCTGTATCTGAAGTAGTAGTATCTAATAAGCCTGTACCTATGGAATTCGTTGGTGTCCAAGATACATTTGGGGAGAGTGGAACACCAAAAGAACTAATGGCAAAGTATGGCTTAACTGCCAATGATATTGTAGAAGCCGTAAAACGTGTAATCGCTCGTAAATAATCAAAGGGGATCCCATGATTGAATTTAAGAATGTTAGTAAAGTCTATGATAATGGTTCTGTTGCATTAGACGATGTGTGTTTAACCATTAACGATGGTGAATTTGTTCTCGTTTGTGGTCACAGTGGTGCAGGGAAATCAACATTATTTAAGTTATTAACACATGAGGTAGTGCCAGATGCTGGTACTGTCATTGTTGATGACTTTGATGTTACGCGTATGAAGCGCAGTAAAATTCCTAAATTGCGGAGAAAGCTTGGCGTTGTATTCCAAGACTTCCGATTATTGCCTAATAAAACGGTAGCAGAGAATATTGCTTTTGCTCTTGAAGTTATTGAAGAAAAACCAAAAATTATTAAAGAAAAGGTGAGTCATGTATTAGACCTTGTTGGTTTATCTGAGAAGGCTAATGATTTACCAGAGGATCTTTCTGGCGGGGAACAACAACGTGTTGCTATTGCGCGTGCAATTGTTAATCGCCCAACAGTATTAATTGCTGATGAACCTACTGGTAACCTTGATCCTGATACTAGTAAGGATATTGTTGAATTGTTTAAGCATATTAACAATTTCGGCACTACCGTTATTATGGTTACCCATAATATGGATCTTGTTTCATACTTGAATAAACGCGTTATTCGTTTAAAAGACGGCCGTGTTCAAAGTGATAATATGAGAGGTGCAGAAATTAATGAAGCCTAGAACGATAAAATACTATTTTAAAGAAGCACTGAAGTCTATGAAACGTAATGGACTTATGACATTAGCGTCCATTTCTACAGTGGCTTTATCCTTATTTATGCTCGGTGTATTCCTTTGTGGTGTCATTAATTTGAATAACATGGCATCCAGTCTAGAAAATCAAGTACAGTTAAGTATTTACTTAAAGGATGGCTTAACAACTGATCAAATTATGGCAGTAGGAAAGCAAATTAAGGCTATACCTAACTTAAAGCATTTAGAATTTGTTAATAAAGAGCAAGCTATGAAGGAGTTCAAAGAACGCCTTGGTGATCAGCAACAATTGGTGAATGCTTTAGGTGATGTAAATCCGTTGCCTAACTCATATGTGTTAACCTTTGATAATCCTAGCGATGTAAAAGCAACTGCAAAATTAGCTACGACATTCCAAGGCGTAGAAAGTACACACTATGGTCAAGATATTGTAGAAGAGCTTTTCCGCATTACGCAAGTAATTCGTATTGGTGGGATTGTATTGATTGCTTTCCTAGCAGCTGCAACACTATTCATCATTTCAAATACAATTCGGTTGACTGTATTCGCACGTCGTAAAGAAATTGCAATCATGAAATATGTAGGTGCTACTAATGGATTTATTCGTTGGCCATTTTTGATTGAAGGCATGTTGTTAGGCTTAATTGGTGCTATCATTGCCGTTCTTTGCGTTGGTGAATTTTATCACTTCATCACAATGGAAGTTTCTGAATCATTAGCATTCTTCCCTTTAGTACCAATGTTCCCATTCTTCTATGATGTAGCCCTTTATATCTTAGGTGGCGGCATAGTAGTAGGTGCTATTGGTAGTACTATTTCTTTGAAACAATACATGAAGGTGTAATGTTTATGAATAATAGTATATTTAAATCTCGCTTCGTAGCGGCAATTTTGACTGGTATAGTGGTATTGGGAACACCATTATACATCGTTGCAGAGGACGAAGATTTAACAAATCAACTTGATTCAATTCAACAACAAGTTAATCAACAAAATGCTAAAAAGGCAGATGCTGAAACTGTAATAGTCAGTGTATCCGAACAGTTACGTCAAATCGAAGAACAATTACGTCAGGCTCAGCAACAATTGGATTCTATTCAACAACAACGTATAGCTGTTGAAAATGATATTACAGTGAATGAAAAATTACTTGCTGAAGCACAAAAGCGACTAGAAGGGCGAGAAGCCGTATTTTATAAGCGTGTACGTGATATTTATATTAATGGTCGTTTAAGTTACTTAGATGTAGTTATTGGATCTAAAGATTTTACAGACTTTGCTAATCGTTTAGAAATTTTAAAACGAATTATTGATTCTGATATTAAATTAATTGAGGAAATCAAAAAAGAGCGCGCTGAAATAGCGGCTCGAAAGCAAGCACTAGAACAGTCTCGCGCAAAACTAGTTGAGCTTGAAAAAGCAGCTGCGGCAAAACGAGCTGAAATAGAGCAAAAGAAGAAAGAACGTGAGGTAGTTCTTCAAAAGGCTCAAAATGATCGTGCTACAGCAATGCAAGCAGTAGAAGAATTAAATGCATCTTCTGCACAGATTACAGCGTTATTGAAAGCACGTCAAGCAGAGCGTGCCGCTGCTCGTGCTGCAGCAGCGGCTCAACAATCTTCACCAACTTACTCTTGGGTACAAGGGTCTGGTCAACTTGGGTGGCCTGTAAGTGGTGAAATTACCTCTCCATATGGCTATCGTACACATCCGATTTGGGGCACTACAATTTATCATTCTGGCATTGATATTGGTGTTGATGAAGGTACACCTGTTCATGCTGCAGATGGTGGTACTGTTGCTTGGTCGGGTTGGATGGGTGGCTATGGTTATGCCGTAGTTATCGATCATGGTAATGGCATGTCTACTCTTTATGGACATAATTCTGAACTTGCTGTCTCTGAAGGGCAAGATGTAGGTAAGGGTCAAGTTATTGCCTATGCTGGTAGCACAGGTAATAGTACAGGGCCACATGTACATTTTGAAGTTCGTATAAGTGGGGATCCTGTGGATCCTATGGGATATTTATAATATGAAATTTGATACACGTACAGTGTTATGGAGTCTATTGAAATATATAGGCTCTGGCATTGTTATTATGTGGCTTACATTTTGGTATCTTTCCGGTTCATTCTGGGGGCTACCAAGATTATTTATAGCCTATTATACTGCGAGTCAAGTTTTTATGACACCTATGGCTAAAACTACCCTTTATGATGGTATGCTAAAGGGGTTAATTGACTCTTTGGGAGAACCGCATAGTGTTTATTTAAATGCAGAAGAATATAAATCTATGAAAATGCAAACATCTGCAACATATGCTGGTGTTGGTATGGTCCTTGGTACTGATGATAAAGGTCTATATGCAGTTAGCGTAATGGAAGACCAACCAGCTTTTAAAGCTGGAATTAAACCTGGAGACCACATTATTGCTATCGATGGACAATCCACTACTGAAATTCCGGTAGAGGAAGCATCTTCTCGTATTCGTGGCGAAGCTGGTACTACTGTATCTCTAGATATTGAACGTAATGGTGAAAAGTTGCATTTTGATATCACTCGTGAATCCATAGTTTTGCCTACTGTTAAAAGTAAAATGCTTACTAGCACAGTTGGATATATTCGTATTAGTCAGTTTGCAGAAAATACCGCAGAAGATTTTGCCACTCAATATAAAGAGCTTCAATCTCAAGGTATGAAGGCTCTTGTCTTGGACCTACGAGATAATCCAGGCGGTTTATTATCTACTACTGAAAAGATATCTAACTATATTATGCCTCCAGGTACACTCGTAACAGTACAAAATCGATCAGGTAAAAAGGATACTTATAAGTCAGATGGACCTGATGTAGCTATGCCATTGGTTGTTTTAGTTAATAAGGGCTCTGCTAGTGCATCAGAAATCATAGCAGGGGCTGTTCAAGATCGTAAATTAGGCACTATCGTAGGTACTAATACATATGGTAAAGGTACCGTTCAAACTATTTTCCCTAGTTTAGATGATGAAGGAATTAAAGTAACTATTGCTAAGTACCACACGCCAAGTGATCGTGTTATTGATGGAACAGGTATTAAACCTGATGTAGAAATCGATTTACCAAAAGGTGTACATCCATCTAGTACATTAGATGATATTCAAATTAAAAAAGCATTAGAGCTATTACAGCAATAATGCATAGGAGTTAAATTATGTTTATAGATAGAGCGCGCGTCTTTGTTAAAGCTGGTGACGGTGGGGATGGTATGTCCAGCTTCCGTCGAGAAAAATACGTTCCAAATGGCGGCCCTAGTGGTGGTGATGGTGGTAAAGGTGCGGATGTTGTTTTTAAAGCTGACAAGAATATTAATACGCTTGTAGACTTTAGATATAAACGTCAGTTTAAGGCACCAGCTGGCGGTAATGGTGAAAGCTCTAATAAGCACGGTCGAGGTTCCGATCCTCTTATCATTCCAGTTCCATTGGGTACAGTAATTAAAGATGAGGAAACAGGAAAAATCTTTTGCGATCTTGTCAACGATGGCGATACCTTTGTTATTGCCAAAGGTGGTCGTGGCGGCCGTGGCAATGCTCGATTCCAAACTAGTGCTAACCGTGCACCAACCTTTGCAGAAAAGGGTGAACCTGGTGAAGAATTCTGGTTACAATTAGAGCTTAAAGTATTAGCTGATGTAGGTTTATTAGGTTATCCATCTGTTGGTAAATCTAGTATTTTGCGAAAAGTATCTAAAGCTCAACCAGAGGTGGCAGCATATCACTTTACTACACTAACACCAGTACTTGGGGTAGTTACAATTTCTGGAGATCGTAGCTTTGTTTTGGCCGATATTCCGGGCCTTATTGAAGGGGCTAGTGAAGGTGTAGGTTTAGGTCACAATTTTCTACGTCATGTTGAACGTACGAATATTTTAATTCATGTTCTAGATGTATCTGGTATGGAAGGCCGAGACCCTAAGGTCGACTTTGATGCGATTAATGAAGAGTTACGTAAATACTCTGAAAAATTGGCTAATAAGAAACAAATTGTAGCTCTCAATAAGATCGATATGGTCTTTGATGACACGACGATTCCCGAAACAAAAAAATATTTTGAAGATAAAGGCTATGAAGTATTTCTCATTAACGCCTTAAGTGGTGAAGGTTTGTCAGAGCTTATGGAACGAGCTTACTACTATGTAGAAAACTACGAACCAGAGCCTGAAGCAAATGATGACACAGTTGTATACGAAGCAAAACAAGATGTAGAATTTGTCATTACTCGTGGTGATGATGCTGCTTTCTACATTACTGGTAAACGTATTGAACGATTAGTAGCTATGACAAATCTTGACGATGATCAATCTCTTCGTAGATTTCAACGCATTTGGCGCTTTATGGAGCTTGATGCAAAATTGAAGGAAAAAGGCTGTAAAGACGGTGATGAAGTTGTAATCGGCGATCAGCGCTTTACTTTCCAAGAGTAGGAGTAATAATGACAGGAAAACAAAAACGGTATTTACGTTCATTGGCGGCTACAATACCACCGGTTGTCCAAATTGGTAAAAATGGTTTAGAGGATAGCGTTATAGATAGTGCTCGTGCAGCGATTACAGCACGTGAGCTTATTAAGGTTAAATTACATAATAATAGTCCTGAAGATAAGACAATTTTTCAAGACTTAGCAGATATGCTTGGCGCTGAACTAGTTCAAGTGATTGGTTTTAATGGTGTTTTATATAAAGCTAAAAAAGAACCTAAAATCATTTTGCCAAAATAATTTTATATCTAGTAGATCATAAAAATTTGTATACATCGTAGTTAAGAATTTCAACCTTAGGAGGTTAGTCTATGCGCAGCGCCATCGTTAATGCAAAACGAATTGTAGTCAAAGTTGGTAGCAGTACGCTTTGTTACACTAACGGACATTTAAATTTGGAGCGTATTGAAAGATTAGTGCGCCAATTATCAGATTTGGCTAACCAAGGTAAAGAGATTATTCTTGTTTCCTCTGGTGCTACTGGTGCAGGTCTTGCCCCTTTAGGCTTTAAAGAAAAGCCTAGAGATCTCGTATTAAAACAAGCAGCTGCTGCAGTAGGTCAAGGTATTCTCATTCATATGTACGAGCGCATGTTTCGAGAATATGGTCGAACCGTAGGGCAAATTCTTTTAACGAAAGAGGATAGTACTGGACGACATAGTTATCTTAACTTGCGTAATACATTACATACTTTATTGCAACTTAACGTTATTCCTATTATTAATGAAAATGACGTGGTTGCTATCGAAGAATTTAAAATCGGTGATAACGATACATTATCTGCTACTGTTGCAGGTATTGTAGATGCAGATTTACTTATCATTTTGTCAGATATTGAAGGCTTATATACAGCTAACCCAGCCACTAATCCAGATGCTACTTTGATAGAAACTGTTTCTGAAATTAACGATGAAACCTATGCTATTGCAGGTGGTGCTGGTTCTAATATGGGAACGGGTGGTATGTATACAAAAATTAAAGCTGCTCATATGGCAACAAATTCTGGTGTACCAATGGTTATTACCTCAGGTGAAGTAGAGGATTCTGTTCGTCGTGTATGTAAGGGTGAACAAATTGGGACACTCTTTGAAGCCCATGATGCAAGTTTATCTGGTAAACATCATTGGTTAGCTTTTGGTAAACGATTAAAAGGCTCCATTACGATTGATGACGGGTGTGCTCGCGCTGTTTTAGATAAGGGTGCTAGCATTCTGCCCGCTGGTATTATTGAAGTAGAGGGGACTTTTGGACCTGGTGATACAATTTCCATTTATCATGATCATAAGGAAATTGGTCGTGGACTTATTAATTATAGTATTGATGATATGAAGGCGATTAAAGGTCACAATACAAATGATATAGCCGAGATTCTGGGTATTAATACGACCTATGATGAGGCTGTACATCGTAATAATCTAGTTTTATTACACTGAGGAAATCCTATGAACCAGTATGAAAAAATTTGTAAAGATATGGGCCAGAGAGCTAAAACGGCATCTTTTGAATTAGCCCAACTCGACCAAGAAACTTTAGATTCTGCATTGTTAGCAATTGCTGATGCTGTAGAAGCACAAACAGATGAAATTATGGCGGCTAATGAGTTAGACCTAGAAAAATCTGTTGACTATAATTTACCTCGAACTATGATAGATCGATTGACTTTGACACCTAGTCGCATTGCTTTAATGGCAGAAGGGGTGCGTCAAGTGGCTGCTCTTGAAAGTCCTGTAGGTTCCATTATAGAAACAATCACTCGTCCTAATGGTTTGATTATTGAAAAGCGATCCGTACCTTTTGGTGTAATTGGTATTATCTTTGAAGCCCGTCCTAATGTAACCATAGATGCAGGTGTTCTTTGTTTAAAGACAGCAAATGCTACAATTTTACGAGGTGGTAAGGAGGCATTTCACACGAATCAAATCATCGTGTCTATCATGCGGAATACCTTAGAGTCGTTAGGTATTAATGGTGACTCTATTCAACTCGTTGAGGTGCTTGATCGAGATCTGGTTGGAGTACTTTTACAACAACGGGAATATATTGATGTAATCATTCCACGTGGGGGTGCTGGACTTATTCGTCGTGTTGTAGAAGATAGTAGTATCCCTGTTATTGAAACTGGTAGCGGTGTATGTCATACCTTTGTTGATGAATTTGCTGATTTAGAGATGGCTTTAGAAATTGCAGTCAATGCTAAAGTCCAACGTCCATCTGTATGTAACTCTATGGAAACCTTACTAGTTCATCAAGCTGTGGCTAGAGAGTTTTTACCACGCCTTAATATAGCACTACTAGAATATGGTGTTCGTATTCATGGTGATGAGGCTGTAGCTCAATATATGGTAAATACAATTCCTCTAACAGAAGAGTCTTTCAGCACAGAATACAATGATATGGACTTAAATGTGCGTATCGTTGAAAATCTTGAAGAAGCTATTGATCATGTGAATCGGTATACTACACATCACTCTGAGGCTATTATCACAGATGAACCTATGCGTGCTAATGTGTTTATGAATTTAGTGGATTGCTCTACTGTGTATCATAATGCATCTACACGTTTTACAGATGGCTTTGAGTTTGGCTTTGGTGCTGAGATTGGCATTAGTACACAAAAACTCCATGCTCGAGGTCCTATGGGGTTACAGGCTCTAACATCTTATAAATATTTTGTATTTGGAGAAGGCCAAGTACGGACGTGAAGAAATTATATTATTTTTTAAGGGCATACTATAGATACATTCAAACACCAAAGGGACGATATGAATGGATATCCTATATAAAAGCATTGCTCATATTCATCATTATTTGTGTCATTGTCATTAAGGGAGTGACCACATTATGGTAGATAAACGTCGTATAGGTATAATTGGTGGAACATTTAATCCCATTCATTTAGGTCATCTAATGATTGCAGAGGTGGCTTGTGAAAGCTTTAATTTAGAAAAGGTTATCTTTGTACCTGCTCGTATTCCACCACATAAGCAACATGATGTGATTGATAGTCATCATCGCTATGCTATGACGGCGGCCGCAGTTTCGGATAATCCAACTTTTGAAATTTCTGATGTAGAGATGCGCCGAGAAGGCCCTTCGTATACCGTTGATACGATTCAATATTTTAAAAAACTATATGGTCCTACTGTTGAATTTTACTTTATTGCAGGGACTGATACTATTCGTGCATTACCGACTTGGAAATTTATAGATGAACTTATAGATGAGGTTCATTTTATTGGAGCTACTAGGCCAGATGGATCAAGTGCTATTGATTCTACTTTGGATGAGTTAGGATCTAAAGCACGTGAAAAAATACATGTTATGGAAGTGCCTGAAATGAAATTGTCTGCTACGTATTTACGAGAGCGCTTACGGTCTGGAAAGACCGTTCGTTATATGTTGCCTAAATGTGTAGTGGATTATATAGAAGAAAACCATATATATGGGAAGGAATAAATGATGTTATCGTTTGATGAAATACAACATAGGGTAAGCCAATGGATGGGGAAAAAACGTTTTAAGCATACTCTAGGTGTTGTTGAATCCGCAACTCAGTTGGCTAAACTTTATAATGTTGATGTAGAAAAAGCACGATTAGCGGCATTGCTACATGATTGTGCTAAAGAAATGCCTTTGAAAGAGATGCAAGATTTGGTGAAGGAGAATAATTACAAAGCTGATGAAAAATTATTAGCCAATGGTAATCTTTTACATGGATTAGCAGGTATGATTCGAGCTAAACTTGAGTTCTCTATAACCGATTCAGAGATTTTAGAAGCTATTCGTGTTCATACAACTGGTAAGGTGGGAATGTCTAAATTAGATAAAGTTATATTCTTAGCAGATTATATTGAACCCAATCGTGATTTTCCAGGTGTTGATGAACTTCGAAATGTGGCTAAAAAAGATCTAAATAAGGCTGTATTGCTTGGTTTTGACAATACTATTAACCACCTTATTGAGCAACATCTTTCAATTTATCCTTTGACCATTCTTGGTCGTAATGATGTATTAAAATCTTGTAAATAATGGAGTTTTTATATGGACGAACGTGAACGTGCAAGAGCTCGCCGACGTAGAAAAAGACGTCAACAAAAGCCATCTGTGAAGTGGCCTAGAGTTATTTTGGCTATTGTTGTAGTTTTCACTTTGCTCGGTGGGATAGGGTATGGCATATATAGTGGTGTATCTTATGCATATAGAGCAATTGTAGGAACTACTGAAGCTACTGAAGCCGTGACAGATAGTGGAAATAAACAGGACGCAAATACTGTATCAGTAGAGCAAAAAGGCTTAGATAAACCTTTATATATTTTGGTTATCGGCACTGATGACAATAATCCTAGTCAAGGTGATAGTCTATTCCTATTATCTGTAAACCTTGATCAAAAAACGATGGACGTTATCGGCATTCCAAGTAATAGTAAAATCGATAATCGTGATCAAACCGATGCGACTATGTTAAATAGTATTTATGAAAAAGGAGGCATTGAACTTACTAAAGCTGTTATTGAGGATATGTTCCATATTTCAATCCCGTACTATGTAGTAGTTAATCAAACTGCCTTCAAGAAAACTAATGATGTGTTAGGAAATCAGCAAATTTATGTAGAACAACCGATGGAACATATTGATGCAGAAGGCAATATAGATATTGATTTGCGACGTGGTTACCAAACTTTAGATAGTAATAATGCCTTAGCGTATTTACGATATTCAGATCCTAAACACGATACCTTTACTCGTGTGCAACGACAAGAAAGATTCCTAAAATTGTGGGTGGAACAAGAACATAATGCATTTTTCTTAACAAATGCATGGCATATTTGGCGTATTTGGGATCATTATGATAGTAATATTTCTACTTTAGATGCTATTAAGTTGGTATACAATGCGAGCAAAATTAATAAGGAAGAAATTCATTTCTATATTCTTCCTGGAGAAAAAGAGCTTATAGGTGAAACGACTTATTGGAAGGTAAACCCTACGGAAGCTCAACGTTTAGTAGGGATAACAATGGGTAATTTGCCAGCTAATGAAATGACACAATTTATATCTGCACCAACTAATAGTACGTCGAAGGTTGCACCTGAATCAGAACATAATGGTGGCACTATTACAAAGCCAACAGAACCTGGTGAGGAGAGCGGTAGTAAGCGATAAGATAAGAGGCTAAATAATGAAAAAGAAAGAAGATATTAAACAAATCGTATTAGAGCTTGCACAAGCTGCATTTGATAAAAAGGGGAGAGATATTGAGATTCTTGATTTAGAAGGAATTTCTATGTTAGGCGACTATTTCTTAATTGTTAGTGCAAATAATAGTAAGCAATCTCAAAGTATTGCTGATGAAATGGAAGATAAAGCAGCCGAATTAGGTATAACAGTACAGCATAGAGAAGGTTATCGTGAAGGTGAATGGATCTTATTGGATTTTGGCGATATAATTTGTCATGTCTTTGGTGGTGATGAATTGCGTGAATTCTACAGTCTAGAAGAATTGTGGAATGATGCTGGTCGAGTTCCATTTGAAGGAGTATAATATGGCTACAGAATTGTTGGAAAATACAATTGCCACATTAAAAGTGTTGCGTACTAGTGATCAAGGTGCTTTTTTAGATGGTCAAACTGGCAATACTAATGATGATATATTGCTTCATAAAGATCAACAAATTGCTCCTGTGGCTATCGGAGATGAAGTCGAGGTTTTTTTATATCGAGATCCAAAAGGTCGTTTAACTGCCTCTATGCGTCTACCAGCCATGAAGGTTGGCCAAATTGGTTATGTTGAGGTTATCAATACTACAAATTTTGGTTGTTTTGTTGAGGTAGGTACAGAACGTGGTATCTTTATGCCTCATGCGGAGATGCGTGGTAGACCTCAGGTAGGTGAAAAAGTATGGGTTCGTCTATATACTGATAAATCCGGTCGTTTGGCGGTATCCATGGATGTAGATGATGAAATGCGTCGTGCTTCTAAAGCTGCAACAGAAGCTATGGTAGGACAACTTGTAAAGGGGGCAATCTATAATTTAACTAGTGAGGGGGCTTTTTTTATTACCCCTGAGCGTTGGATTGCCTTTTTGCATCGTTCCGAAATGACGAGAAAGTTAAAAGTAGGGGAAATGATTGAAGGCCGTATTACTTTCAAACGTGATGATGGTCGCGTTAATGTCTCTATGCGTCCTACAAAGGAAAAGGCTCTTGTTTCAGATGGAGATATTATCATGGGGTACCTGTTAAATCGTGGGGGTAAGATGCCTTATAGTGATGAATCTTCTGCTATGTTGATTAAAGATAAATTTAACATTAGCAAATCTGCCTTCAAACGTGCTTTGGGGCATTTAATGAAAGAGAAAAAGATTGTTCAAGAGGAGGGGTGGACATTACTTACCGACATAGGTCGGCAGTGGACACCGCCTGCTAATAATGAGTCCCAAGATGAGGAATAAAGTCAATGAAAATAGTCATTGTAGGTGCTGGTAAGGTTGGTTATTCATTAGCACAACGACTTATTCAAGATGATCATGATGTATATGTCATCGACCGTTCTCCAGAACGCATTCATAATCTTGAAAATACGTTAGATGTTAGTCTAGTTCTAGGGAATGGCAGTGATGTTCAATTATTGAATGAAATCGATATGTCTGATGTTGGTATGTTTATTGCTGTTACTGATTCAGATGAGGTTAATATGCTATCCTGTTCGGTAGCAAAAATAAAAGGTGTTCCTACGACTATTGCACGCGTTCGCGATAATAGTGTGGCGGAACATATGGATGAGGAGATACGAGCTCAATTAGGTGTTGATCTCTTCATCAATCCTGAAATGGTTACAGCTCAAGAGTTATTACGAATTTTAGAAACACCATCAGCTATAGATGTTGAGGAGTTCGGACAGGGTGCTGTGCGCCTTATGGAATTCAAATTGAATAATGAATTTCCTCTATTAGGACAGCCATTAAAAGAGATTCGCTTTCCTGAAGGTGTTCTGTTAGTTGGTATTTTACGCTATGGTGAAATGATTATTCCTCATGGTGAAAGTCGATTACAGGCTGATGATAGTGTATTTTTCCTAGGTTTGAAAGAGTCCGTTTCTGAAGTGGAGAACCTTTGGTTCCATAATTATAATACATTCTATAAACGGGCTGTCATTATTGGGGCAGGTCTCTTAGGTCGGAACTTAACTGTATTACTAGAAAAAGCTGGTTTTTCTGTGAAGGTTATTGAAAAAGACTTTGACCGTTGTGAGAACCTGGCAAATCAAGTGGATAAAGCTATGGTTATCAATGGAGATGGCACTGATTTTGATTTGCTTGAAGCTGAGGAAATTGCTGATAGTGATGTAATTATTGCTCTAACTGATGACGATAAACTTAATTTACTAGTAGCACTCGTAGGTAAGCATATGGGCATCCCAAAAACCGTTGTTCGTGTGGGACGGCCAGAATATATTATGCTGATGGAGCAAGTAGGTATTGACGTTGTATTTTCTCCACGTTTATTAACAGCAAGTCAAATTTTGCGCTTTGTACGAAGTGGAGAAGGGGTTGTATCTATTTCCACCTTTGAAGGTGGTAAAGCCGAATCTATCGAAATTGAAATTACCAATGAATCGCCTGTGGCAGGTAAACAATTGAAAGATATACGTTTACCTGGGAAGGCCTTAGTAGGTGTAATTTTACGGGAAAATGAAGCTATCGTACCTCGTGGTAATACTCAAATTTTAGATGGTGATCATATCGTTCTCTTTACATTACCTGAATCGGTAAGCAAATTGCTTAAATATCTTACTTAGTAAGGAGGGGCTATGCGAATTCAAATCGTTATGTCCTTAGTGGGTCGACTACTCTATATATTTGGGGTTTTTACTTTAATCCCTTTTATATACAGTGTTGTATTTGAAACTGCATATTGGTCATTCCTTATAACTACAAGCCTTTCTTTAGTTTTGGGGACGCTTTTATCTTATTACGGTTGTGAAAGTCAAAGCTTTAGTATTCGTGATGGGTTCTTAGTTGTATCCTCTACTTGGATATTCACGGTTATTTTGGGGGCTTTACCTTTTTTGGGGAGTGGCATATTGACTAATGTTTTTGATGCTTTATTTGAAGCCACTTCGGGTATTACTGCAACTGGTGCAACTATTATTTATAGTGTTGATGCGTTACCAAACACATTTGTATTGTGGCGTGGTCTTATGCACTGGGTTGGAGGGATGGGGATCATCGTCCTTATCTTATCATTTTTAAAGAATTTAGGAGCAGATGCAGCACATTTCTTTAATGCAGAGGCATCTGTACCAAAGCCTGGCGTTGTAATGCCACGTATTCAATCAATGGCCACCAAGCTTTGGCAGTTGTATATTGCCTTTACTGCTCTTTGCTTTCTTATGCTGTGGGCTGGCGGCATTGAACCTTTTGATGCGTTAAACTATGCCTTTTCTATTATTGCCACAGGTGGATTTGCACCGACATCAGCAGGGGCTTTTATTTATGAACAAAGTAATTATATTTGTTTCGTATTTATATTCTTTATGTTTCTTGCTGGTGGCAATTTCTCTGTGTATTACAATGCACTTCAAAAAGGAATTCGCGTTTTAATTAATGATTTTGAAACACGTATGTACTGGCTTGTAGTGTTTATTGGTATTGCTATTGTATCAATATCTCTAGCATTACAATCTAGCTATTCTAGTCCTTTAGAGATTGTTAGAAATGCTGCCTTTAATTTAGTTTCGCTTCAAACTGGTAGTGGTTTTGCTATTAGTGATTATGATTTGTGGCCTGCTGCAGCACAGATGATGTTATTTATTTGTACATTTTTTGGTGGTTGTAGTGGTTCTACAACGGGCGGTGTAAAAATTATACGACTTATTATTTTGATTAAGAGTTCTATAATTTATCTGCGAAAATCAATTCATCCTGATATGGTTCAAGTAGTACGTATTAATGGCAAACCGATGCCTACTAAATGGATCCAGATGACACATCAATTTTTATTTTTATATTTAATGATTTATGTGATATCTGTTTTTCTAATGACTTGTACTGGTCTTAATACATATGATTCTATGCAAGTGGTTACGGCCTTTCTTAGCAATGTAGGACTAGGGTTTGGTGGCTTTGGTCCTACTGATTCCTTTAATGTTATGCCGGATACTGCTAAATGTATTGCTATTGTAGACATGTTACTAGGTCGTTTGGAGTTATTTACGATTTTAGTTATGCTTCACCCTCAGTTTTGGGAAGGGTATTTTATTAAAAAAGAGGTTCCTAAACGATATCGTATTCTATAGGAGGGCGGGAACTATATGGAAGTTATAAAACGTCCTCTAGGGCTTTATAAAGCAAATTGTTATGTGCTTATCAAAGAGGGAAAATCTATAATTATTGATCCGGGCTTTCATTGTAACCATATTATTGATATGGTTGCAGATTCTGAACCCATAGCAGTTTTATTGACACATGGTCATTGTGATCATGTGTCAGCCTTGGATGAAGTGTGTACACATTATAATATTCCCGCTTATTTACATCCTTTAGATCAAGAGTTGTTACAGTTAATTCGACGGAGACCAAGTGTATATAAGAAAAAAATGTATACACATTGTAATGATTTAGTAGAGGGGCAATTAAATTTAGATCCTTTTGATATATTAGTTCATCATACACCTGGGCATAGTGCGGGATCGGTTTGTTTAGAAATTGAAGGGTATCTATTTACTGGTGATACCTTATTTAAGCAAAATGTGGGAAATACAGATAATTATAAAAGTGATCCAGCTGATTTGATTAAGAGTTTGAAATATCTTTTAACTTTGTCCAAGGATTTGATTGTTGAGCCAGGACATAGGGAATCTACCATATTAAAAAATGAGGAAGAATTTATTAAAAATATTGTAGTATAGTGTTGACAAAAGTCCTGATAACCGATATACTAAGCAAGTACTTTGGTTACGGCCCCGTGGTGTAGCGGTTAACATGTCGCCCTGTCACGGCGAAGATCGTCAGTTCAAATCTGATCGGGGTCGCCATTTATGCCTCGGTAGCTCAGTTGGTAGAGCAACGGACTGAAAATCCGTGTGTCGACAGTTCGATTCTGTCCTGAGGCACCATTTATATGCGGGAATAGCTCAGCGGTAGAGCACCGCCTTGCCAAGGCGGGGGTCGCGAGTTCGAATCTCGTTTCCCGCTCCAATTTTATATGGCGGCATAGCCAAGCGGTAAGGCAGAGGTCTGCAAAACCTTTATTCCCCAGTTCGATTCTGGGTGCCGCCTCCACAATCGTTACCCATGCCGGGGTGGCGGAACAGGCAGACGCAACGGACTTAAAATCCGTCGGTTGGAAACAACCGTACCGGTTCGATTCCGGTCCTCGGCACCAATTAAGACTAACTTAGGGTTAGTCTTTTTTCTTATATACAATTAAAACGATTTGTGAAAATTATTACTATAAGTTACGTATAAATATATAAGAGATAGATAAATCTATGAATAAGAAACCTAAGTTATTAATTAGTGAATGCCTATTTGGTGTACCTTGTCGATATGATGGCAAAGACAATTATATAGAAACGATAGAGGCTCTAAAGGAATATTATGAATTAGTACCTGTATGTCCGGAAGTGTTAGGGGGACTTAGTACGCCTCGTGATCCTGCGGAGCGGCAGGGTGAACGTATATGTACTGTTAATGGAGCTGATGTTACCGATGAGTTTGTAAGAGGTGCTCAATTAACAGTTGATATTGCACTAAAATATGGTTGCAAGCAAGCTTTGATGAAGGCGAAAAGTCCTAGCTGTGGATATAAGCGCATTTATGATGGAACTTTTACTAGAACAATGAAAAATGGCCATGGATGTACTGTAGAGGCTCTACTTGAAAAGAATATAACAATTTATACTGAAAATGATATAGAGCTTTTACTTGCAAAAAAAAAGAGATGAGTTTAACTCATCTCTTTTTGATTATATCAAGTTATTTTACTAGTAAAATAACTCAATATAATAGAAAAATAATGGCTACAATATTAATTAAAGACTACTTGTTTGCATTAACAGGATCATTTGCTAATGGTTGTTCACCAAGTAATGTAGTTAAGTTATGTAGATTAAATCGATATTGAGCATTACTAAAATCTCGTGTTGCATCATATCGTTGACTTGGAGCATGCATGAGACCAACTAATGTATCGTATAGCAAATCATTAGTAAAGAATTGATGCTCGTGTTTTGCAAGTACCTCAGCAGTCTGTGGATAGGTTGAGCGATATTGTGGAGATAGGTATACCCAGAATGGAATATGTGTCATAACAAAATCAAATGTATCAGGGTTATGCGATTTGTCTAAACTTTCACCGTGATCGGAGAAATACACCATGGCTTGTAAGTTTAATTTGTCTTTGCCATAATTGTAAATTTGTTGTAATAACCAGTCTGTGTATAATTGGCTGTTAGCATATGCTTCTTGACCATCAGGATACGGACCTTGTTTCCACTTGCTAAATTCATGAGGGTAACGGTCATTGTAATAAATATGACTACCCATAATATGTATAACGATAAAGTTGTTTTTGGTAGGATCTACAGTTTCTAATAATGGCAATAGAGCTTCATCATATCGATCTGAGAATGCATAAGATTCATGGGCCCATTTTGTTGTGTCTGCAGTCTTAGCCATTAATGAAATAGCTGTATCATATTCACCGAATACACCTTGATTGCTAAACCAAGAAGTCGTGTATCCCGCTTTTTTAGCAATATCTAAGATATTGGCTGAATCAAGAAATGGTTTATCATCATATTGATTTCGTTCAGATAGTGCACGCTCCAAGGTTGGTACTGTTTGTACGTACGATGAATAGGCATTATCAAAGAAGACAAAGTCTTTATTGTCCGAACGCATATTGCCTTGCCATGGAGTATCGTCATATGGGAAGTTTGGATTATATACTTTCATATAATCTCGAGAACTAGATTCTCCAATGACTAGAATAATAGTACCAGGTGTTTTGTTCACCGCTGTTTCCTTTGTGTCTAAATTAAAGGAATCAAATACTAAGTGGTGATTATCATTATATTGTTGCATTTGTTTTACATAATCGCCTGCAGCAATCCAGTTCGCCACAATACAGGTTTGTGGGAACAAAAAGAATGGTACATATACTAAAAAAGCTACAAGGGATGCGATAAGCATAGCTGAGCGCATAGGGCGTGTAGTATTTAAGTTTACTACTGCTTTCATCCCTAAGTTAGACCAGTACAATAAATAAGTCCATAAGATAAGACCAATACTTATTGTTATAAGACCAGGTATTCCAGCTGCATTCTTTAAAAAACCAAATGCTTCTTCTGGATTGGTCATATATACGGCTAGCAGACTGGCTGGCGTTAAGCAATGCCAAGTAGTCATGTAATAGCCAATTTGTAAGAATGGTATTAAGCTCAAGATCATGGAAATGATAGCCATGATTAAGGATGTTGTTTTATGGAAGCGATTTGTTTGGTTCAGTAAAAACTGAATGCCTGATAATCCCATGAAAATTAATAAGCCAAATAAAAAATCATTAGCAAATTCATAGAAGTATAATGGCTTCACATAGGACCAATGGAATAAAAGAGGAAAGGTAAGTGCCCATAAGATTCCGACTAGGCCATACCCTAAAAAAGGCCTGTGGAAAACGGTACACCCCATAAAATATTGAAATAAAAAGGTACCTACAATTGTTGGTACAGCTAAAATCGTAATATCCTCTACATCAAGCCCTAAGGTTATGGGCTCATAAATTAAAAATAAGATGATATATAAAACAATACCTATAATACCAAAGCGAAAAATTGGATTTCGCCCAATTTGCCTCACACTCGATGACATAATAAATCCTCTCTAAAAGGAATACACAATAACGTATCTTTTTTTAATATAAAATAATTACAATAATAAAGATAGCAGATGAGTGTAAAAAAAACAATTATTTGAAAGTACTACTATAAATGCTTTATAATTATATAGTTAAAAACATTTTTTCTGAGGATTGGGTTTTATGGGAGATTATAACTACAAGTTGGACGTTTTTGAAGGTCCCCTTGATCTGCTCTTGCATCTCATTGAAAAACATAAAATAGAAATTACCGATATTCCTATCGTTGAAATAACGAGTCAATACTTGGCATATCTAGACAATTGGAACCATTTTGATATTCATTATAGTAGTGAATTTCTTGTTATGGCATCTACCTTATTACAGATTAAATCACGCATGTTATTACCTAAGGCTGAACCTGAGCCTGATGAAGCAGAGGATCCACGTGACGAGTTGGTAGCAAAATTAGTAGAATTTAAGAAAATTAAGGATATTACATCTCTATTAATGGAGCGTACCGCTGTATCTGCGAATATATTTAGTCGTCCTGAAGAAACGAGTGTGCTTGGATTAGATAGTGTATATAATTTGGAACTTTCACAGTTATATCAAATTTTTTATCAAACTATAAAACGGGCTAAAGAGTTACCAGAAGAAGAGACAATTCGTGAGGTAAAGGTTGAAAAGGATACGTATAGTTTAGAGGACATGATTATATCCTTGTCTAGTCGTATACATCGTGGCGAATGTCTATATTTTAGGGAGTTATTAGTAGCAATTGATACGAAAAGTGGTATGGTAACTATCTTTATGGCTGTTTTAGAATTATTAAAACAACAAGTTATGGAAATGCGCTATGAAGATGATGATATTATATTCACTGCTACCTTAGAGAGGGCCGTGTAGAAAGGGGGCCATATGAGCTTACCAACGATGCATTTAGAAGCCGTTTTGTTTTCATCGGCAAAGCCTATATCGATAGATATGTTAGCAGAAGTGTTTGGGCTTTCCACAGAGGCGACACAAAAATATATAGAAGAATTACAACGAGAACTAGAAGAACAGAATCGAGGTATTCGAATACGTATATCTGGAGCTGGTGTTGAATTAGTAAGCGCTGTTGAATGTGCTGATTATGTTGGGCATATTCGTAAAAGAGAAGATAAATTATCTAATGCGGCTATGGAAACATTAGCTGTTATCGCCTATAAGCAGCCTATTACAAAGGCTGAAATCGAAGAGGTGCGCGGTGTAAATAGCGATAAAATTATAAAACAATTATTAACTCGATCTCTTATAGCTGAATTAGGTCATAAGGATACTGTAGGTAGACCGATTCTATATGGCACGACTGATGAATTTTTGAGAAGTGCTGGTGTAGAATCGATAGAAGCCTTACATCAAGAAGTTTCGGAAACAGAAGGATAGCATGGAACGATTACAAAAATATATTGCCAGTTGTGGTATTGCATCACGGCGTAAGGCAGAAGAACTAATTACAGAAGGTAAAGTACAGGTCAATGGTCGCAAGGTAACCGAATTAGGGGTCAAAATTAATCCACAAAAAGATAAGGTTAAGGTTAATGGCCAATTATTGGCTCAAGAGAAACCAGTATATTATTTGTTAAATAAACCAAAGGGTGTCATTACATCTGTGTCTGACCCTCAAGGTCGAGAAACAGTTTTAGATTATATAAAAAATGAAACGAAACGAATTTACCCTATTGGTCGTCTCGATTTATATACAGAAGGTTTGTTACTGCTTACGAATGATGGAGAGTTGGCACAAAATCTAACGCACCCATCTAAAGGCGTGGAAAAGACTTATGAAGTTCGCATCAAAGGTCGTGTTCGCGATGATGATTTACAAATTATTGCAAATGGTGTAGAGCTTGAAGATGGTATAACTGCACCTGCGACAATTGTAGATTTAGGTTTTGATGATCATAATGGTGTACATGAAGTAGAAATTACAATTCATGAAGGTCGTAATCGTCAAGTTCGTCGTATGTTTGAACACTTTGGCTATCGTATTCATAATTTAAAACGTATTGCGTATGCTGGTCTTACTTTAGGTGGTGTGAAACGAGGCGCTTCTCGTCAACTAACAATTCGTGAAGTAAAAGCGCTAAAAGCATTGGGGACAGATAAGGCATGAAGCAAATCATAGTCATTGGCGGTGGTGCGGCAGGTCTAATGGCAGCTGTTATAGCAGGCCGTGAAGGAGCACGCGTCATCTTATTGGAAAAAATGAATATGGTTGGCAAGAAAATGGGCATTACCGGTAAAGGTCGCTGTAATATTACGAATAGTGCAGATATGACCGAATTTATAAAAAATACGCCTGGTAATGGTAAGTTCTTGTACGGTGCCTATGAACGCTTTAGTAATGAAGATCTTCTGGACCTTTTGCATAGCTGGGGGTTAAAAACTAAAGTAGAACGTGGGGGACGAGTGTTTCCTGAATCCGATTCTGCATTAGAAGTTCGCAATATCTTTATGAAAATCCTAAAAAAGTATAATGTTCAAGTTCATTTAAATGAACCTGTTACATCGATTACTGTACAGGAAAATCGTGTAGTTGGTGTTACAACGGATAAGGAACAATATGCTTGTGATGCTGCTATTATTTGTACTGGTGGTGCATCTTATCCATTGACAGGCTCTACTGGTGATGGTTACGTTTTAGCCGAAAAAGTGGGACATACTATTACTGATATTCGTCCATCCTTGGTTCCTATCGTTACAAACGAAACGTGGGTAAAGGAAATTATGGGGCTTAGTCTTCGTAATGTTGAGGTTTCCGTAATTTCTAAAAGTAAGGTACAAGCAAAACAATTTGGGGAAATGATGTTTACTCATTTTGGTCTTACGGGGCCTACAATTTTATCATTAAGTCACACGGTAGGTAAGTTGCTTCGTAAGAAAAATCCTCAAGTTACCATTGAAATTAATCTTAAACCTGCTTTAACTGCAGAAGTATTGGATAAGCGCTTGCAAAAGGATTTTGATTTATACTCTAAAAAACAATTGTCTAATGGGATGAAGGATTTACTACCTGTTAATCTTATTCCCATTGTTATAAAGCTTGCTGAGTTAAATCCGGCTAAACCAATTAATCAAATTACAAAGGAAGAGCGTTTGCGCTTATGCCATGTATTGCAACATATGACAGTAACTGTTAAGGAATTACGACCTGTAGCGGAAGCTATTGTTACAGCAGGTGGTATTTCATTAAAAGAATTTAATCCTAAAACTATGGAGTCTAAATTGATTGGTGGTTTATATGGTGCTGGTGAAGTACTAGACATAGATGCTTTTACAGGAGGCTATAATTTACAAGCTGCCTTTTCCACAGGCTATGTGGCGGCTATGCATGCCGTACACGGTGATAAAGAATAGAGGTTATTATGAACACTAAAAAAATTGCCATTGCTATTGATGGTCCTGCTGGGGCTGGTAAAAGTAGCATTTCTAAAGTAGTGGCCAATGAATTAGGGTATTTATATATCGATACAGGTTCCATGTATCGCGGTGTTACATGGGCAGTTCTTGATAGTCAAATCGATGTTAAGGATCAAGCTGCTGTAGAAGCTTTATTACCTTCTTTAAATTTGACTTTAGAGCCTACTGCAACAGCATGCAAGGTCTATATTAAAGGGAAAGATGTTACATCATTAATTCGCCAGCAGCAAATTAATGATAATGTATCGACTATAGCTTCTTATAAAGGGGTTCGACAATATTTGGTAGAACGCCAACAAGAGATGGCCGCCGTTGGGGGAGTTATATTAGATGGACGTGATATCGGTTCTGTCGTATTACCTAATGCAGAGCTAAAAATTTATTTAACCGCTTCTGTAGATGCGCGTGCAAAACGTAGATGGTTAGAAGTACAAGGTACATCAAACGAGCAAACACTAGATGAAATTAAAAAGAATGTTGTTAGTCGTGATGAAATGGATAAAAATCGTGAAGAGTCTCCACTTGTATGCGTTGAAGATGCAGTAGTTGTAGACTCTAGTAATATGAATTTCGATGAAACTGTGGCATATATATTGAATTTAGTACAGGAGACAATCAATCATGAATAAATTTTCTACCTGGTTATGGCGTACCGCTTTTTGGCTTCGCTATAAGGTAGGGTATGGGTTGAAAGTATATGGTCGCGATAATTTTCCAATGGAAGGGCCTGTTATCGTGGTGCCTAATCATTTAAGTAATAACGATCCCCCTATCTGCGGCTATGCTTTGCCTAGACATGTACACTTTATGGCTAAACAAGAATTATTTGTGAATCCCATTTCACGTTTTTTTTGTACATGGCTTGGTGCATTTCCGTTAAATCGCGGTGCTATTGATAAAGTTGCTATTCGTCATGCCATGGGACTACTTAAAGACAATAAGGTTTTAGGCATATTTGCAGAAGGAAACCGTCAAAAAAGTGGTAAACTTGGTAGATTCCATGATGGTGCAGCATCAATTGCTCTTAGAACAGGTGTTAGCATAGTGCCTGTTGCTATCATTGGCTCTCACAATATGGAACGTAATAAAGTGGCTTGTATTATTGGTAAACCAATCCCAGTTGAAAAAGCTAAAGCGACTCCAGAAGCAATTCAAAAAGTAAATGATAGTGTTAAAAGTGAAATCCAACGAATGATAGATTCTTATCATAACAATTGTATAGAGGAGACTTTATGGAAATAATTTTGGCTGAAAACCATGGTTTTTGCTATGGTGTAAAACGGGCTGTCGAAATGGCAAATGAAGCTGCAAATAGCGATGGTAAAAGCTATACATTAGGACCTATTATTCACAATCCTCAAGTTGTAGGTCGTCTTGAAGATAAAGGGGTAAGCCCTGTTCAAGAAGTGTCTGATATCGCTGAAGGCACAATGATTATTCGCTCTCATGGTGTAGGACCTGCTATTTATGAAGAGGCAGAAGAAAAAGGATTACATGTTGTGGATGCCACATGTCCACATGTAAAAAAGGCACAGCAAGATGCAAAGTCTGTTATAGATGAAGGTATGACTTTGGTGATTTTGGGAGAAAAAAACCATCCTGAGGTCAAAAGCATTAATTTATGGGCAAATAACGAAGGAATAATCATCGAAGATGAAGAATCCGCTCAAAAACTACAAGTTGTGGAAAAAATGGGCGTTGTTGTACAAACAACCTTTTCACAATTCAAATTTAACAGTATAATAGACATATTAGAGAAAAAATCTAAGAATCTTAAGGTTTTCAAAACGATATGCAATGCAACGCAAGAACGACAGAATTCTGCCGTTGATTTAGCACGTAATGTAGATCTTATGATAGTGATAGGCGGTAAGAACAGCGGCAACACAAACCGATTGGCAGAGGTTTGTCGTGACGTTGGATGTACAACGTATCACATTGAAACTTCTACTGAATTACAACTGGAATGGTTTAACCGAGTACAGACGGTAGGAGTAACAGCAGGAGCATCGACTCCCGACTGGATTATTAAGGAGGTCATTGAGACAATGAAAGATTTTGCAGAATTATTAGCAGCCGAAGGTCAAGAAGAATTTAAGAAAGGGAACGTTGTAGAAGGTACAGTAGTTCAAGTCGAAGATGAACGAGCTTATGTATCTTTTGGCTACAAAACTGAAGCCATTTTGAACAGAACTGAAATTTCTTATCCAGCACCAGAATCTGCCAAAGATGTGTTAAAAAATGGTGATGAAATTAAAGCAGTTATCATGAATCACATCAAAGAAGATAATCCTATTTATCTTTCCATGACTCGCTTGGCTAAAGATGAAGATTGGCAATATGTTATCGAAGCACAAGAAAAAGATGAAGCTATCGTATGTAAAGGTATTGATGCTATCCCAGCAGGTTTAGTAGTAACAGTTAAATCTCTTCGTGGTTTCATTCCATTGTCCCAAGGTGATGTTCATTTCGTGAAATCCTTGGACAACTTGGTTGGTACAGAATTTGAAGCTAAAGTACTTGAAATCGATGAAAAGAAAAACCGTTTGGTTCTTTCTCGTCGTGCAGTATTGGAAGTGGAACGTCAAGCTAAATTAGCTGAAGCATTGAAAAATATCAACGTTGGCGAAAACTATAAAGGTATCGTTCGTAAAATTATGCCTTATGGTGCATTCGTAGATATCGGCGGTATTGAAGGTTTACTTCACATTTCCGATATTTCTTGGCAAAAAATCAAAAAAGTGGAAGATGTTCTTTCCGTTGGCCAAGAAATCGAAGTTAAATTACAATCTTTCGACGCTGAAAGCAATAAATTATCCTTGTCCTTAAAAGCTTTATCTAAGAGCCCATGGGACGTTGCTGAAGAAACATTGCATGTTGGCGATGTTATTAAAGGCAAAGTTGTTCGTTTAGTAGCTTACGGTGCATTCGTAGCTGTTAATGACGACATCCAAGGTTTACTTCACATTTCTCAAATTACAAAACAACGTAATGCGAAAGTTGAAGATTACTTGAATCGTGGTCAAGAAGTTGAAGTTAAAATCATTTCTCTTAACAAAGATGAAAAGAAATTGGGTTTGGCTTTGACTGAATTGATGGAATCAAAAGAAACTGCAGAAGACGCTGAATAATTCATTGTCTAATATAAGGCTAGCCAAGGTTTCCTTGGTTAGCCTTTTTGCGTACTTTACTTAGTATATGATAAAATATAGTAATGTATTAGATTAGATAATGAGGTGAAACTATGGCAAAACCATTAGTGGCTGTTGTAGGCCGTCCAAACGTAGGTAAATCTACACTTTTTAATGCCATTGTTAATAAACGTATCTCTATCGTTGAAGATATTCCTGGTGTGACAAGGGACCGTATTTACTTCGATGCAGAGTGGTTAAATCGTGAGTTTACAATGATCGATACTGGTGGTATCGAGTTCATTACTGACAATAGTCATGTTATTCCTAAGATGATGCGACTACAAGCGGAATTAGCAATTGAAGAAGCAGATGTAATTCTATTTGTCGTTGATGGTAAACAAGGTATTGTACCTGCTGATGAAGAGGTCGCAAATATTCTTAGAGCTAGTGGAAAACCTGTTGTACTCGTAGTTAATAAGATTGATAGTGTAAATCAAGAACCGAATATTTATGAATTTTACAATCTTGGTTTGGGGGACCCCATTGGTATTTCCGCTAAAAATCTTATGAATTTAGGTGATCTATTGGATGATACTGTAAAACATTTTCCTCCAGTAGGTACTAATGTAGATGATGAAGATACTATTCATGTTGCTATTATAGGTCGTCCAAATGTGGGTAAATCTTCTTTGACTAACGCATTGTTAGGACAAGATCGTGTAATTGTATCTGATGTAGCAGGTACTACTCGAGACTCTATTGATACGTATTGGACTCATGAGAATCAAAAGTTTGTACTTATTGATACAGCAGGTATGCGTCGTAAGTCTAAAATCGAAGAAGCTGTTGAACGATATAGTATTGTTCGTTCTTTGCGATCAGTAGATCGTGCTGATATTGTAGTTCTTGTACTAGATGCTCAAGATGGTGTTACAGAACAAGATAAAAAAATTGCAGGTTACGCTTACGAAGCGGGTAAAGGCGTAGTCATTGTTGTTAATAAATGGGATCTTGTTGAAAAAGATGATAAAACTACATTGCGTTTTACTGAAGATATTTATGATGAATTAGGTTTCTTGCAGTTTGCACCTATCCTGTTTGCTTCGGCTTTAACTAAGCAACGTATTCATCGATTAGCTGATATGTTGAAGTTCGTATCTGAACAACAATATCGCCGTGTATCTACGGGGACGTTAAACCAATTATTACAAGATGCACAAACTGTAAACCCTGTGCCGTCTCGCAATGGTAGAATTCCAAAAATTTATTATATGACGCAAGCTAGTGTTAAGCCGCCTACATTCATTTTATTTGTAAATGAACCAGAGCTAATTCACTTCTCTTATATGCGTTTCTTAGAGAATCGATTGCGTGAGTCCTTTGGTTTTGAAGGAACACCGATTCGTTTAGTATTACGTGGCAAGAAACGGGATGATGAAGACTAATGGATATTTTGATTATTGTATATGCTGTATTATCATATCTTATCGGTTCGATTCCTAGTGGATTAATTATAGGTAAGTTTTTCTTTAATACAGATGTACGGCAATATGGCTCTAAAAATATTGGCGCTACTAATACATATCGTGTTATAGGTCTTAAAGCAGCCTTACCTGTATTTCTATGTGATGCTTTAAAAGGGGCAGCAGGAGTAGTGCTACTCTCACCCTATGGGTCTATGTTTATGATCTTAGGTGGTATTCTTGGAATGATGGGGCATAACTGGTCTGTTTTTTTGGGCTTTAAAGGTGGTCGTGGCGTTGCTACGGGTTTAGGTGTACTTATTGCTCTTTCACCAATAGTAGCATTGATTTGCTTTTTGGTATGGGGTGTTATCGTATACTTCACTAAACTTGTATCTTTAGGCTCTATCATTGCCGCTGCATTAGTACCAGTACTGATGTATTTCACTGGAGAATCCTTCTGGTTTGTTGGCTTTGGCGGATTAGCAGCTTTGTTTGTCATTGTACGTCACTGGGATAATATTAAGCGTCTACTTGCTGGAAATGAGTTAAAAGTAGAGCGCATTAAAAAGGATTAAAGAATGAATGTTGTTGTTATCGGCTCTGGTAGTTGGGGGACGGCCCTTGCTATTAAATCCGTTTTAGCTGGAAATACTACAACTATATATTGTCGTCGTCCAGAATTTGCAGATAAACTTGCAAAAGACTTAGAGAATAAAGACTATTTACCAGGTGTAAAACTTCCAGAAGAATTACAATATAGTTCTGATTTAGAGGCCTGTATTAGTAATGCCGAAGTGGTATTAATGGTTACTCCTTCTGTACATGTACGTACCAGTTTAGAGGCTATTAAACCGTATGCTCATAAAAATCAAGCCTATATTCTATGTTCAAAAGGTGTAGAACGAACCAGTGGCAAACTTTTGACGACTGTGATGAAAGAGGTTCTTGCTACCATAGGGTGTAATTTAGCGGTTTTGTCTGGACCTAATCATGCAGAAGAGGTTGGTCGCAACTTACCTGCTGCATCTGTGCTGAGTACTGAAAGCCTAGAGGTAGCTACAACATTGCAAAAGGCATTATGTAGTCAAAATTTTAGAATTTATGCAAATACTGATATGATTGGTGTTGAACTAGCAGGAGCCACGAAAAACATCATTGCCCTTGCAGCTGGTATTGCAGATGGTTTAGCTTTAGGGGATAATTGTAAGGCTTTACTATTAACACGTGGTCTTCATGAGATGACTCGCTTTGGGGTGGCCTTAGGGGCCCAAAAAGAAACCTATGCTGGTCTTGCTGGTATGGGGGATTTGATTGCTACTTGTATGAGCCCACATGGTCGTAACCGTGCGGCTGGTCAAAAACTAGCCGAGGGTAAGACTATGGATTTTATTGTTAATCATACTAATATGGTTGTAGAAGGATTTTTCGCAACAGAAATTATTTATACAATGGCTTGTAAACATCAAATTGAAATGCCTATAACGAAGGCTTTATATGAGGTTTTATACGAAAAAAAATCTCCATCCATAGCATTAGCTGAGTTGATGGGGCGTGATATTAAAATTGAAGTATCATAAATAAAAGATACTTTTAATTTGGTTATTTATATACTATAATTAATGAGTATAATCTTGTGAGGGTTGTATGCGAATTATTGGCGGAACTGCTAAGGGACATGCTATAAAAGCACCTAAAGGATTAGATACTAGGCCTACACTTGATCGTGTTCGTGAAAGTGTATTTAATGTATTAGCCAATAAAGGTATATTTGGTTCTGATATACTAGATATATTTTCTGGCACTGGTGCAGTAGCAATTGAAGCCTTAAGTCGTGGTGCAGCACATGCAGTAGCAGTGGACTTTAAAACGGGAAAACTAATTTTAGAGAATGCTAAACATTGTCGTGTGGATGATCGGTTAGAAATTATTCCGAGGAAACTTTCACAATTAAAAAATTATATAGTAGGGCGACAGTTCGATTATATATTTTCTGACCCGCCATATGAAAATGGATTTATACAAGATACCATAGATTTGGTTGTGAACTATGATTTGTTAAAACCTGAAGGTGTTTTATTATTAGAACATCATAAGGATGAGGTTTTTACCTTACCAGAATCATGGGAATGTATAAAAGAACAGAAATTTGGTTATACGTTGGTTTCCTATTTTGTAAAGACAGCCGAAAGGAGCTAAACCTGTGCGTATAGGTGTATGTCCGGGTAGTTTTGACCCAGTTACTAATGGACATGTTGATATTTTTGAACGGGGCAGCCGATTGGTTGATAAATTAATCATTGCTGTCAGCTCAAATCCGAATAAAAATTCCTTATTTTCTATGGAAGAACGGGTTGAGATGATTCGAAATTCTGTCAAACATATTCCTAATGTTGAAATTGATTGTACAGGTGGCTTACTCAATGAGTATGTTAAATCCAAGAATGCTACTATTATTATTCGAGGATTACGTGCATTGAGCGACTTTGAATATGAATTTCAGCGCGCATTATTTGCAAAATATTTGGATGATGACATTGAAACAGTATTTATTATGACAAATAACAAATACTCTTTTGTCAGCTCCACGGGTATTCGTGAACTAGCTAAATTTGGTGGTAAGCTAGATGGTCTTGTTCCGGATGATGTTAAGGAAAAACTTGAAGAACGCTTTAATACGGTCCATAATAAATAGGGGTGAATTGTATGAAAACAGAAAAATTATTAGAAGATTTAGAGGTTCTTATTGAATCTAGCAGCCGTATTCCTATGACTACAAAACGTATGGTTGAGGAAGACGAAATTATGCGTATTATTGATTCTATTCAGGAATCCTTACCTTTGGAACTTGAAGAATCTCGTCGTATTGTAGCAGATAAAGATAAAGTGTTAGCTGATGCTCAACGTCAGGCTGAAACTTTGATTGATCAAGCTAAAGACTACATTGCTAAATTGACAGCTGAAAGTGAACTTGTAAAACAAGCTCAAGAACAAGCGAATCAAATTATTAATGCAGCAAATCAATCCTCTGATGAGTTGAAAGCTAGTTCTATTCAATATGCTGGTGATGTTCTTAAATATGTTGAAAACAACTTGGAAAAAACATTGGAAAGCTTGCGTCAAAATCGTGAAAGTTTGAAACAAACTGAACAACGTACAGAAGAAAACCAATAGTTTAAACAAAGGCTAGATATCATATTATATCTAGCCTCTTTTTTTATATTTAAATTCCATAGAAAACTTAAGATAAGTAATATCAATTTTCAGATCAATATGTAAAAAATAATGTGAGCGAAATAATAAACCAAAAATAAAAGCGAAGGGATACCTTCGCTTTTATCATTCTCTATAGTTTTCTGGCTTTTTCGGCTCCACAATCATAGTTTGATGGGTATTAAAAATAACAAATCCCAAAGGAGATCCAGGTGGCTTTTTGATATTTTTAATGTATGTATAATCTACCGGGACCTTACTAGTATCACGAGCTTTACTGAAGTAGGCTGCATATTGAGCTACTTTAGATAGAATCATATCGTCTGGCTCAACATTGAGTCTTAAAATAAGGTGCGAACCTTGGATATCCTGTGTATGGAACCAAATGTCAGTTGGCTTTGCAAATCGGTGTGTTAAATATTCGTTTTGTTGATTGTTACGACCGATGAATATTTCACCTTCATCAATTGTTAAGTGAATGTAGTTAGATTTGCCAAGCTTGTAAGATAGTGGTTTTTTTGATTTTTTTATGATACCTGCATCCATGCATTCTTTGCGTATTTCTTCTAAGCTTTCACGAGTTGTGGCTAAAGAGATGCTGTACAGAATAGATTGTAAGTATGCTAGTTTTGTAGTACTAGCATTGAGTTGGAACTCGCCACTAACCATACGATTTTTTAGTTTTGTATAAAGCTTATAATACCATTGTGCATTTTCCACAATAGTTAAGTTTGGCTTTAAAGGAATCGTTAACATTTCATTTTCTTCGGAAAGAAGATTTTGTAATTCAATAGAAGGCTCATATTGCACTTGAAGGTGTGCATTTATCATTAGAAGATCACCATATAATTTATAGGTTTCCATTTTCTTAGTATCTTCTAATTCATCTTTGATCTTTTGATGGCGACCTTCTTCCTTTTTGATGGCTGCTGTTAAGATTTTTTCTAACTCTTTATCAGCTGTATAAATTGCCTTTGTATTATGAATAGATTCCTCTAAGGCTTCAGAAATAGTGTTGTATTCTTTTAATACCTTATAGTTATGTAATAAAATACTTGTGTAAGCTTTTTTATTGTTATCGTTGACTAAAGTAAATAAACCTTTGCTATTTTCGAGTTTTACCTTGAGGTCGTACAAGGCTTTAGCAAGTGTATCTAGTTGAGAAGTATCTAAATCAGTTATGATTTCTTCACCACTTAATTTGGAAATATATAAAAGCTCATCCAATAAAGGTTTACCAAAACCGTTAAAGATAGCTCGAATAGATTGCTGCACAGAGCCATTACCAAAGGAAGTAAGTAGATTTTTTATTTCATTATTATCAAAGTCCATTAAACTTACGCGATTAGCATTAGGTGGTAAATCATACTGTATTTTTGGACTAATAATACGTTCACGGTTCATGAGAGGGGAGACGTGAATTAAGGATTCTAAAATAATACCGTCTTGTACGAAGATACAGTTGGAATATTTGCCCATTAATTCAATATAAATATATGTACTCGTAATAGAACCGTCCATTTCTAGTTTATCCGTTTGGATACACATGATACGGTCACCGTTGATTTGTTCCACCTTTACGATGCGGCTACCTTCAATATGCTTTCGTAAGAACATGCAAAGTGAGCTTGGTTCTTTTGGTAGATCTTGAAGTGGTTGGCTAAGATACATTGCTGGTGTGGCACCTACGGTAATAATTAAGTTTTGGTCTTCGTTAAGTGCTCGAACTTTAAATAATAATGTAGTTTTATCTATTTGATATAGTTTTTGTATTTGACCTGTTTGTAGTCGCTCGTTTAATTCTTTAGCGAGTACAGACATGGTAAGTCCGTCTAAATTCATAGTACTCCTTTCAAATATATTTAGAAGTATAGTTTAGTATACCATAGTGTACATATAATTCTTAGTATTTAAACACGGATTGTGTAATTCGTGGTACAATAATAAAAACTACTAAGGAGGATGATTTATGAAAAGTATGACCGGTTTTGGTTCTGGCACAGCAACCAAAGATGGCATTACCTGTACGGTAGAAATTAAGTCCGTAAACGCTCGCTTCTTGGATCTGTTTATTCGTAGTCCAAAACAAATGAATCCTTTTGAAAGTACTATTCGTGGAATGATACAAGATCGTATTACTCGTGGTAAGGTTGAGGTATCAGTTTCTATTTTAGATGCAGGGGAGCGACCTAAAACTTTTACTATTAATAGTGTATTGAGAAAACAAATACAAGAGTTGTTGGTACAAGAAGAATTCTATGATGATTCAAAAAAGGTACCTTTACAAGCTGTAAATTCGATTTCTACCGAATGGGTTCAACAACAAGATACACCAATTGCAGAAGATGTTCTATTAGATATTGTGAAAGAAGCTACGACTCAAGCATTAGATGCTTTAATAGCAATGCGAACTGCGGAAGGTCAACATATCAAGCAGGATTTATTAGATCGTATCGATACACTTGAAAAGATCATTACTAAAATTGACACTAATAAATCTGGTGCTGTAGAAGCATATCGCGAACACATAAAAACTAAAATTCAGGAATATTTAGTTTCTTTAGAAGCGAGTATTAGTGAGGATCGTTTTATACAAGAGATTGCTCTATTAGCTGATAAGACGGATATTACGGAAGAGATTGTCCGATTTACCTCTCATGTGGTACAATTAAGAAATACACTTGCAGATACAAACTCAATCGGTCGTAAGGTCGATTTTATTTTGCAAGAAATGAATCGTGAAGTAAATACAATCGGATCCAAAGCAATGGATTCGATTATTACTGAGCTTGTGGTTCAACTTAAATGTGAGTTAGAGAAAATTAGAGAACAAGTACAGAATGTAGAGTAATAGGAGGTCTATGAATGAGTATTCAATTACTGAATATAGGCTTTGGTAATATGGTATCTGCTAACCGTGTTATGGCTATTATTAGTCCTGAATCCGCCCCTATAAAGCGGATGGTTCAAGATGCTAGAGACAAGGGATTGCTCATTGATGCCACATATGGTCGTAAGACACGTGCTGTATTAGTTATGGATAGTGGTCAAATTGTATTATCTGCAATTCAACCTGAAACCGTAGCACATCGACTTGTGCAACATGATGTGGATGTAGATACAGTGGAATCATAGGAGTGCATATGTCAGACAGAGGATTATTAATCGTTATATCCGGGCCATCTGGCGCAGGTAAGGGTACGATTTGTGCGAATATTCGTAAAGAAATGCCTAATTTAGTTTATTCCGTTTCTATGACAACCCGTGCTCCACGTGTGGGTGAAAAGGAAGGAATTAACTATTTCTTCCGCTCTAAAGAGGAATTTGAGTCTTTACTTAGTGAAGACGCATTCTTAGAATATGCTAAGGTATATGATAATTACTATGGTACTCCAAAACAACATGTAATGGATTTATTAGATGATGGGAAAAGTGTACTATTAGAAATCGATATTCAAGGCGCTATGCAGGTTAAGGAACGTTTTAGCGATGCTGTATTTATTTACATTGTACCGCCGTCACTATCTGAGTTATCTGAACGTTTACATAATCGTGGCACAGATGCTAAAGAAGTCATTGATAAACGATTGTCATTGGCTTGTTCAGAATTGGCCTTAGCTCATCGTTATGACTATATCGTTGTAAATGATGATTTAGCAGAGGCTTCTGAAAAGGTTGCTTCTATCTTGCGAGCTGAGTCTTGTAAGATTAGTCGTAATAAAGAGCAAATTCAATATATTTATAAACAATATCAAGAGTCTAAGGAGAAGTGATAGTATGATGGTAAAACCTCCATTAAAAAAATTGGAAAGCCAAGTAGATAGCAAATATACATTGGTGACTTTAGCGGCTAAACGCGCTCGCGAATTAACAGATGGCGAACCTTGCTTAGCAGAATCTACACATGCGACTGACAAGCCTGTATCTTTGGCATTTTATGAAATTGCTGAAGGTGAAGTGACATATAAACGCACTAAAGAAGGCATTAAATAAAAAATCAATTCCTTGTATCATTGATACAAGGAATTTTTAAAAGGAGAAGAACATGCGCGGAAAACATATCATTGTCGCAGTATCTGCAGGTATTGCAGCGTATAAGGCAATTGAAGTGGTAAGCAGACTTCGTAAAAAAGGGGCTGAAGTAAAGGTTGTAATGACACAAAATGCAACGCATATTGCGTCACCTTTAACATTTGGCGAAATCAGTGGACATCCTGTAGCTCTAGACATGTTTGAACAAGTTCATCAGTGGGATGTAGAACATATTGCACTGGCCACTTGGGCAGATGCATATGTAGTTGTGCCTGCAACAGCAAATGTGATCGGAAAAATTTATGCAGGCATTGCTGATGATATGTTAACTACAACAATTATGGCTACCAAAGCACCTAAGTACCTTTGTCCTGCTATGAATACAGAAATGTATAATAATCCTATTACTCAACGCAATTTAGAAGGATTACGTTCTTTGGGCTACCATATTATGGACCCTGCAGAAGGTTGGTTAGCTTGTGGCATCACTGGTGTAGGACGTTTACCGGAGCCCGAAGCAATTGTGGATTGGCTAGAATCTAAAATGTGCAGCACCAATGAGCTTGAAGGTACTACTATACTTGTTACAGCTGGCGGAACACAGGAGAGTATTGATCCTGTTCGGTATATTGGAAATCGTTCTAGCGGTAAGATGGGATATGCCATTGCAGAACAGGCTGTACGCATGGGGGCTAAAGTGATATTAGTAAGTGCTCCCACATCCTTGCCTATACCAAGTGGCGTAGACTTTATTTCTGTAGATTCTGCGGTATCTATGCAGGAGGCTGTTGAAGCTCGTTATAATGATGTTAATGTAGTTATTATGGCTGCCGCTGTTTCTGATTTTAGAGTCCTTCATAAAGCAGAGCAAAAAATAAAGAAAATGGAGTCTATGACCATAGAACTCGTAAAAAATCCAGATATTCTACAAGGGTTGGGCTCTAAAAAAAATCATCAAATTCTTGTTGGTTTTGCGGCAGAAACAGAACATGTAATCAAGTATGGTCAGGATAAAGTGGCTAGAAAAAATCTAGATATGCTTGTGGCCAATGATGTAAGCAAATCGAATGCAGGTTTTAATGTAGATACGAATGAAGGCTATTTTTTATATCCCGATAAAGAGCCTAAAGAAATGCCTAATATGAAAAAATCTGAACTTGCTCGACATATCCTTAGAGAAGTTATTGATTTAGTAGCAAACAAAGCTGACATAAATTAATTCTTGTGTGTGTTGTTTTAAGAAGGGTGTGTTTTTCTTACATGTTTGCTATACAAAAAGCATATTTAGACGGCTCATTAGGAAAAGGAAAATGGAGTAACAATATTATTGCTGGATTGGTCGTAGGGGTAGTGGCTCTGCCTTTAGCAATGGCCTTTGCTATTGCTAGTGGAGTTACACCGCAAGCGGGCATTTATACGGCAATCATTGCAGGTATATTTGTATCCTTGTTTGGTGGCTCCCCTGTTCAGATTGCGGGCCCTACAGGGGCATTTATCGTTCTATTGAGCAGTATCGTTGTCAATTATGGCTTTGAAGGTTTACAAATTGCGACCATGATGGCAGGGATTATTCTGGTTTTAATGAGCGTTGCAAAGTTAGGGACAGTCATTCGGTTTATACCCACACCTGTTATTATGGGTTTTACAGCAGGTATTGGTGTTACAATTTGGGTAGGGCAATGGCCATATTTCTTTGGATTTCCACCGTTGCCTTATATGGCTCATTTCCATGAAAAATTATGGGCTATGATTCAGTCCTTACCATACTCTGACTTACCTACATTGGGGATTGCGCTCTTAAGCTTAAGTCTACTGTTAGTTTTACCTAAAATCCCATATATTAATAAAGTTCCAGCTCCCATTGTAGCTATGATTGTTGCTACGGTTATTCAAGCTATCTACCAATTTCCTACGGTTTTAACCATTGGTAGTGCATTTGGTGGTATACCTCAAGGTTTGCCAGAATTTTCTATACCAAAATTGAGCTTTGATAAAATCTTATCTTTAATCGGGCCGGCTTTTACAATTGCCATGCTAGGCGCTATTGAATCCTTATTGTCTGCAGTTGTTGCTGATGGTATGAGTGGCACCAAGCATGAATCTAATACTGAATTATTTGGACAAGGATTAGCTAATATATTTGCGCCATTGTTTGGTGGAATTGCATCAACCGGTGCTATTGCGCGAACTGCTACAAATATTCGTCAAGGTGGTAATTCTCCGGTGGCAGGTATTGTTCATGCCATTACATTAGGTGCCATTCTTTTATTTTTAGCCCCATATGCAGTGTATATTCCGTTGGCATCTATGGCAGCCATATTATTTGTAGTAGCCTACAATATGAGTGATGTACCACGTTTTATACGAATGCTTATTCTCGCACCTCGTCCAGATCAAATAATATTATTGCTTACCTTTTTCCTGACTATTTTTACGGATTTAGTAGTAGCTGTAAATGTAGGTGTAGTACTTGCAGTGTTGCAGTTTATGCGCAAAATGGTTAATACAATTGATGTGCATGAAGCAAGTAGTGCCGAATTATCAGCACAGATTAGGCATGAGATTACAATCCATCCAGAAATAATGGTATACACTGTAGAAGGCCCATTATTCTTTGGTGCTATAAGTGCATTTGATAGAGCGTTAAACTCTATACATAAAGATCCTAAATATTTAATCATTCGTTTTGTAAAAGTACCATTTGTAGATTTAACGGGTTTACGTATTTTACGAGGTATTATTGAAGAACTTCAAAAAAGAGGCATAGAAGTTTTGCTTAGTGATGTGAGTTACGATATACGTAGAGAGATGTATAAATCTAATTTCTTGGATATTCTGGGCCGTCATCATATGTATCGTCAGTTTGAAAGTGCCCTTCATAAGGCTGAACATGATTTAGCTTTAAAAGAGGCAAGAGAGGTATAATAATGACTTGCTTTCTCACTGTAAATACACTATAATATTTCTGTAACTCATCAAGAGTAGTGGAGGGATAGGCCCTGTGAAGCTACAGCAACCATTCCAAGCGGAAAAGGTGCTAATTCCTATGACAAATGTCGTTAGATGGGAGGGTCTCTCATGAGTGCATGAGAGACTTTTTTTCGTATTAGGAGGATAAAATGGCTGAAAAACATATGTTTTTTACTTCTGAATCTGTTACTGAAGGCCATCCAGATAAAATAGCTGACCAAATATCTGATGCTGTTTTGGATGCGATTATTGAAAAGGATCCAACTGCTCGTGTGGCTTGTGAAACTTTAGTTACTACTGGTTTAGTTCATGTAGTAGGTGAAATTTCTACTCACACATATGTAGATATTCCTCGCATCGTACGTGATACAATTCGTGAAATTGGTTATACTCGTGCAAAATTTGGTTTTGATTGTGATACTTGTGGTGTACTTGTATCCATCGATGAACAATCTGCGGATATCGCCATGGGTGTTGATGAAGCACTTGAATCAAAAGATGGCAATGGTGAAGTGCTTGATAAAATCGGTGCTGGTGACCAAGGTATGATGTTTGGCTATGCATCTAATGAAACACCTGAACTCATGCCTTTGCCAATTTCCTTGGCACATCGTTTATCTCGTCGACTTACAGAAGTTCGTAAGGATGGGACCTTAACTTACTTACGTCCAGACGGTAAGACTCAAGTTACTGTAGAATATGTTGATGGTAAACCTAAGCGCATTGATACAATTGTTATTTCTACGCAACATAGCCCTGAAGTTACCCAAGAACAAATTAAAGCCGATTTGAAGCGTTATGTAATTGACGCAGCGTTGCCTGCTGAATTCGTTGATGAAAATACTAAATACTTCATCAATCCAACTGGTCGTTTCGTAATTGGAGGACCTCATGGAGATGCTGGTTTAACTGGCCGTAAAATTATTGTAGATACATACGGTGGTATGGCCCGTCATGGTGGCGGTGCATTTTCTGGTAAGGATCCATCTAAGGTGGACCGTTCTGCAGCATACGCAGCGCGTTATGTAGCTAAAAATGTTGTAGCAGCAGGTCTTGCTGATAAATGTGAAGTGCAAGTTGCTTATGCAATTGGGGTTGCTCATCCTGTATCTATTTTAGTTGATACTTTTGGTACAGGTCGCATAGAGGAAACAAAAATTCAAGAGCTTGTTAAAAAACATTTCGACCTTCGTCCAGCAGGAATCATTGAAATGCTTGATTTGTTAAAGCCTCATTATCGCAAAACTGCAGCGTATGGTCACTTTGGTAGAACTGATGTGGATTTACCTTGGGAACGTACAGATAAAGCACAAATTCTAAAAGAAGAAGCTGGCTTATAATACAAAAGGTCTTGGTAGAATTTCTACTGAGACCTTTTATAATAAACGAAAGGAAAAAATGTATGCGCGTAGCACAAGTTATAATTAACAGACCGGCCAAACAACTTCATAAACCTTTGAGCTATTTAATGCCTGAAAAGTTTGGTAATGTCTTACCTGGTACGCGCGTACTCATTCCTTTAGGACATAGTCGTGAAGAAGGCATTCTTATTGGTTACGACGAGTTAGTTGAGCCACCAGAGTTCACTTTACGAAATATTGTGCAAGTATTAGATAGCGAACCTTGGTTTACACCGGAAATGATGGATACGGCCCGCCGTCTAAATGAGTATTATTTATTCTCTTATGGCGATGCATTGCGATTGTTTACAGTGAATAAGACATTAAAATCTTACGAGGCACCAAAGGAAGAATGGTTAGTAGTCATGCCAGAATTTTCGGTGGCACAATTTAGTGAACGAAAAAAGAAGCAACGAGAATTAGCAAAATACTTACTTGAAGTGGGCGGAGCATCTAAGGCATTACTACTAGCTAAAGGCTATTCTCGTATGGTCATTAAACAAGTGAGTGAAGCTAAAGGTATTGTCGTTGAAGCTCGTTTTAAAGCCACAAAAACAACATTTGATGAGCTTTTAACAGAAGAAGTTAATATTCCTCTTACTGAAGCTCAACAAGCTGTATATGGACCAATACAAGATGCAATGAATAGCCATGAACATAAAACCTTTTTACTTCATGGTGTCACTGGTAGTGGTAAGACTCAATTATATTTACGTGCTACAGCAAGATGTATTAGTCAGGATAAGACGGCTATTATTTTAGTACCTGAAATTATATTGACTGATCAAATTGTGAAACGATTTGTAGAAACTTTTGGTGACGAAGTCGTAGTATTTCATAGTAAATTGACGGTACAACAACGGAACAATAATTGGGAGCGTTTGCGCCGTAAGGATAGTCACATTATTATTGGCGCTCGTTCTGCCGTATTTGCGCCAGCTGAGGATATCGGCCTTATTGTGGTCGATGAAGAACATGATCCATCTTATAAACAAGAGGATATGGTTCGGTATCATGCACGTAACGTGGCATTGTGGCGTGCTGAGGCACATGGTTGTCCCGTTATTTTAGGTTCTGCTACACCATCTGTTACTTCGTACTATAAAGCTAAGCAAGGGGAGTATCATTTACTAGAATTGCCAAATCGCATTTTTGAGCAACCTATGCCGAAGGTTACTATAGTAGATATGAAGGAAGAAATTCTTCATGGAAATTACTCCGTTTTTTCTGATGCCATGAGTCGCTTAATTCAACATACATTAGATGAGCATAATCAAATGATTATTCTGTTAAATAGACGCGGTTATAGTACTTTTGTTATGTGCCGGGATTGTGGGGAAACTATTATGTGTCCTCATTGTGATGTAGCTATGGTTTATCACCAAGCTGGTGAAGAATTGCGTTGTCATTATTGTGAACATCATGAACCAATTCCAACTGTTTGTCCCAAATGTAATAGTAAGAGGATTAAGTTTTTTGGTTCAGGCACACAAAAGGTAGAGGAAGAGTTACGTCGTCACTTTAAATCGGCCCGCATTGCTCGTCTTGATCAAGATGTGACAAAAAATAAGCAATTAGCAGAAGATATTTTACATGACTTTGGGGCTCATAAATATGATATTTTGTTGGGAACACAAATGGTATCTAAAGGACATGACTTTAAAGATGTAACAGCTGTTGGTATTTTAACAGCCGATTCAGTTTTGAATATTCCTGTTTATACAGCTTCAGAACGAACTTTTGATTTACTTACTCAAACCTCTGGACGTGCCGGTAGGGGTGAAAAACCGGGTAGCGTTGTAATACAAACATATAATCCTTTAAATTATGCTATAATAAAGAGTAAGGCTCATGATTATATAGGCTTTTACAATGAAGAAATTCAAAACCGTAAAGCTTTAGGATATCCTCCATTTCGCGAAATGATTTATATAGTTGTGCGTCATCAAGATATGAAAACATTAGAGTCTATAGCAAATCGTATTGTCGATGACTTGGAGTCTTATAAAGGAAATCAGGATATTTTGATTAATGGTCCTTATGAAGCGCCTATAAAAAAAGTGCGCGATATGTATCGTTTAGCTATTATGATTCGCGGTACAGATTTAACGAATTTGAAAGAATATATATATAACTCATGGATTTTCACGCAAGAAGGACTGCTGATTGACGTGGATCCCGTGTAGTGTAGGAGTATCAATGGCTGTATTAGATGTTGTGAAAGCAGGTCATCCCGTTTTAAAACAAGTGGCGGAACCTGTAGAACATGTTAATAAAAAACTTAGAGCCCTTATCGATGATATGGCTGAAACTATGTATAAGACTGAAGGGGTTGGTCTTGCAGCACCTCAAGTGGCTGTAGCTAAACGTATTATCGTTGTAGATGACCAATCTGGTAGTGGTCTTATTGCGCTAATTAACCCTGAAATCACTCATGCTGAAGGTTCTCAAGTTGGACCTGAAGGATGCTTAAGTGTGCCAGGATATTTCGGAGATGTGGAACGATTTAATAAAGTCACTGTTAAAGGTATTGATCCACATAATAAGAAGGTAACTATAAAAGCTGAAGGTTTTTTGGCGCGTATTTTCCAACATGAAATTGATCACTTGGAAGGTCATTTGTTTATTGAAAAAGCAACTAACTTACGATTAATTACTGATCATCCAGAGGAGAAAGAAATTGTCTGATAATAAACAATTACGCATCGTTTTTATGGGGACACCAGACTTTTCTGTGCCTACCTTAGAGGCTTTGATTCAAGCTGGTCATTCTATTGTCGGTGTGTATTGCCAGCCTGATAAACAAAAAGGGCGTGGTAAACAAGTTCAAATGCCCCCTGTAAAAGTAGCTGCTTTAGAGCATGACTTGCCTGTATATCAACCAGTCACTTTGCGTGATGAACAAGTGAGAGCCGAATTAGAAGCATTACAACCAGATGTAGTGATTGTTATTGCGTATGGTAAAATATTACCTCCTTGGCTTATTCGATTGCCGCAATATGGTTGTATTAATGTTCATGCCTCTATTTTACCTAGTTATAGAGGCGCTGCGCCAATTCATTATGCAATTCTTAATGGAGACTCTAAAACGGGTGTTACCATAATGCATATGGATGATGGCCTTGATACAGGTGATATCATTGACATTGTGGAGATAGATATTTTACCCGGTGAAACGACAGGACAGTTATTTGAACGTATAGCTGTACTGGGGGGTGAAACTATAGTGCCTGTATTAACTCGTTGGGTTAATGGAGAAATTGTGGCTACACCACAAGATGATTCAATGGCTACACATACTACTAAGATTACAAAGGAAATGGGGCAGATCGACTGGTCTAAGCCGGCTAATGAAATTGCAAATCTCATTAGAGGACTTAATCCAGCACCTGGATGTTATACATATCTCGATGGAAAACGTTTAAAAGTATGGTCTGGAGAAGTGGTTCCCAGTGATACGACTCACTGTTTGATAGATGTCCATGGTAAACATGTACCAATTGCTATATCAGCCACAACTGTGCCTGGTACAATCGTATCTAAAATAGCCGGTTTAGGTGTATTTTGTGGTGATGGAAATATAATTCTATTAACAGAAGTCCAACCAGAAAATAAAAAACGCATTTCTGCAATTGATTTTATAAATGGTCATCAAATAAAGGAAGGTATCGTTTTTGGGGACTCAATATAAGCAGTACGAAACGTATCCGTTATACTTGATTTTATCAACTATTACATGTGCTTTGCTCACAGCAGTACTAGCCTTTCTAATGTATATATTAGAACCAGGACTTTTACAATTGCATCCATTTGCATCAATTATAAGTAGTGTAGTTATATCTATACTTATTGCTATTATATGGATTTTGTGCTTATCTTTAATTGTTGCTAGCACAGGTATTATAAGGTTACATCCTATTGTTTTAAGACTAGCCAATCAGTTTATTTATGGATTATTTCCATTAACTTTGGCGATTGGTAAGGTGAGAGGGGTTACTAAGGATCAACTCCGCCAGTCTATGATTGATTTAATCAATCATTTAGTAATGCTAGATATGTATACGGTAGATCCAGAACGTATATTATTATTAACTCCTCACTGTTTACAAGAAAGTTCGTGTGTTCATAAGGTTACACATGATGTATATAATTGTAAGCAGTGTGGGCGATGCCAGGTTGGTAATTTGTTGCAAGTGGCTAAGGACTATGGTTGTCAATTTATAGTTGTCACTGGAGGCACCTTAGCGCGGATGAAGGTAAAGGAAGCACGCCCAAAAGCTATTGTAGCAATAGCTTGCGAACGAGATTTAGCAAGTGGAATGGCTGATGTATTTCCCATCCCAGTTATTGGGGTATTAAATGAACGTCCTAATGGGCCATGTTGTAATACAACAGTCGATTCTGAACGTGTTCGAGCAGTAGTAGAACAATTGATTGGTAGGAATAGTAATGATAGAGGTAAAGACTAATCAACAACAAAATATTCGATTGCTCGCTGTAAAAGCATTGAGTGAAATTAATCGCAATGGTGCTTATGCAAATATAAAGTTGCAAGAGTATTTACAGAAATATCATCTATCCGATTTAGATCGAAGATTCTTTACTGAACTTGTGTATGGGGTCATTCGTAGAAAAAATTACTTGGATGCTATTATTGTTCACTTTGCAAAGCGACCCTTAAAGAAACTATCTTCTATGGTTGTGGAAATCCTTAGACTTGGTATTTATCAAATTATCTATATGGATAAGGTTCCTGAAAGTGCGGCTGTTAACGAATCTGTTAAACTCGCCAAAAAGCTAACTAGAGGTTTATCTGGTTTTGTAAATGCTGTTTTGCGTTCGGTTTTACGTGAAAGTGATAGCATTTCTATCGGTGAACTAGCTAAGTCCGAAGCTGAAGAAATTTCCTTTATCTACAATCAACCATTATGGCTTGTCAACTTATGGATAAAAGAAATGGGAAAAGATAAGACCGTAGATCTTTGTTCTTGGTTTAATGAACAACCTCGTTTGACGGCTCGCATAAATACAGTGAAAGTATCTATTGAGGATTGTTTAAAAGAATTAGAAGATTTAGATTGGATTGTAGAACAGGATACATATATTCCTGAAGTAGTTTATATTGATGGACATCAAGGTCATTTAGAAAAAGCTAAACCTGTTTTAGAAGGTCATATTACTTTTATGGATAAAGCATCTATGTTAGTAGCCCATGTGGTAGATCCTCAACCAGGAGAGCTTATCTTAGACTGTTGTGCTGCACCAGGTGGCAAGTCTATGCATATGGCAAGTCTTATGAATAATACAGGAGCTATTATGAGTTGTGATATTTACGACCATAAATTAGAACTGATTAATCAAAATGCTGAGCGATTAGGTGTATCTATTATTTCTACTAAGCTTCAAGATGGTCGTTATCTTCCTGATAATTGGAAAGAACAATTTGATCGCGTCTTAGTTGATGCTCCTTGTTCTGGTCTAGGTATATTACAAAAGAAATTAGACATGCGTTGGCGTAAAACAGAGTCTTTACTTATTGAGTTGCCGCCGTTACAACTTGAAATATTAGAAAAAGCTTCTGAAATGGTTAAGGTTAATGGATATTTAGTATATTCCACATGTACTATGAATAGTGGTGAAAATGAAGCTGTTCTAAATAAATTCTTGGCAATTCATAAGAACTTTATCATCGATCCTGTATCATATAAAGGGGCACCACAAGCTATAGATGGTATGATTACAACCTATCCACCGCGAGATCATATGGATGGTTTCTTTATGGCTCGCATGAAACGCTTATCATAATATAAGAAATGGAGCACCATGATAGAATTATTGGGTAAGTCTTTAGAAGAATTACAATCTATCTTTAAGACCCATAATATACAAAAGTTTCGAGCGAAACAGTTAATTGACTATATCTATCATAGATATATTTTTGATTTTGAAGACATGACACAATTTCCGAAAGACTTGCGTCAATGGCTAGGTGATAATTGTGTTATTTCTTTACCTACATTAATTACAGAGTCTATTGCCCCTGATGGAAAGACTCGCAAAATACTTGTAGAGATGTCAGATCAAAGTCGTGTGGAAGCAGTTTTGATGGAGCAACACTATGGGTATTCTGTATGTGTTTCCTCTCAAGTGGGGTGTGCTATGGGATGTGTATTCTGTGCTTCTACACAAGGTGGCTTATACAGAGATTTAACAGTCGCTGAGATTATTGGACAAGTTGTCATATTTGGGGCTCTTACTAAAGAGGAAATACATTCTGTTGTCGTTATGGGCGCAGGGGAGCCGTTACAAAATTATGATAATGTATTACAAGCATTACAACTACTACATGATCCTATGATTTGTAATATTAGTTATCGTAAGATGACGATTTCCACTTGTGGTTGGGTTCCTAATATTTATAAATTAGCTGATGAAGGTTTGCCAATAACCTTAGCACTTTCATTACATGCTACAAATAATGAAGTTCGTCGTAGTATTATGCCCGTTGGGGCACGTTATGAATTGACGGAAGTCTTAGATGCGGTAAAATACTATTATAATACGACACAGCGTCGTGTTACCTTTGAGTATATTCTTATAGATTCTGTAAATGCATCTATGGATGAGGCTCATGCTTTGGGGAAAATCTGTAAAGATTTCCCAAATTGTCATGTTAACTTGATCCCAGTTAATGGCAATGAACATATTGAATTATATAAACCATCTATTACGAATATGAATACATTTAAAGACATCGTCAGTTCCTATGGTGTATCAGTAACGGTACGAAAGGAAATGGGCGATGCAATCCAAGCCGCATGTGGGCAGTTAAAGGCTGCTCATGGTCGGAAAAAGGAGAATCATGAATAATTTTGTTGGTTTAAGTAAAATTGGGCTTGTGCGCCAGCGTAACGAGGACCGTTTCTTCATTGATGGCCATATTTGTGCTGTTACTGATGGCATGGGTGGTTATAGCGGTGGTGAAATTGCAAGTACCTATGCTGTAGATGAAATAAAAGAATATTTGTCCTCCCTTGAAACGATAGGTCAACAAGACTTATGTGATGCTATTATTCACGCTAATCAACGTATTGTAAATCGCGTTGCTTGTGAAGAACGTCTTGCTGGTATGGGTACTACCGCTGTAGTTACAGCTATAAATGGTAATCAACTTTACTGGGCAAGTGTTGGTGATAGTCGTTTGTATGTATATAGAGATGGTCATTTACGACAAATTACTACGGATCATTCTATGGTACAAGAATTATTAACAGCTGGAGAGATTACAAAGGATGAAATGCTAAATCACCCTCAACGGAATTTATTAACTCGCGCAGTTGGTGTTGATGAAATCTTAGAGGTTGATAGTGGCGTAGAATCTATTCTTCCCGGTGATCGTATTTTACTTTGCACTGATGGATTAAGTGGCTATGTATCCGATGATGTAATTGCCTCTGCATTACAATCAACGGATGATGATATGTTGGTTATTGAATCATTGATGGAAGCTGTATATGAAGTCGGAGCAGGAGATAATGTGACCATTGTGGTGGGAACAATCTAATCTAGAAATGGAGAAATAATGAGTACTATGAATATAAAAGGCATACTTCTAGATAACCGCTACCGAATTGTTGATAAAATTGGCGTTGGTGGAATGGCTGATGTATACCTTGGAGAAGATACCTTACTAGGTAGACAAGTAGCAATAAAAGTATTGCATGCTAATTTTGCAAATGATGACGAATTTGTGACTCGATTTAAACGAGAAGCACAAGCGGCAGGTAAATTAAATCATCCAAATATTGTAAATATGTATGATGTAGGTTTTGATCAAAATCTACATTACATTGTCATGGAATATGTAGATGGTGAAACCTTAAAAAAATATATAACTCGTCATGGAAGACTGTCCATAGATGAGGCTGTTAAATTTACTATCGCCATAGCTGAAGGCTTAGAACACGCGCATACAATGGGCATTGTTCATTGTGATATAAAGCCACATAATGTTATTATTACCAATACGGGGCGCGTTAAAGTAACTGACTTTGGTATTGCTCGTGCAATAAATGCAACTAACACAGTTATGTATACGAATTCGATTTTGGGTTCAGCACACTATTTATCACCAGAGCAAGCTAGTGGTAAATCGGTAGACGGCAATACAGATATCTATTCTCTGGGTGTCGTATTGTATGAAATGCTTACAGGTCGTGTACCATTTGAAGGGGAAACGCCAATTGCGGTAGCATTAAAACATGTTCGTGAGAAGGTAGAACCTCCAACACGATATAATCCATCAATTCCTCCGCTTTTAGAAGCTGTTGTTATGAAAGCATTATCTAAAAATCCTGCTGATCGATTTGATTCTATCTCTGATATGATCAGTGATTTGCGATTATCTCAAGGTTTTACGATGGGCAAAACACAACGTCATGAACCATATGACTTTGCTACACAAATGATTCCTGCTGTTGATCCTGAAGCACTTGAAGATCTTAGTACGATTCAAGAAGAACGAAAAGAAGAGGGTAAAAAGAAGAGTATGTTAAGTAATATTGCATCGATTCCACAAAAATACATCGTTCTAGGTGCTGCTGTCATTTTCTTAGTAGCATTTTTAGGTGCTTTCTTAAGCTACGGTAATTTCTGGAGTAATACAACAGTAGATGTACCTAATGTGGTAGGCAAACAAGTTTCTGTAGCAAAAAATATCTTAGAAGATAAACATTTGCGTGTGTCTACAAGTGAAGTCACAAATCCAGATGTGCCAGCTGGTCAAGTTATTTCTCAAACTCCTGGAGCTGGAGAGAAGGTTAAAGAGCAACGAACAATCCATCTTGTGGTTTCTAAAGGTGTAGGCGATATTACGGTGCCAGATTTAACTGATTTAACTGTGGATCAAGCCCGTCAACGACTTAAAGATTTAGGTTTAGTTGTGGGGAAAATAACACAGCAATCTGTAGATGGTAAAAAAGATGGTGTAATCATTGCTCAGAGTCCTTCCGGAGATTCTAAAGTGTCTAAAGGGACAACAATTGATCTCGTTGTAAATAAAGCGAAGGCTAAGAAAGTCAAAGTACCTAATCTTGTTGGTATGACATTAAAAGATGCTCGTGATACATTGAGTAATATTCAACTAGGTGTAAACCAAGTATCTGGATCTGTGGAAGAAAAATCTGTGGTTATAGAGCAAAGCATTAAAGCTGGCGATGAAATTGACGAAGGCTCCACATTAAATCTTACGACTGAGTTCAAAGATGATAAAAAGAAATCTGATAAAAAAGATGGAAACAGTGGTAATAAAACAACTGGTACTATAGATGTTACTGTACCAGCTGGTTCTAAAAATCAAGAACTTAAAATTGTCGTAAAAGATGATGAAGGTTCCGCAGTAATTTATGATGATACCAATAAACCTGGAGATCGTATTGTTCGAAAAGTGTCCGGTGTAGGTAATGTACGTATTGAGGTATACCTCAATGGTGCATTAGTGCAAGAAACTGCATTATAAGAGGTACTATGATTACAGGCATTGTTGTCAAAAATATGAATGGGTACTTTTATGTACAAGATGATACGGGCACCATTCATGAATGTAAGGTTCGTGGCAGACTTAAGAAAGGTCGTTATAGTTTACTTGTGGGTGACCGCGTTACGATTTCGGAGGATGGGTTCGTTGAATCCATCCATGGACGTCATAATTCGATGGTACGTCCAGCAGTAGCTAATATTGACCAAGTTGTATTAGTTGTGGCTGCCCATGAACCAGATATTAATGAGCTATTACTTAATAAAATGCTCGTTATGATTGAACATGCGGATATACCAATCGTGCTATGTATCAATAAATGTGACCTGATGGATTCAGAGACGGAAACTATGGTTGATCTTTATAAATCAATTGGTTATAAGGTTTTGATGACATCCACATATAATATGACAGGCATCGATGATTTACGTCATGTGCTTCAACATAAGGTAACAGCTTTTGCAGGTCCATCTGGTGTTGGTAAGAGTAGTCTTTTAAATGCAGTAGACCCAAAATTCGCCTTCCAGACTGGGGAGGTAAGTGATAAGATTAAACGTGGCAAACACACCACTCGTCACGCTTCTTTATATAGTTTAGATGCAGATTCTTTTATCATGGATACACCTGGATTTAGTGCTATTGAATTTAATGATGTTTCCCTTGAAAGATTGCCTACATTATTCCCAGAATTTGGTGAATATGTTGATACTTGTAAATTTAGTCCTTGCTATCATGAACATGAACCCATTTGTGGGATTAAAGCTGCTCTAGAAGCTGGTCATATTCATCAAGGACGATATGATGCTTATATGTCTATACGTAATGATATAGAAAGTCAACGAAAGAGGTTTTAATATGATAAAAATTGCACCATCTATGCTTTCCGCAAATTTTGCGGTGTTAAGCGAGGAATTAAAATCTATTGAAGCAGCGGGGGCTGATTTATTACATATCGACATCATGGATGGACACTTTGTTCCTAATCTAACCTTTGGTGCTCCCATTGTGAAAGCCATTCGTCCATATACAAAATTACCATTTGATGTGCATTTGATGGTTACTAATCCTGGTGATTATGTAGAAGAATTTGCAAAAATTGGTGTAGAATATTTTACTTTTCATCAAGAAACTGTACCTCATATGCATCGTTTGATTCAACATATCAAGCAGTGTGGGATGAAGGCTGGTGTAGCATTGAATCCTAGTACACCTGTATCTCTACTAGAAGATGTAGCTGCAGATTTAGATATGATTTTAATTATGTCTGTGAATCCAGGATTTGGAGGACAATCTTTTATTAAAAATGCCATAAAAAAAGTTAAACAAGCTAAGATATTGTTAGAAGAAGTAGACAATTCAACGGCAGTCATTGAGGTGGACGGTGGTATTAACGATATTACTTGTGTACCGATTAAAAGAGCGGGGGCTACAGTTTTAGTTGCTGGTTCTGCAGTATTTGGTGCTGAAGATCGTGCAAGTATGATTGAATTCATTCGCAATAATTAAATAAATATTTTCATAATATTCTATAATTCAAATTTGAACATAAGATCGTACATCAATAAGAAAGAGAATGTATTTAAAATAAGGAGTGAGGAATACTTAAAGAATTCCTCACTCCTTGCTTGCTTTTGCCATGATTTTTTGTTAGAATTATTAGGTATGAAAAATATGCACGTCAGTGGACTTCGGTACTGTGCCTAATTTTGGGTGACCCGAAGGATGAAGCGGCGGAGGTTAATTAACAGGAGGTGCCACAATGGCAGTAGTATCAATGAAACAATTATTAGAGGCTGGTGTACACTTTGGTCATCAGACTAGAAGATGGAACCCTAAAATGGCGAAATTCATCTTCACTGAACGCAATGGTATTTATATCATTGATTTGTCTAAAACAGTTAAAAAAGTAGAAGAAGCTTACAATTTCTTGCGTGAAGTTGCTTCCCAAGGCGAAGTAATCTTGTTCGTAGGTACTAAAAAACAAGCTCAAGAAGCTATTAAAGAAGAAGCTATCCGTGCTAACATGTTCTTCGTTAACGAACGTTGGTTGGGCGGTATGTTGACTAATTTCAAAACAATTGAAACTCGTATTAAACGTTTAAAACAATTGGAAGCTATGGCAGAAGACGGTACTTTCGAAGTATTGCCTAAAAAAGAAGTTATCGGTCTTCGTCATGAAATGGATAAATTGGAAAAATACCTTGGCGGTATTAAAGATATGCCTAAAATGCCAGGTGCTCTTTTCGTAGTAGATCCTAAAAAAGAAAAAATCGCTATTGCAGAAGCTAAAAAATTGGGTATTCCTGTAGTTGCAACAGTTGACACTAACTGCGACCCAGACGAAGTTGATTTCCCAATCCCAGCAAATGATGACGCTATTCGCGCTGTTAAATTGTTGGCTGGTAAAATGGCTGACGCTGTTCTTGAAGGTCGTCAAGGCGAATCCTTTGAAGAAGCATTAGATAACATGGTAGCTGATTCCGCAGAAATGGTTCGAGACGGTAAAGCTTAATCGTTGTCGTATTAGCATTTGAAAGATAAATCTATAACATATATAATTGGGGTAAGGACTATATCCTTACCTTAATTAATACTAGGAGGAACAAAATAATGGCAATTACTGCTGCTTTGGTAAAAGAATTGCGCGACATGACTGGCGCAGGTATGATGGACGCTAAAAAAGCATTGGTTGAAACTGACGGTAATATCGATAAAGCGGTTGACCTTCTTCGTGAAAAAGGTTTGGCTGCGGCAGCTAAAAAAGCTGGTCGTATTGCAGCTGAAGGTGTAGTACAATCCTACATTCATGCTGGTGGTCGTATCGGTGTTTTAGTGGAAGTTAACTGTGAAACTGACTTCGTTGCAAAAACTGATGATTTCCAAAATTTAGCACGCGACATCGCAATGCAAATTGCAGCTGTAAATCCTACATACTTGAACCGTGAAGAAGTTCCTACTGAAGTAATTGAACACGAAAAACAAGTATTATTGGAACAAGCTAAAGTAGAAGCTGAAGAAGACGTTAAAGCTGGTCGTAAACCAAAACCTGAAGCTGTTTTAGAAAAAATGGTTGCAGGTCGTATTGAAAAATTCTATAAAGAAAATTGCCTATTAGAACAAGTATTCATTAAAGATGGCGATAAAACTGTTACAGACATCATTAATGAAAGTATTGCAAAAATCGGTGAAAACATCAACGTACGTCGTTTTGTTCGCTATGGTTTAGGTGAAGGCATTGAAAAACGCCAAGATGACTTCGTAGCAGAAGTAATGGCATCTGTTGGTAAATAATTAATAAACAATAAGAGAACACCGTACAGTGTTCTCTTATTTTGCAATAGAGGAGTAAAAATATGGCAAAAAGAAAGTTTCGACGTATTGTTTTAAAGTTGAGTGGTGAAGCATTAGCAGGTGAACAAGGTTTTGGTATTAATCCTGATGTTGTTGAAGAATTTGCAAAAGAAATTGCTGCTTTAGCAAAATCCACTGATTTAGAAATCGCGATTGTTGTTGGTGGCGGTAACCTATGGAGAGGTTTAGCTGGTAGCAATCAAGGTATGGATCGTGCTACTGCTGACTATATGGGGATGCTAGCAACAGTGATGAACTCCTTAGCATTGCAAGATGCATTAGAGCAAGCTGGTGTAGATACACGTGTTCAAACAGCTATTGAAATGCAAGAAATTGCAGAACCTTATATTCGTCGTCGCGCTATTCGTCATTTAGAAAAAAAACGTATCGTTATCTTCGGTGCTGGCCTTGGTAAACCTTACTTCTCTACAGATACAACAGCTGCATTACGGGCCGCTGAAATTGAAGCCGATGCTATTTTAATGGCAAAGAAATTTGCAGATGGCGTATATGATTCTGACCCTAAGACAAATCCTAATGCTGTTAAATTTGATGAATTAACATATAACGAGATTATCACAAAAGAATTAAAAGTAATGGATGCTACATCTACAACTTTATGTAAAGATAACAATATTCCTATTATTGTATTTAGCATGGATATTCCTGGTAATATTACAAAAGCTGCTAAAGGTGAAGAAATAGGGACCATTGTTCGAGGAGAATAATTCATATGGAAATTAAAGAATTGTTACAACAAGCAGAAGACCGCATGAATAAGTCTATTGAGGCTTTAAAACATGAATTCGCATCTATTCGTACAGGCCGTGCTAGTGTAGCACTACTTGATAAAGTAATGGTTGATTACTATGGAAGTCCATCACCCATTAATCAAGTTGCGAATATCTCCGTGCCTGAACCTCGCATGATTGTGATTGCACCTTGGGATAAAACAATGATTGGTGCTATTGAAAAAGCAATTTTACAATCTGATTTAGGTTTGAACCCTGGTAATGATGGTGCACAAATTCGTTTAAGTATTCCTCAATTAACTGAGGAACGTCGTAAAGAAATCGTTAAAGTAGTTCATAAAAAGGCTGAAGATGCAAAAGTTGCAGTGCGCAACATTCGTCGCGATGTAAATGAAGCATTAAAAAAAGAAGAGAAAGCTAAAACGATTACTGAAGATGATGCTAAAGACGGTTTAGATCAAATCCAAAAGCTTACCGATGCTAAAGTTAAGCAAATCGATGAGTTAAAAGTAGTAAAAGAAAAGGACGTATTAGAAGTATAATGTTTGATTCTAATAGCCTTATTGGAATACCATGGCAGCTTGCAAAGTCTCGTTTGCAGGCTGCCCATATTCCTTTTAAGGTAATGATTGGTGGATCCTTTAATCGCTTCTTTGAAATTTCAGATAAAGGATTTTATGTGGCACGTATTACAAAGGTTGATGAGTGCTTACATATACTACTATATAGACCAATGATTGCCAGCGACTTCGGAAATTCTATCGAGGTAGACTATGCTAAAGAAATTATTTAACCGTAAACGTTCTGATACGCCTGTCATTGATCGTAATATAATTCCACAACATGTTGCTATTATTATGGATGGTAATGGACGATGGGCTAAACGCAGAGGCATGCCGCGCTCCATGGGGCATCGTGCTGGTGCAGATGTATTAAAAGAAATTGTTATGGCCGCAGATGAGATCGGAATTAGAGCTCTTACGGTATATGGTTTCTCCACGGAGAACTGGAAACGTCCTGAACAGGAAGTTTCTTTACTTATGTCTCTCATAAAAGAATACTTAAATAATAATGTTAAGTATATGCATGAACATAATGTACGCATTCGATTTATTGGTTTTATTGGAGGGCTTTCAGAAAACCTACAAAAAATCATTCAAGATGCAGAATTATTAACTCAGAATAATACAGGCCTCACATTACAGTTAGCGATTAACTATGGTGGGCGTGATGAAATAGTTAGAACTATCCGCGACATTGTAAAATCCGTTGCGGATGGGGTTATTACAATGGACAAAATTACTGAAGAATATGTAAGTTCTCAATTATTCACTAAAGAGTTTAGTGATGTAGATTTATTAATTCGTCCTAGTAGTGATTTTAGAATTAGTAATTTTTTGTTATGGCAACTAGCGTATGCTGAATTTTGGTTTACCGATTTGCATTGGCCAGATTTTACTAAGGAAACTTTACTTGAAGCTGTGGCGGCATATCAGAAACGAGAACGCCGATTTGGTGGCTTATGTGATGAGGAATAAAAAATGTTAAAAACACGTGTTATTACCGCTGTTATTGGTTTTATTATTGCCTTAGGGGCCATTACATTTGGTGGATTAGTATATGATGTGCTAATTACACTTTTAGCTTTATTAGGGTGGCGTGAGTTTGTATTACTTGGTAAAGCTAAACGTGTTCGGATATCCATTATATGGGGATATATTAGCATTTTATTGCTAATGATTGCTCTTGCATGTCATCAGTATATTATAGCTATAGCTATTTTAGTATTAAGTTTATTTGCCAATTATATGTTGTGTACATTTGGTGAAACTAAGTACTCGATGTCTAGTGTATCCTTTAGTGTATTTGGTTTATTATATATTGGTATGGGTATGACTTCATTACTCTTGATTCGTCATGACTCAATTTACATGGATTTATCAATGCCTTTTGAACTATATAACTGGGGCACTATTACACTTTGGTTATTATTGTTTACTACTTGGGCTAGCGATACCTTTGCATACTTTTCAGGTCGAGCTTTTGGTAAACGTAAAATAGTACCATCCATTAGTCCTAATAAAACACTAGAAGGTTTTATTGGTGGATTTATCGGCTGTATCCTTACAGGTGCAGTATTTTCGTATATCGTTGGCATTCCTTGGTGGATGGGAATCCATGTAGGTATGATTAGCGGTATATTAGCACCATTAGGTGATTTGTTTGAATCAAAGATTAAACGACTATGTAATGTAAAAGATTCTGGTACATTATTACCAGGTCATGGCGGTGTATTGGATCGCTTTGATAGTTTATTATTTGCGGCTCCCATTACATTAGTATATATATTGCTATTTTCGTACTAATTTTATAGAGGTACACTTATGAAATACCTAAGTATTATCGGCAGTACTGGCTCAATCGGTACACAGACGCTTGATGTGGTGTCTCAACATCCAGATCAATTCAAGGTGGTTGCCTTAGTGGCACATCATAATATTGACCTCTTAGAACATCAGATTAAAGAATATAAACCTTTGGTGGCTGGTCTTGTAGATGAAGGTGCTTTTAAAGAATTACAAGCACGCTATACAGGTCCTACAAAATTGATAGGTGGTAAGGAAGCCCTCATTGCAGCAGCTACAATTCAAGAAGCAACAATGATTGTTACTGCTATTGTAGGTGCTGCGGGAATTGAGCCTACAGTGGAAGCTATAAAACAAGGGAAGACTATAGGTCTTGCTAATAAAGAAACTCTTGTTGCTGGAGGTCCATTAATTACGGCTTTAGCTAAAGAACATGGCGTACAAATCCTACCTATCGATAGTGAACATAGTGCTATATTTCAGTGCTTAGAAGGACAGAAACGTGACAATGTTGATTCTTTAATTGTCACTGCTTCTGGTGGACCTTTACGCACATGGGATTCTAGTAAAATTCAAACTGCAACTGCTGCAGATTGTTTGCGACATCCTACCTGGAATATGGGTAATAAAATAACTATAGACTCTGCCTCTTTATTCAATAAAGGCTTAGAGGTAATAGAAGCTCATTGGTTATTTGGTTTTGATTTTGATCATATTGATGTAGTAGTACATCCTCAAAGTATTGTTCATTCTATGATACGTATGAAGGATGGTGCGATATTAGCGCAAATGGGTAATCCAGATATGCGCGAGCCCATTCAATATGCTTTGACGTATCCCAAACGTGAAGTTTTAAGTATGAATCATCTTGATTTTAGTCAAGCACTACAATTGGAGTTTTTACCTCCACGGTATGACGATTTTCCTGCACTTCGACTTGCGTATGAGGTGGGACGTGCTAGTGGATTTAAACCTGCTGTATTTAATGCAGCTAATGAAACGGCAGTATATGCCTTTTTAGAAGATAAAATCGCCTTTGGTGATATTTATAAAGTCGTTACTTTTGTTCTTGAATCTATGGGACCAGAAGATGATTTTACATTAGATAATTTATTATCCATCGATAGATGGGCCCGTGAAAAGGCAACATCGTTGATGTTATAGGAGAATATATGATTACGGCATTAGCCACAATATTTGTATTTGGTTTAATCGTGTTTATTCATGAATTAGGCCATTTTATTACAGCTAAGATGTCAGGTATGCAAGTTGATGAATTTGCTATAGGTTTTGGTCCAGCTATATTTAAAGTACAAAAAGGGGAAACTTTATATTCTATTCGTATAATTCCTCTTGGAGGATTTAATCGTATTGCTGGTATGACACCTGACGAGCCTCTTAATGAGCGCTCCTTTTATAATAAACCTGCGTGGAAAAAATTTATTGTTATTTCTGCAGGGGCTGTATTTAACTTTATATTAGCCATTGTACTTTTCTTTGGCCTAAATGTGACTGTAGGAAATCTTACATATACAAATGAACCTGTAATTGGTAACATTATTGCGGGTAGTTCTGCAGAGCAGGCTCATTTAGAAGCTAACGATAGAATTATTACGATTGATGGTAAAAAAATTAGTACTTGGGATGATATTCGTCCTAGTTTACAAGGCACAGCAAACCATGGTGTAACTGTTGTTGTAGAGCGTGAAGGAAAAACTATAGAGACTACGGTAATACCTAAAATGGAACAAGATAGTCCTAAGATTGGCATCTACCCTAGCTTTACTCGTGAAACTTATAGTATTGGTGAATCTTTGAGCCTTGCTGTTAGTCGGACGGGGCAAACTATTGTTGCTATGGTCAGTGGGATTTATGATATGATTCGTGGCACACAAGCAGCCGAATTATCTGGTCCAGTAGGAATTTCCCAAATGGCAGGTACTATTGCACAATCAGGATTTGCACCACTATTAAGTTTTGCTGCATTCCTTAGTATTAACTTAGGGGTTATTAATCTTTTACCATTACCTGTTTTAGATGGTGGTCACTTGATTATTATCTTGGCGGAAGCTATAACAGGCCGTAGATTACCTGCTAAAGCTCTTATGTATATACAAATGGTTGGGGTTGCCTTAATGGTAGCATTATTCTTATATGTAACAACGCAGGATATTTTCCGTTTACTATAAGACAGATGGGAGATTACAATGATTGTACGTAAACCAACAAATGGTATCTATGTAGGTACAGTTAAAATCGGCGATTATGCACCGGTAAGTATTCAATCTATGATTACTACGGATCCAGTACATACAGAGAAGGCAATTGCAGAAATTAATCATTTAGCAGAGGCTGGTTGTGAACTGGTTCGTGTCGCCGTTCCTACAATGGCATCTGCAAAGGCTTTAAAGGCTGTTAGAGCGGGCATTTCAATTCCTTTGATCGCCGATATTCACTTTGATTATAGATTAGCTTTAGAAGCTATTGAAAATAATGTTGATGGATTGCGCATTAATCCAGGAAATATTGGTGGTGAAGATAAGGTTTTAGCCGTTATTGAAAAGGCAAAACCTAAACAAATCCCAATTCGCATTGGTGTTAATGCAGGCTCTTTACCAAAGCATATTCTCGATGCTCATGGAGGACATCCTACAGCGGATGGTATGGTTGAAACAGCTTTAGAACACGTAAGAATTTTAGAAAAACTCGATTATCGTCAAATGAAATTATCCATTAAAGCCACGGAAGTACCTCTAATGGTGGAAGCATATCGTAAGTTATCTGATAAGATTCCTTATCCGTTACATTTAGGGGTAACAGAAGCTGGTACTATTAAACAAGGCACTATTAAATCTGCTATGGGGATTGGTGCATTATTGCTCGATGGCATTGGTGATACATTACGGGTATCCTTAACTGGAGATCCAATTCACGAAATTGAAGTAGGTAGAAGTATTTTAAGTAGCTTAGGATTAAGAAATTTTGGGGCCACTATGATATCTTGTCCTACATGTGGTCGTTGCCAAGTAAATTTATTTGATATGGCTGGTATTGTAGAAGAACGTCTAGCATCCATAAAAGCGCCTATTAAGGTTGCCGTTATGGGGTGTGTTGTAAATGGTCCGGGGGAAGCGCGTGAGGCCGACTTTGGTATTGCTGGTGGTGATGGTCAAGGTATTATTTTCCGTAAAGGGAAAGTTATTAAGACTGTACCAGAAGCCGAATTAGTAGATACATTGTTTAGAGAAATTGACCAATATTTAGAAAATTTAGATGAGGAGTCTTTATGTTAGCCACTAAATTATATGCACCTACATTGCGTGAGGTTCCATCTGACGCTGATGTAGTAAGCCAACAGCTTATGCTTCGCGCTGGTTTTATGCGTAAAACTGCAAATGGTTTATATAGTTTTTTACCATTAGGTTGGAGAAGTATTAAAAAGATTGAAGCTATTGTACGTGAAGAAATGGATCGTGCTAGTGCTCAAGAAATTATGATGCCAATTTTACAGCCTGCAGAAATTTGGAAAGAGTCTGGCCGTTGGAACGCATATGGCGCAGAAATGATGCGTATCAATGATCGTCATGATAATGAGTTTTGTCTAGGACCAACACATGAAGAGATGATTACAACCCTCGTTAAAAATGAGATTAACTCATATCGTCAATTACCAGTCAACTTATATCAAATTCAAAGTAAATTCCGTGATGAGCGTCGTCCACGTTATGGCTTGATGCGTAGCCGTGAATTCATTATGAAAGATGCTTATTCTTTTGATGTAGATGAAGCGGGTTTAGATGAATCCTATAAATCTATGTACGATGCATATACACGTATTTTTACACGTTGTGGTCTTACATTCCGCCCAGTAGAGGCTGATAGTGGTGCAATCGGTGGTAGTGGTACGCATGAGTTCATGGCCATTGCCGAAGCTGGTGAAGCTGATATCGTATATTGTACTAAGTGTGATTATGCAGCTAACATTGAAATCGGCAAGCCTGGTATCATGAAGCAAGACGAAGAAGTTCTTCATGAGTTATCTGTTGTGGATACACCAAATGCAAGTTCTATTGAAGCTGTGGCAGACATGTTAAATTTACCATTACATAAAACTATCAAAGCGGTAGTATTTTCTATTGATGGTAAAGTGGTATTAGCCATTGTTCGTGGTGACCATGAAGTAAATGAAGTCGCTGTACAACATGCCGTTCTTGGTGCTGTAGAGCCTGAGATGGCCACCCCTGAAGAATTGGAAAAAGTAGGTTTAATAGCTGGTTTCATCAGTCCTATTGGTTTAAAACAAACAGAAGAATTTGCTATTGTTGTTGATGAATCTGTTATGGAAACTTACAATGTTTGTGGTGGTGCTAATAAAAAAGATGCTCACTACGTTAATATCAATCCAAAACGGGACTTTAATGTAGAAGATATTATTGTTGCTCCAATTCGTTTAATCACGAAGGACGATGTGTGTCCTAAATGTGGTGGTGCTTTAGAACATGCTAAAGGCATCGAAGTGGGTCAAGTATTTAAATTGGGTACAAAGTATTCTGAAGCATTACAAGCTACATTCTTAGATCAAAATGGTCGTCCTAATCCAATGATTATGGGTTGCTATGGTATCGGTGTATCTCGTACACTAGCTGCTGCTATTGAGCAATATCACGATGAAAATGGTATTATTTGGCCACGTTCTATCGCTCCATTTGAAGCAGTTATTGTTCCAATTAATGCAAAAGACGAAGCATTAATGTCTACTAGTCAAACTATTTATACTGCATTACAAAATGCTGGTGTAGATGTATTGTTAGATGATCGTAAAGATCGTGCAGGTGTTAAGTTCAAAGATGCTGATTTGATTGGTTATCCACTTCGCATTACAGTAAGTAAAAATACTCTTGAGAATAACGAAGTAGAAATTCAAATCCGTAAGTCTGGAGAAGCTCTTCCATGTGCTATTGATTCTGTATCTGATAAAGTAACAGAATTGCTTCAAAACTTATAATAGAATTGCGATTCTAGTGAATGTTCATTAGGGTCGCAATTTTTCTTTCTAAACTTGAATTAATAGATTAAATAAGTCATAATTAAATGATAGAATATTTGGAATGGAGGTGCTATATGCTTGTAGATTTTCATATGCATTCCATCTTTTCAGATGGTGTTGAAACACCTAAAGATCTATTGCAACATGCCATAGACTGTAATGTATCTATGATGGCTTTAACCGATCATGATGAAATAGACGGCATTCAAGCATTGCGTGCTGCTCAAAAGAAGTTAGATCCTAATGAATCTATTAAAATCGTAAATGGCTGTGAATTTAGTGCTGATTATAAAGATAAGTCAATTCATATTTTAGGATATTGTTTTGATGAAAATAATAAAGATTTAATCGATTTTATTACGTTTTTTAAAGGAAAACGTGAAGAACGTATCGATGAAATTATCCGTCGTTGTAATAATGAAGGATATTATATTACAAAAGAAGAGCTCATTAAACAATTTCCTGATACTAAAGCTTATGGTCGCCCACATATTGGTAAACTTTTAATTGATGGTGGTTATGCCAAGGATATTAATGATGTATTTAAAGGTATTCTTCGAAAAGATAGTCCTTGCTATGTTCCTAAGGTAAAAGTAGAGGTTCCTTATATTATTGATATTATACATAAAGCTGGAGGACTTGCTGTTATGGCTCATCCTAAATTGGTTACTAGTGATGAATATGTGTTGGAAATGTTAAATTATGATTTTGATGGTATGGAGGTATATCACTCAAAGCATAATGATGATGATGTGGAGCGATATAAAGAATTCGCTAAAAAGCATAAGCTATTTATTACTGGTGGTTCTGATTACCATGGTATTGTAGGCAAGAAACCTGATAGATTTGGTGATTACTTAGTATCTGGTAAGGATGTATCAGAATTTATTAGTTTGTTATAAATGACGAGGTAGGCTATGGAAGTCGTTGCTTTTGTAGGTAGTAGTGGCACAGGTAAAAGTCATCGTGCCCTCGTAGTTGCTCATGAAAATAAAATTGAATGTATCATCGATGATGGTATTTTGATTCATGATAATAAAATTGTAGCTGGCTTTTCTGCAAAAAAAGAGTCTAGTCGTTTAAAAGCTGTTCGTCGTGCTATTTTTCAAGACGAAGTACAAGTTAAATCCGTACGAGAACAATTAGATAAGATTAAACCTAATAAGCTTATGATTATCGGCACTTCTGATAATATGGTTAAGAAGATTACTAAAGCTTTAGGCTTACAAGAACCTGATCGATATATTCGTATAGAAGATGTTGCAACACCTAAGGAAATTGAAAAGGCACAACATGCACGTCTTAAAGAGGGTAAACATATAATTCCTGTGCCGACTATGGAATTAAAGCCACACTTTAGGGGGTATTTGATTGATCCAATCAAAACCATGTGGCGCCGCAGGACTTTGAAAAAACAAGATCAAGATACCTTAGGTCAAATTGGTTCTGAAGGATTTGAACGTTCTGTTGTACGGCCTGCTTTTAGCTATTATGGTCGACTCACTTTTGACGATGAAGTAATTATTAAATTGATTAGAAATGGGTTAAAAAAAGTAGCTGGTGTCGATGAGACCAGTATAATTTCTTTTAAAAAAAGCGACAAAGGTCAAAACGGTCTTGTTGTTGATATGGCTGTAGTTATTGAACATGGATATCCTGTTAAACCGTTGATGCAACAGGTACAAAAATCTGTTCGCAATGAAATTGAATATATTACCGGCATGTCTATTGAACGCATGTCCATTAAAGTTAAGAATATTATTGAAACAAAACGTAAGATTGTTAAAGTGTAGGAGTTAGAATGAAGTCTTATTATATTTACACCTATGGTTGTCAAATGAATACCGCCGACTCTGAGCGATTATCGCATCAGCTGGAATCTGTTGGGTATATACCAACAGAGAATGTTGAAACTGCAGATTTAATTCTGCTAAATACTTGTGCAGTGCGTGAAAATGCAGAAACTAAAGTTTATGGGCGTATAGGTGAGCTAAAAAGACTAAAACGTAATAATAAAAACTTGATTATCGCCGTCACAGGATGTATGGCTCAAAAAAATCAAGCAGAAATGTTTAAACGAGCTCCTCATATTGATATTGTATTGGGTACTCATAATATTCAACATATTAACGAGATGATTGAAGAAGTACAACATGGACATACGCATCAAATCAGCGTAGATATGGATAACTCTGTATTGCCTGAATTAGAGGCAAAACCAAATGGCTCTTTTTATGCATGGGTACCTATTATGAATGGCTGTAATAAATTTTGCACCTATTGTATTGTTCCCCATGTACGTGGTAGAGAGATTAGCCGTCCTGTAGAGGCCATTGTTAAAGAGGTTACAGACCTAGGGGTTAAAGGATTTAAAGAGATCACTTTATTGGGGCAAAATGTAAACTCTTATGGCCTAGATTTTAAAGATGGTACAGATTTTGGTACATTAATTGATGCTCTTGATGGTATTCCTGGTATAGAACGTATTCGCTATATGACAAGTCATCCTCAAGATATGAGTAAGTCTATGATTGATGCTCTTGGTAGGTCATCCAATATTGTGACGCATTTACATTTACCTATTCAATCTGGTTCCAATCGTATTTTAAAGAAAATGAATCGTCATTACACGGTAGAGCATTATAAAGAATTACTTTCTTATTGCCGTGAAAAAATAAAAGATGTGGTGGTGACTACGGATATTATTGTAGGTTTCCCAGGAGAAACTGAGGAAGATTTTCAAGCTACATTACAATTATTAAAAGATGTGCGCTATGACATGGCGTATACGTTTATCTACTCTAAGCGATCTGGAACGCCAGCAGCAACTATGGATGATCAAATTCCAGAAGAGATTAAGCGCGTTCGCTTACAAACATTGATGGATGTACAAAATGAAATCTCTTATGAATTAAATAAACCTATGGAAGGACAAGTATTTGATATTATTGTAGAGGGACCAAGTCCTCGTGATGAAGACATGTGGTTCGGTCGTACATCTGGTAATAAAATGGTTTTATTCCCTAAGGATGACTCCCTATCAATTGGTCAAACTGTACCAGCTCATATCGATAAAGCTCAAACATGGGTTTGTTATGGTAGTATTGTAAAATAAACTATTAGAATCAAAAAGAACTCGTCACTATTATGTTAACTCTAAGGTTAGAATTTTTATCTAAAATTAGTTTGCTAAACATGTGGTGGCGATGTTCTTTTTTACCATAGATGCTGATTAGAAATCATATGTGTTATAATAATAAAATAATATAAAAGTTGTATATTGAAGACATTGATAGGTATGAACACCATTTACATTTTGTATTTTTACAAAGAAGGTGTAACTATGAAACTTGATTTAAACGCTGTAGGCGAAACGGCATTATTGACACTATATGCAAGAGCGAAAGATTATGAGTCAGATCAATCTGTATTAAAGGATCAGAAATCCTGGGATATTTTAAAGCATATTGATTATGATTTTGATCAATTTAAAGATGTTAAGATGTCTTATTATGGAATTTTAGGACGAGCAAAAGTAATCGATGAAGAGATACGAAACTTTATATCTCTATATCCAGATTGTATCGTCGTATCATTAGGTGCCGGTTTAGATACTATGTTTTATCGAGTCGACAACGGTTATATTGATTGGTATAATATCGATTTTGCCGGAGTGATTGAAGCACGTACACAATTTTTTGAGCCTCATGAACGAGTCCATAATTTAGTGAGTTCTATAACTGATGAATTGTGGACTAAAAATATTGAGATAAATGGACGAAAACTACTGCTTGTTAGTGAAGGTGTAGTTATGTATCTTACATTGGATGAAATGAAGCAGTTTTTAGGCTTGCTGACTGATTCTTTTGAAGAGTTTACGTTATATCTTGATATGATTTCTCCATATGTGGCGAAACGCACTAAACAACATGATATGCTTAGTAAAATGAATGTTTCTTTTCAGTGGGGAACTAAGGACGGTCATGAAATTGTAGTTATGAATCCTAAGCTTAAACAGACTGGATTGATTAATTTTACAGGAAGTATGTTGTCCTTAGCACCTATTGTTTATAAATTATTATACCCGTTTATATATTTGTTTAATAATCGTATGGGAATATACGAATATAAGCGGAATCTGTGATATGACTCATAATATATGAGGTGAATATGAGTAAAAAGCAAACACCTATGATGGAGCAGTATTTAGATATTAAATCTAGATACTCTGAAGAATTATTGTTCTTTCGATTAGGTGATTTTTATGAATTATTTAATGAGGATGCTTTAGTCGCATCACGTGAACTTAATATTACCTTAACAGGTCGTCCTACAGGAGATGAGGAACGCACACCGATGTGTGGCGTTCCTTTTCATGCGGCTGAAAGCTACATAGAAACGCTTGTAAAAAAAGGATATAAAGTTGCTATCTGTGAACAACTAGAAGATCCTAAAGCAGTTAAAGGCATTGTTAAGCGCGATGTCATTAAAGTTGTTACTCCTGGTACAGTGATGACAGAAAATGGTAACGATGCACGGTCAAATAACTTTTTATCATTATTTTATATGGTAAAAGATACGTGGATTCTTGTGTTTTCTGATGTATCTACAGGGGAAGTTATTTGGCACCGCATTACTGATTGTGAAAAACGCAGTGATATGTACGATGCACTCAGCATGTATAGACCAAGTGAAATCATATTGCCTGAAGGAACGATATTACCGCAAGATATTCAGGATTTTATTGAAAATCAATTTAGTAATGTCGTATTTTCTCCTTTTTCTACATACTATACACAACGTGAAGTAGCTGAAAAAGCTGTAACTCATTTCGGTGATTTAGGCCTTATGGAAGAGGATGTATGGGAAGCATTAGGTTATATGCTTTTATATTTAGAGGATATCATTAAATCTGAAATTTCTCATATCAACTATGTACATCAATTAAGTGTAGGTAATCGCCTTATTCTTGATACATCTTCTTTGCGGCACCTTGAAATTACTCATAATTTACGCGATGGTGGACAAAAAGGTACTTTACTGGATGTACTAGATCGTACGTTGACACCAATGGGGGCACGCCTTTTAAAACAATGGCTTGAAAGTCCATTAACTGATATAAATCAAATACAACGTCGTCAAGCAGCCGTTTCAGAACTTATTACACTCGGTGCTGAACGTTCTCATATTCGTAACTTTTTAGATTGTATTTACGATTTTGAACGCATCGTTGGTCGTGTTGAAACCGGATCTGTGTCTCCCAGAGATTTAACGGCTCTTCGTGAGTCATTAGCAGTTCTACCTGATATTAAGAATGTATTAGGTACATGTTCAAGTCTAGCTTTAACATCTATTAATGAGCGCATGCAAGATCATAAAGATATTTATGACTTATTATGTCGAGCTATTGCAGAGCAACCAGCGTTGACATTAAAAGACGGTCGTGTTATTAAAGATGGATTTAATGCTGATTTAGATGAGCTACGTTCTTTAGCGACTAATAGCGAGCAATGGCTTGCTAAGATGGAAGCGGATATTAAAGAAGCTACAGGGCTTTCAAAAATTAAGACTGGTTATAATAAAGTGTTTGGCTACTATTTCGAGGTATCCCATAGTAAATCAGAACAAGTACCAGACTATTTCATACGAAAACAAACCCTGGCCAATGCTGAACGCTATATTACGCCTGAGTTAAAAGAGTTTGAAATTAAAATTCTCAGCGCAAAAGATAAAATCATCGCTTTAGAGCACGAACTATATCAACAATTGCGTAATGATATTAAACTCGTTATCAAAGATGTGCAAGAAACGGCTCGTGCTCTTGCAGACCTTGATGTATTATGCTCATTAGCATTAGTTGGATACGAAGAAAACTATATTTGTCCAACTATTGTGATGAATGGTCAAATCAATATTCGTGATGGTCGTCATCCAGTTATTGAAAAGTTTTTAAAACGAGAGGTATTTGTACCAAATGATATCGTTCTAAATCATGATGATGAGGAATTCTTACTCATTACAGGCCCTAATATGGCAGGTAAATCTACTTACATGCGTCAAGCGGCTATCTTAATGATTATGGCACAGATTGGTTCCTTTATCCCTGCTCGTGAGGCATCTATCTCACCTGTGGATCGTATTTTTACACGTGTCGGTGCTAGCGACGATATTTCTACTGGTCAAAGCACGTTCATGGTAGAAATGAAAGAGGTAGCGTATATTTTAGAAAATGCTACCCATAATAGTTTAATTATTCTCGATGAAATTGGTCGGGGTACGAGTACCTTTGATGGTTTGAGTATCGCACAAGCCGTAGTGGAACATATTTGTAAGCATATTCATAGCAAGACTTTATTTGCAACGCACTACCATGAATTGATTTGCTTAGAAGAAAGCTATAGTAAATTAAAAAATTATACCGTTGCAGTTAAAGAAAAAGGGAAAGATGTTGCTTTCTTGCGTCGTATCATTAAAGGTGGTGCAGATCGCAGTTATGGTATCCATGTTGCCAGACTGGCGGGCCTACCTAACTCTGTATTAAAACGAGCTGAAGTGATTTTAGAATCCTTGGAAGATCAAAGTCATGATGCAAGTGACTTAAATAATCGAGTTATGGGTGCTCAACTTACTAATGTGGCAAAACCAGCGGTTAAGCAAGTTAGTGATTCTCCACTAGGCAATTTATTTAGCCATTCCGTAGTAGATAGCTTACTGGAAGTCGATGTAATGAGCATGACTCCAATTGAAGCATTAAATAAATTATATGAACTACAAGAGGAGGCTCGTAAAGGAGGCGGGAAATAATGGCAACCATTCACGTATTGGATGAAACGACAATCAATAAGATAGCTGCCGGTGAAGTCGTTGAACGTCCCGCATCAGTTATTAAAGAGCTCATTGAAAACTCTATTGATGCGTCTGCCACTAATATTGAGGTTGAAATTGGTGAAGGCGGTGTGGCCTATATGCGGATTACTGATAATGGTATCGGTATGACGGAGGAAGATGCTCGTTTGGCGATTCTACGTCATGCAACCTCTAAAATTCAACAAGTAGAGGACCTCTTTGATATTGCGTCCCTAGGCTTCCGTGGGGAGGCTTTGGCTAGTATTGCCTCTGTATCTCATTTCTCTTTGACTACTCGTAAAGCAGACTCTGATTTGGGGACTCGTATTACTGTTGATGGCGGCACTTTTACCGATTGCATTCCTTATGGTGCGGCACCTGGTACAACTATCGAAATTAAAGATTTATTTTATAATACGCCGGCTCGTCGTAAATTCTTAAAAACGGAGCGTACAGAAGCCTCTAAAATTCAAGATATTGTAGGGAAATTAGCTCTAAGTAATCCACATATTTCTTTTAAGCTTATCATAGATGATCGGGTAGCTATTATCACACCAGGAAATGGCGATATTAGTGATACTGTAGCTGCGCTATATGGATATAAAACCAAAGATGATATTTTTACTGTTGCTTATGAAAGTGATTCTATCTATATCGATGGCGTAGTGAGTAAGCCCACACTTCTTAAAAGTACAAGGATATGGCAGACCATTATCGTCAATAATCGCGTGATTTCTGATAAAACCATAATGAAGGCTATCGATAATGCATACCATGCACTATTGCCGAAAAATGGTCATCCTTTAGTGGTACTAAATATTACTGTGCCTGCGAGAATGGTTGATATAAACGTACATCCTCGCAAGAGTGAAGTTAAATTCTCAGATGATAAGATTATATTTAAAGCCGTATATCACGGTATCTTAAATGCTTTAAATAATCCACTCCATGAGAGATACGAACGAGAGTCATCATCTTATATGACTGGTACAGTTGCTAACATATCCGATAAATATGGTAATGATATTGCTAGTAATAGTAATAGTGATATTAAGAAGTTTAGTTCTAATAGTACATCCTTAGCTGGTAATACTACTTATGATTCTTATCAAGTACCTACTGTTGTACACGATTCAATGCAGTCTGCTGAACATATAGCAACAGCTATAGATTATGATAAGGTTTTTGGTGGACGCCGTACAAAAGGCTATGAAGTCATGCGCGGTGAAACTTCGCAGTTTGTGGAAAACCTTAAAACAAAGGGGTATACACCACCTGCACCTAAGGCTACTTATGAACAATCCTCTTTTGTAGATAAAAGTTTTGAAGCTGTTCCTACTGCTTACACTAGTTATACTTCGGAAGATGTAGAGAAGTTTAAATCCTTGTCTCACGATATTCGTAACGAAGAGATAGAAGATCGTACAATTCAAAACTCGGGCTTTTTACCAATGGGTCAAGTTGCATCTTGTTATATATTAGCTAAAAAAGGTGATGATCTATATATCATAGATCAACATGCTGCACATGAGCGTGTGCGTTATGATAAGTTGTGTAAGTCTTCTGAATCGATTCCTATGCAATCTATTTTGGTTCCTCAGTATAGTGAGGCCACAGATGATGAAATGAATTTAGTAGAGGAAGAACGAGAAACATTACTTGATCTTGGATTTGATGTAGAGTTAGGTGGTCCTACTAAGATAAAATTAGTAGGGGCTCCAGTAGATTTAGTAGAGTCAAAAGCATTTGAAATTCTGCAATATATATTCTCTTACTTACATGATCATCAACAGCCTACTAAGGCCCAATTACGACATGAAATGTTAGCTTATGCATCTTGTAGAGGGGCCATCAAGGCAGGTCATAATTTAAATATGTATCAAATGACTACCTTAATTGAGGACTTATTTAGTACCGAAAAACCATATGTATGTCCTCATGGTCGTCCTACGATTATCAAATTTACACCTGATGAATTAGGTAAATTATTCTTACGGTCTTAATATGAATATATTAACTACAGCTCAAAAATCTAATGAGGCCATTCAAGAGGAAGCCAAAGCTTTGGCTTCCTCTATGCATATGGCCTATATAAAAAGAGGAAAATTATCTATACCAGCATTATTTAATGCTCATCCATGTGATTTTATTGCTGTTCTTTCTGGTAATGGCTTAACTATTCATTTTCCTGATAATCAGCAACATAGCTTTCATTTATCCATGGCTCAATTACGTATACTACGTTTGCAACGTGGAGAAGGAGATTATTTAATTAATGCTGTTCAGAAAATACTAAGTACTAATGAAATAACTGATAAAGAAGAATTTTCGTTTCTTGATTGTACAATTGGTCTTGGTAGTGACAGTATCGTCGTGAGCTATGCTTTTCTTCAGGCTAAAATAAAAGGTCTAGAAGGTTCTTTACCTATATGGCTTGCTACATCTTATGGTTTAGCTCATTATTCGCATAATGTGAAAAGTGTGACGGACGCATTACGTCGTATTGAGGTAAGTTATGATACCTTTGAAAACTATGTACCTAATCTACCAGATGAAAGTATAGATATTATTTATTTTGATCCTATGTTTGAGGTCCCTGTAGAGGATAGTCCTCAATTTAAACCACTTCGTGGACATACTGTGGAAAGTCGTATTGATGATAAAATTATGGAGGAAGCTATGCGTGTTGCCTCTTATGGTGTTATCATTAAAGAACGACCATTTAGTTCTGTCTTTCAGAAATATCCACCTCACCAATGGGTGGGGGGAAAATATAGCCGTATAGGTTATGGAGTATATATGAAGGAGTTATTGTGAATCCCTTAATAACCATCGTTGGACCTACTGCGGTAGGCAAAACAGATCTTACCTTGGACTTAGCAGAACAGCTACATGCTGAGGTTATTTCTGGTGATGCTTACCAGGTTTATAAACAATTCAATATTGGTACCGCTAAACCATCGGTGGATGAACTTAATCGGGTGAAACATCATCTCATCGATATACTGGAACCCAATGATTCATATTCGGTATCTATTTTTCAAGATCAAGCTAAAGAAATAATTGCAAGATTAAAAGATAGAAATATTCTTCCTATTCTGTCTGGTGGTACAGGACTGTATGTCCAATCATTATTGGAGAACTACAACTTTAATGATGTTAAACCTGACGAATATTTGCGAGCAGAACTTGATGAGCTCTATAGTACAAAAGGTATTGAAGGCTTACGAGACTATGCTTTCACATTAGGTAAAGAGCATAATATAGAGATACAATATAGCGACAAACATCGTTTGTATCGAGCTATTGAGATATTGCATCATGGTGATGTAGATTCGTTGCGAAATCAGACAAAAGATGGTGTATCCTATAAAGGGCCTGTCATCGGTCTCATGAGAGATCGTGATAAATTATATGAACGTATCAATTTACGCGTTGATATGATGTTTGATGTGGGTTTAATTGAAGAGGTGGAACAACTCATAAAATCTGGAGTGAATCCAGATTGCCAAGCTTTTAAAGGTATTGGCTATAAAGAGGTTGTAGACTATATAAATGGCAATATAACATTAGATGAGTGTCGTGACTTAATTAAGAAGAATACACGTCACTTTGCTAAGCGCCAAATTACATGGTATAAACGTATGCCATATATAGAATGGATACATATTGATAGCAATACATCTAAAGATTTTATATTTAATAAAGCTATGGATTTAATCCGTAGAGAAGGATTAGCATGACATTAGAAGAAATACGTAGTAAAGCCCTAGAAATGGCTGAACCAGAATTTAAGAAATTTGAACCTATTGCATTGGCCAATACAAAAAAAGTATTAGAAGCCTTTAAGGAATGCCAAGTATCTGATTATCATTTCACTGGTACTACTGGTTATGGATATAACGACGTAGGGCGTGAGAAATTAGATGAAGTATTTGCCTATGTATTTAAAGGTGAAAAGGCTATCGTTCGTCCTCATTTTGTTTCTGGTACACATGCGTTAGCTACTACATTAATTTCTTTGATGGGAAATGGCTCTAAAGGGACAGAGTTTATCTATGCCGTAGGGGCTCCTTATGATACGATGCAATCTGTTATCGGTGCCGCTCGTGAAGTACGTGGTTCTTTAGTAGAAAAAGGCTTTACCTATACTGAGGTACCATTGAAAGATAATACTTATGATGTTGAAGCTATTGCTAACGCTGTTAACGATAATACGCGGGTAGTAGTCATTCAACGGTCTCGAGGCTATAGCACACGTGAACCTTTATCTATTGCAGATATTAAGGTTATTGTTGATGCTGTAAAAGCTAAAAATTCTAAAACGATTTGTTTCGTAGATAATTGTTACGGTGAATTTACAGAGCTGCAAGAACCATTAGAAGCTGGTGCTGATATTATGGCTGGCTCTCTCATTAAAAATGCAGGTGGCGGTTTAGCACCAACTGGTGGTTATATTGTTGGTAGAGAAAACCTTGTAGAGGATACAGCATATCAATTGACAGCTCCTGGACTTGGCGATCATATGGGTTCATATGCTCCTGGTTATCGCTTGTTCTTCCAAGGTTTATTTATGGCACCTCACGTAGTATTACAAGCTCTTAAAGGTGCTGTATATACGGCTGCTGTAGGTGAGTTACTAGGCTATGATGTATTCCCTAAGGTAAATGCTGATCGCTATGATTTGATTCAAGCCATTAATCTGAAAAATGGGGAAGAAATGGAGCATTTCTGTGTAGGTATGCAAGCCTATTCTCCTGTAGATGCTCACGTACATCCTATTCCTGGGGATATGCCTGGGTACGAAGATAAAATCATCATGGCTGGTGGTACCTTTGTACAAGGTTCCTCTATTGAACTCAGTGCCGATGGTCCTGTACGTCCACCGTATACAATTTTCATGCAGGGTGGCCTAGTGTTTGAACATTCCATGCTTGGTATTTTAGGAGCTGCTGAAGAACTATTAAAACATAGATAATATTTAGAATCTCTTTCTTTTGTGAAAGGGATTCTTTTTATTTCAAATCTTTTCAATATACCTATTTCTAGGCTATAATATAAGTTGCTATAATTTTATAGCAATACTACTCGGACTTTTACACCGAACTAGTGTTTTACACGTCAGGCTTTCACCCTGATTAGTTTTATGATCAAGAGATCATTAAAAGGAGAAAGTATGGAAAAAGTTATCGCTGTAGCTATGAGTGGCGGCGTAGACAGTTCTTTAACTGCTGCAATGCTATTAAAACAAGGCTATAAAGTATTTGGTATTACCCTATGGTTATGGGTGAGTGGTACGCCCTATGATGAGGTGCCTCTTGCCGTAACTGATGCTAAGAAGATGTGTGATTTTCTTGGTATCGAGCATCATGTTATCGATGCTCGTGATGTATTCTACGAAAACGTAGTAGATTACTTTGTAAAAGAATATGCCTATGGTCGTACGCCAAATCCTTGTGTATTTTGTAACAAGAACATCAAGTTTGACTTGATGCTCAATCGTGCTCTTGAATTAGGTGCCACACATATGGTAACTGGTCATTATGCACAAGTAAATTATAATGAAGAAACAGGTCTATATGAGTTACATAAAGGTGTTGATCCTACAAAAGACCAAAGTTATGTTATGTACAATATGAACCAACGTATTTTGAGTCATCTTATGTTCCCATTAGGTGGTCAATGTAAGACTGAAACACGTAAATTAGCTGCTGAATATGATTTGCCAGTCGCTAAAAAACCAGATAGCGTAGATATTTGTTTCTTGCCTCATGGGAACTATCAAAAGCTTGTGGTAGAAGAAATGAAGGGTAAGCCAGAGTCTGGTAATATCGTTACCGAAGATGGTGAGGTATTAGGTAAGCACAACGGCTTATTTAATTATACGATTGGTCAACGTAAAGGCCTTGGTATTGCTTATAAACACCCTTTATATGTTATTGGATTTAATGGGGATCGTAATGAGGTCATCGTGGGTCCTAATGAACGTCTCTTTACAAATCGTATGATTTGTAAGTTCTATAACTTCTTAGATGATACAATTCATAAGGAATTGAAGGCAGAAGGCAAAATTCGCTATGCAGCTAATCCTTCTTCTTGCACAGCACGTATTTTAGATGACGATACAATAGAGGTTATTTTTGAAGAACCACAACGGGCTATTACCCCAGGTCAGTCTGTAGCCTTTTATAATGGCACTCAATTATTGGGAGGTGCTGTTATCGATCGCGTATGTTAGAAAGGAGAATGCAAGTTCTTTGAACTTGTTTACATAGTATGTCAACGAAAAAGATTCGAAACTTCTGTATTATAGCCCATATTGACCATGGTAAATCAACCATTGCCGATAGATTAATTGAATATACTGGTACATTACAAAAACGTGAAATGGAGGCTCAAGTTTTGGACTCCATGGACCTTGAACGTGAACGAGGCATTACTATTAAAGCACAATCTGTTCGCATTTTGTATAAAGCTCAAGACGGTAAAGAATATATTTTGAATCTCATCGATACTCCAGGCCACGTCGATTTCAGCTATGAAGTATCTCGTTCTCTTGCAGCCTGTGAAGGGGCATTACTCGTAGTCGATGCTGCACAAGGTGTGGAAGCACAAACGTTGGCAAATGTATATCTCGCTTTAGAACATGATCTTGAAATCATTCCTGTTATTAACAAGATTGATTTGCCGTCAGCAGATCCTGATCGCGTTAAACAAGAAATTGAAGATATTATTGGTTTAGACGCATCTGATGCTGTATTATGCTCTGCCAAATCAGGTATCGGTATTCCTGATATTTTAGAAGCTATTGTAAATAAAGTTCCTGCACCACCAGATAAATCTGATGAGCCAACAAGAGCTTTGATTTTTGATAGCCGTTTTGACGCGTATAAAGGTGCTATTGCTTATGTCCGCGTAAAAGAAGGGTCTATAAAAGCAAAAGATACAATTCGCATGATGCATGATAAAAAGGACTTTGATGTTACAGAACTCGGTATTTTTACTCCCAATCTTGTACCTGTGCAAGAATTACAATGTGGCTCAGTAGGTTGTATTGCAGCTAGCATCAAAAATGTAAAAGATTGCCATGTAGGCGATACTGTAACATTAGCTAATAATCCTGCAACTGAGCCATTGCCTGGTTATCGTAAGGCTGTATCTATGGTGTACTGTGGCCTTTACCCAACAGAGTCTAAAGACTATGAAAACCTTCGAGATGCATTAGAAAAGTTACAGCTTAATGATGCTGCCTTAGAATATGAAGCAGAAACATCATTGGCATTGGGCTTTGGTTTCCGTTGTGGGTTTCTCGGCCTTTTGCATATGGACGTAATTCAAGAACGTTTAGAACGTGAATATAATTTGACACTTATTACGACGGCTCCATCTGTAAATTACAAAGTGTACAAAACAAATGGGGAAATGCTCGAAGTCGATAATCCTGCTAAATTACCACCTCCAACGGAAATTGATTACATTGAAGAGCCTTATGTAAAGGCTACAACAATTGTACCTAAAGATTTTGTTGGTACTATTATGGAGTTGTCCCAAGATAAACGCGGTGAATATCAATCTATGGAATATTTGGATGAAACACGAGTATCTGTCGTTTATCACTTGCCATTGAGTGAAATCATTTATGATTACTTTGATAAATTAAAATCCGCTACAAAAGGTTATGCATCCCTTGACTACGAATTGATTGGATATAAACAATCTCCAATGGTTAAGATGGATATTCTCTTAAATGGAGATCCTGTGGATGCATTGTCCATTATTGTACACAAAGACCGTGCAGCTGCACGTGGTCGTGCATTAGCTGAGAAATTGAAAGAATTGATTCCTCGTCAAATGTTTGAAATTCCTATTCAAGCGGCGGTAGGTACAAAAATTGTGGCTCGTGAAACTGTAAAAGCTTGGCGTAAGGATGTTTTGGCAAAATGTTACGGTGGCGATATCTCTCGTAAGCGTAAATTACTTGAAAAACAAAAAGCCGGTAAGAAACGTATGAAGTCTGTCGGTTCCGTAGAGATTCCACAAGAAGCATTCATGGCTATTCTCAAGGTTGAGGACTAATAAAATGAAAACAGATTCTGATATTCTGAATCTGTCTACACTGAGGGATATGGGGCTATATGTCCATATCCCTTTTTGTAAACAGAAATGTATGTATTGTGATTTTCCTGCTTACCAAAATTTACAAGATTATTACGAAACCTATGTATATGCTTTAGTTCAAGAAATCGATTTATGGGTCTCTGAACATCCAGAGTCAACATCTAAAGCTATTGATACAATTTATTTTGGTGGAGGTACGCCTACAGAATTATCGATTCAACATCTACAGATGATTCTTGATAAAATCAAAAACACTTTTACAATTACTGACGATTGTCATATGACTATTGAATCGAATCCTGGGGAAGTAAATTTACATTATTTAACGAAATTAGTTAAATTTGGTTTTAATCGTATTAGCTTTGGTGTTCAAACATTTGACGATAAGGCACTTACCATGCTTCATCGCAGTCACAACGGGGAACAGGCAAAACAAGCCGTTTATGATGCTAAAGAGGCGGGCTTTGCTGATATTAATATTGATTTGATTTATGGATTACCAAGACAATCCTTAGACGATATTAAACGTAATTTAGCAGTCGTAGAAGAGTTGCCTATTAATCATATTTCTACTTATGGATTACAAGTAGAAGTGGGGACCTATTTATATCATTTAGTTCAGAAAAATCTTATTTTCATTCCTAGTGAAAGTATAGATGAATCAATGTATGATACAATGATGGCTGGTTTAAAAGAATTGGGTTTTGAACGATATGAGATTTCAAATTTCGCCAAGGCTAATTCCTATAGTCGTCATAATTTAAAATATTGGCACTATATAGATTATTTAGGCTTTGGTGCTGGTGCTCATTCCTTCTATGACGGAGTACGCCGTAGTAATAATCGTAATGTAATGCCCTATATACAATCTGTTGACAGATATATTATGCCTACTATTGATACGGAGACGATTACTTTAGAGCGAGCTCAAGAGGATTTTTCCTTTTTAGCCCTTCGCACTAAATGGGGCCTTGATGAGCAAAAATTCGAAGATAAATTTGGCGTATCTGTCCATGATTTATTTGGTACTGCTTTAGATGATTTAGTTAGTAAAGGTCTATTAGAGTATCAAAATGGAAGTTATCATTTAACCGCTGAAGGTGCCAAGCATGGGAACTATGTATTTAGTCAATTTATTCGTGAGTAATTTCTCACAGTTTCTCAAAATCTAATATGTTAGTATAAATAGGATGATGGTGAATAAGCATGCTAGATTTGAGGAGGAGCGATGAAGACATCTGTAATATTACACGGTTTACATAATGAATTTACTTTAGATCAAATGAAAGCATGCATAGAACTTGCTGAAAAATATGGTGGATCCTTCCGTCATGTTGTAACAGGTATACAAATTACAGGTATTGAAAAAGATGATAAGGAGCAGTTTATTTCTGAATTGCCTGATGGCGTGACCACTGTTATTCATAGAGGTGTTAATTCCTTAATTGCTTGTGTAGGTAAAGGCCATTGTAAAAATGGACAAATGGAAACTAAAGAATTGGCTGATTATGTAGAGAGAAAACATTACGGCCGAAAAACCTCTCACAAGTGCAAAATCGGCATCAGTGGATGTGGACGTAACTGCCCAGATGCAATGGTAAAGGATATTGCCTTTATCGGTACATCTCAAGGTTTTATGTTGGCTGTTGGTGGTAATACAGGCATGAGACCTGAAGCAGGAAAAATTTTAGCAAGAAAACTAACTATTGAGCAATCTAAAAAAGCTGTAGATATTTTGATTGATTGGTATGCTAAATATGGTGAACCTCGTGAACGTATGGGGAAACTGTTAGAGCGTCTTGGCAATCCATTAGAAGGGGTAGAACTATAAATCAATTAGTACATTTTAGTTCTAATTGATTTATAGTTTATAGTCCGTAAATTCTTGGGCCAAAAAAGTATTTTAACTAAGAGTTTATTGACAACTAAATTATTATATATAAACACTTATACTATTTCAGGTTTTAATAATAGAAATTTTATTAGAACTACATATTCTAATCTTTAAATTTTGGGATATGTCATAAATGTAGATAGTATAAGTGTTTTCTTATTGTTGCACTTTGATTTTTTGACTAATTAATCAAAAATATTGATTTGTCTTTTTGACTAAATTGATATTATTTGACTTTTTTGGCATTTTTTAGCTTGACAATTTTTTTTAATATGGTAATATTATACATGCGATTAGCACTCAAAGTTAATGAGTGCTAACAAGAGGTGTCATTATGGATGAAAGAAAACAGCGCATCTTGCGAGTCATAATTGAAGACTATGTTAAGTCCGCAGAACCTGTAGGATCTCGAACAATTGCTAAAAATTATGATCTTGGCATCAGTCCTGCTACGGTGCGGAACGAAATGTCCGATTTAGAGGAATTAGGCTATTTAGAGCAACCTCATACATCGGCTGGACGTATTCCTTCAGCTAAGGGCTATCGCTTATATGTTGATTCTATGCTGAGTCGACAACCTGTTCCATTACAGGATGCTGAAAAAATTGAAATGTTATGGAAGCGTTCCAATGGATCAACGAGTGAACTCTTTCTAAATATGGCTAAACTACTTTCACAGGTAAGTCATAGCATGAGTTTATTCTTAGCACCAGCCCATGATAGAGCATTAATCAAATACATTCATGTATTACCGCTAGATAGTCATCAAGCCATTATGGTAGTTATTACTGAAACAGGAGCACTCGATAATGAGTTGATGTACTTTGGTGAAAGTGTTTCACCAGAGCTTTTACAAAGTCTAGCCATACAATTTAGCAATGCACTACAGAATGTAAGTATTGGTCATGTAACGGCTGAGGCTTTAGGATCTATATTGGTCCATATGGAAGGACCGCAGGGAATTTTATTAATCCTTTCGGAGACATTATTACGAGCTATTAATAAACGTAAGTTGTTCTATTCGGTAGGTACCACAGAGTTGTTAAATCAACCAGAGTTTAAGTCTGTTGAGAAGGTACAACCCTTGCTTTCCTTAGTGGAAGAACAAAATCAATTAGGACAGTTATTAAAAGATGATTCTCCAACACCTGTTAAGGTCAAGATTGGTATTGAGAATGAAACTGAAGCGCTACATTCAATGAGTGTGGTACAAGCTGATTTTACGAATCAAGATCAGCCTATCGGAACTCTTGCTATTCTTGGTCCAACGCGGATGGAATACGGACGTATCATCGGCATGTTGTCCCATATGAAACATATAATGGAAACTATGGTAAAAGAACAAAACAGAAAGGGCAAATAATGGCTGAAGAACAAGACATTAAACAAGAAACAGTGGAGGAAACAGAGGATACTACGAATGTAGAGGAACCAACTGTTGAAAAAACTGAAGAAGCTGTGGCTGATGCTGCTCAAGTGTTAGAAGAACTTAAAGCCGACTTTGATAATCGCTATAAACGGTTACAAGCGGACTTTGAAAATTTCAAACGTCGTACTAACCAGGAAAAAGAGCAACTTGCTGGATATGTAAAAGGGGATGTATTAACGGACCTTCTTCCTGTATTGGATAACTTTGAACGGGCCGTTCAAAGTCCTGCAGAAGGGGAAGCAAAAGTATTCCTCGATGGATTCATTATGATTCATCAAAATTTGATGGCTATGTTATCTAAACATGGTTTAGCTGTTATTGAAGCTATGGGTCAACCATTTGATCCAAATTTCCATCAAGCGATTATGCGTGTACCGTCAGATGAATATGAATCCGATACGGTGTGTGAAGTTTTGCAAACTGGCTATACTGTTGATGGTCGTTGTATACGTCCAGCAATGGTAAAAGTTGTTGAATAGATTATAAAGTTTTAGGAGGTATATATTATGGCAAAGGTAATTGGTATTGATTTAGGGACAACAAACTCTTGTGTTGCTGTTATGGAAGGCGGCGAACCTACGGTTATTACAAATCAAGAAGGTGCACGTACAACTCCTTCCGTTGTTGGGTTTGCAAAAAATGGAGAACGTTTAGTTGGTCAATTGGCTAAACGTCAAGCTGTATCTAACCCAGAAAATACAATCATTTCTATTAAACGTCACATGGGTACAGACTACAAAGTAACTGTAGAAGGTAAATCTTATACTCCTCAAGAAATTTCTGCAATGATTCTTCAAAAAATCAAAGCTGATGCAGAAGCTTACTTGGGCGAACCTGTAAAACAAGCTGTTATTACAGTTCCTGCATACTTTACAGATGCTCAACGTCAAGCTACAAAAGACGCAGGTGCCATTGCAGGTCTTGAAGTACTTCGTATCATCAACGAACCTACAGCAGCTGCTCTTGCATATGGTGTAGATAAAGATGAAGATGGTAAAGTTCTTGTATTTGACCTTGGTGGTGGTACATTCGACGTATCTATCCTTGAACTTGGTGACGGTGTATTTGAAGTATTAGCAACATCTGGTAATAACCACCTTGGTGGGGATGACTTCGACCAACGCATTATGAACTACCTTATTGAAGAGTTCAAAAAAGAAACTGGTATCGATTTATCCAATGATAAATTAGCTGATCAACGTTTAAAAGAAGCTGCTGAAAAAGCAAAAATTGAATTGTCTGGCGTAGCTAGCACAAATATCAACTTGCCATTTATCACAGCTGATGCTACTGGTCCTAAACATTTGGATGTAACATTGACTCGTGCTAAATTTGAAGAATTAACTGCTGATTTGGTACAAGCTACTATAGAACCTACTCGTAAAGCTATGAGTGATGCTGGTTTATCTGCATCCGATATCGATAAAGTATTGTTAGTTGGTGGTTCTAGTCGTATCCCAGCTGTACAAGAAGCTATTAAAAAAGTATTGGGTAAGGAACCAACAAAAAACGTTAACCCTGATGAATGTGTAGCTATCGGTGCTGCTATTCAAGGTGGCGTATTAGTAGGTGAAGTAAAAGACGTATTGTTACTTGACGTAACTCCATTGTCTCTTGGTATCGAAACAATGGGCGGTGTATTCACACGTATTATTGATCGTAATACTACAATTCCTACATCTAAATCTCAAGTATTCTCCACTGCAGCAGATAATCAACCATCTGTAGATATTCATGTATTGCAAGGTGAACGTGAGTTCGCAGCAGATAATAAAACATTGGGTCGTTTCAACTTGGATGGTATCCCAGCTGCTCCTCGTGGGGTTCCTCAAATCGAAGTAACATTTGACATCGATGCTAATGGTATCGTACATGTAAAAGCTAAAGATTTAGGTACTCAAAAGGAACAAAAGATTACTATTACTTCTTCTAGCGGCTTGAAAGAAGAAGAAATTGATCGCATGGTTAAAGAAGCTGAAGCTCATGCAGCGGAAGATAAAGCTAGAAAAGAAGAATTAGATATTAAAAATAATGCGGACTCCCTAGTATATCAAGCTGAGAAAGCATTGAAAGACCTTGAAGGTAAAGGCGACGCTTCTTTGATGAAAGAAGTAGAAGAAGCGAAAGATAAATTGAAAAAATCTATCGAAGCTGGCAATATCGAAGATATCAAAAAAGATAGTGAAGCTTTGGAACAACCATTACATAAATTAGCAGAACAAATGTATGCAGCAGCTCAACAAGCTCAACAAGCAGCTGGCGGTGCTGAACAAGGTCAACAACAAACAAAAGCTGATGACAATGTTGTTGATGCTGATTACACAGTAGTGGATGATGACAAGAAATAAGAAGGGTTGGTAACGAATGGCACGAGATTATTATGACATCCTAGGGGTTAGTAAAAATGCCTCTCAAGATGAAATCAAAAAAGCCTTCCGTAAAAAGGCACGCCAATACCACCCAGATGTAAATAAAGATAATCCAAAGGAAGCGGAAGCAAAGTTTAAAGAAGCTAACGAAGCTTATGAAGTCTTGTCTGATGAAACTAAAAAAGCTCAATATGACCAATTCGGCCACGACGCCTTCAAACAAGGAGGCGGCGCTGGTGCCGGTGGTTTCCAAGGCGGCTTTGGCGGTTTCGGTGGTCAAGCTGGAGGCTTTGGTGATATCTTTGGCGACATTTTTGGTGGCATGTTTGGTGGTGGACGCCAACAACAAGGCCCTCAAAAAGGTAATGACTTGCGTGAAGATATCGATATTTCCTTTGAAGATGCAGCCTTTGGTAAATCTATGGAAATTGAAGTGCATCGTCATGAAGAATGTGATCACTGTCATGGTACTGGTGGTGAACCAGGCTCTCGTGTCGATACTTGTCCAAACTGTCATGGTTCTGGTCAAGAAGCGGTTATTCAAAATACTCCATTTGGACGTATGCAGTCCGTTCGCACTTGTTCCCGCTGTCATGGTACGGGTAAAAGCATTGAAAAACCTTGCTCTAAATGCCGTGGTACTGGCGAAATGTTGGCTAAACGGAAGATTTCCATTAAAATTCCAGCTGGTGTAGATAGCGGATCTCGTTTACGTGTAGCCAATGAAGGGGAACCTGGTATTTTAGGCGGTCCTAAAGGGGATCTCTATGTATATATCTTTGTTCGTCCTCACAAGGAATTTGAACGAAATGGTAATGACGTTATTAGCCGTGTAAATATTAGCTTTGCTCAAGCTGCTCTTGGTGCGACTATACAAGTTAACACTTTAGATGGTAAAGTAGAGTTAAAGATTCCGGAAGGTACTCAAACGGGAACGGCATTCCGCGTAAAGGGCAAAGGTATACCATATTTGCGTAACCCTAACCAAAGGGGTGACCAACACATTGTGGTAACCGTCCAAACGCCTAAGAAGTTGACAGACACTCAACGTGAGCTATTGTTACGCTTTGCAAATGAAAGTAATGAAGATGTAAATAACTTACAAGTGAGCAAAAGTCTCTTTGAAAAAATCAAGGACTGTTTGACTAAATGAACAGCTCATGTGAAGGAATGGTTTGTTCCATCACATTCCCTATAAAGGAGCATATATGCAATGGATAGAAGTATCCATTGTCTGTGAAAGAGTAGCCACCGATGAGGTGACTACTCTTTTTGACGATTATGCAGACAATGGAATTATAGAAGAAGATGTTGAAAATCAGCCTAATTTAATAAAATTAACTATGTATGCTGATATATCACTCGATATGAATATGATTAAGGCGGATTTAGTAAAACGGCTTACTGAGGCCAATATCAAGGTTATATCAATAGATACAGATATTTTTGATGAGTCAACTTGGTTAAACTCTTGGCAACAGTATATTGAACCTACAGAAATTTTACCTAACTTAATCATTAAACCAGCATGGCAGGAATACAATAATGTAGATAATAAAATTATTATTGAAATTGATTCAGATATTTCCTTTGGTACCGGGTCTCATGAGACGACACGGACTTGTGCAGAGCTATTAAAATCCTATAGTAAATCTATGGATCTTGATACAGTTACTTGTTTGGATATTGGTACTGGCACAGGTATTCTTTTATTAGTAGCAGCCCATTTAGGTATTAAAAATTTAGTTGGTATAGATATAGAAGAGTATGCTGCAAATCAAGCTAGAATTAACTGTGAGAATAATCATGTATCTGCTGAAATCATTTGTGGTAATTTGGATAGTGATTTCAATGGTACTGCCCAATTAATTTTAGCTAATCTAACAGTGGATCCCCTTAAAATACTATTACCTCAAATTGGTAAGAAACTGGATGATAGGGGCATTTTGATTATTAGTGGCATTATTGATGATCGTTATGATGAAATCATGCCATATATTGAGGCTCATTGGCATATTATTGAGGAGCGCGTTGCAGGGCCTTGGCATACGTTTGCGCTAGAAAAACGATGAAAAAGATTTTTATTCCTACACCATTAGATGAAATAATAGAATTACCAAAAGATGTAACCCATCATGTACTACATGTATTTCGCCATAATATGGAGAAGCCTATAACTGTAACCGGCAGCGACAATCGTTGTGGTACATATCAAATTACAGCAGAAGTAGATGGTAAAGCTCAAGCAAAACTGATTGAATATGTAGAAGGAAATCTAGCATCGTATCGTACTATTCTAGTTCAATCATTATTAAAAGGTGAAAAGCTAGAATGGGTGTTACAAAAGGCGACGGAGTTAAATGTGGATACAATTTATCTTGTGCCCACAGCTAACTGCGTAGCTAAATATGATGAAAAAAAGCTTCAATCAAAAGTAAATCGTTGGGAAAAAATAATGCTAGAAGCAGCTCAACAATGTGGACGAAATCACTTGCCTACACTAGTAGTAGGAGAGACGCTTTTACAAGCATTAGACATTGAATCTGAGGCGTTGAAATTGGTAGCCTATGAAAATGAAGCAGGTCAGACTATCAAAGATGTACTTAAAACTTTACATTCCGATAAGTCTGTAACTGATGTTTTAATTTGTATAGGTCCTGAAGGGGGCTATCAAGAGAAGGAAATCAATGCTATTATAAAATATGGTGGAAAATCAGTATCGCTGGGAAATACAATTTTACGGGCTGAAACTGCTGCTATTGGATCGTTAGCGATGATTCGATATGAATTAGAATTATAAATTAAATAAGAATAGAGAGGTGCAATGAAAACCGTTGCTTTTACAACCTTAGGGTGTCGCGTAAACCAATATGATACAGATGCCATGAAAGGTTTATTTTTACAAAATAATTACGAAGCGGTAGACTTCGATGAAAAAGCTGATATATATGTAATTAATACCTGTTCTGTAACGAATATGGGGGAAAAGAAATCCCGTCAATTAATCCGCAAGGCAAAGCGTCAAAATGAAGATGCCTATGTTATTGTAACTGGTTGTTATGCTCAGCTTGATCCAGATGCGATTGCCGCTATAGATGGTGTTAATCTCGTTATTGGTACAAATAATCGCTCTAAAATTGTTGAATTAGTAGAGCAATTAGAATCTACAGAACGACAAATTAATGCTGTTCGGGATATCATGAAGGAATCTAACTTCGAGGAAATGCCGTTATATGGTAATGAATCTGACAAAGCTCGTGCGTTCATGAAAATTCAAGAAGGTTGTAATAACTATTGCGCCTTTTGTATCATTCCTTATACTCGAGGAAAATTAAAATCTCGTAAAGTTGATGATATTGTACAAGAGGCAAAACGTTTAGTAGATCATGGATTCCATGAAATCGTATTAACTGGTATACATTTGGGTAATTACGGTGTCGAATTACCAGGTCGTCCAACATTAGCTGATGTGGTAAAAGCTTTATTAGAGATTCCTAATTTATACCGCATTCGTTTCGGGTCCATTGAATCCGTAGAGGTTTCTGATGAGTTAGTAGAATTAATGGCTACCAATAAACGTGTTTGTCCTCATTTACATTTACCATTACAAGCTGGTTCTGATCATGTATTAAAGTTGATGAAACGCCATTATACATTACAAGAATATAAAGATTTAATTACAAGTTTACGTTCTCGTATTAAAGATTTATCAATTACAACTGATATTATTGCTGGTTTCCCTCAAGAAACTGATGAAGACTTCGAAGAAACATTGAATACAGTACGTGAAATTGGATTTACGCACATTCATGCCTTCCCATACTCCATTCGTGAGGGTACACCTGCAGCCACCATGGCGGATCAAGTACCAGAAGCTGTTAAGAAGACTCGTGTAGCACTTTTAAATGGCCTTAGCCAATCTGGTTATGAACGATACGCAAAATCTCGCATTGGTAAGCCTGGTGAGATTCTCATCGAAAAGGAAGAGAATGGATACTATATGGGCTTAACAAATGAATATATAAATGGTAAAGTTAAGTCTGATGGGACACGTAAAATTGGTGATCTCGTTGGTGGAACTGTTGTAGGTTTAGAAGATAATTATTTAATTATTGAGTAAGGAGTTAGATTATGAGTGACTGCATTTTTTGCAAAATTATCAATGGTGAAATTCCGTCTAAAAAAGTGTTAGAAAATGATAAATTCTATGCTTTTTATGATATTCAACCTGTAAAAAAAGTTCATGTATTAATCGTACCTAAAAATCACGTGTCTAATATTGCACATCTTAATGAAAAGAATGCAGATTATGTTGAAGGGTTACTGCCATTTGTTCGTGATGTAGCAAAAGAGCTTGGTATCTCTAAAGATGGATATCGTTTAATTTTTAATACTGGTGAAAAAGCAGGCCAAACTGTATTCCATATGCATGCACACCTTTTAGGTGGAGAAGAAATGGGCTGGCCAGAAGCCTAATTTTGAGTATTATGCATTCTTTTTATAATACTCATTAAAAAACCTATAAAATATACTTGAAAATATTGACAACATCTATACCTATACATATAATATTATATGTGCGTATGTAAATTATCAGCACTTCCCGAGATTATTTTTGGAGGGAGGGATATAGATGTCTGAAATCAAAGTCGGTAAAAACGAAACGCTTGAAAGTGCTCTTCGTCGATTCAAACGCTCCTGCCAAAAAGCGGGTGTTTTGTCTGAAGTAAGAAAACGCGAACACTATGAAAAACCAAGCGTAAAAAGAAAGAAAAAATCTGAAGCAGCAAGAAAACGCAAATTCAGAGCATAAGATGATTACCCTAATTCTGCCTTTTCATGGCTTTATGAAATCCAGAATTAGGGTTTCTTTATTATATACATAAGGAGGAAATATGAGTTTAAAAGATCAATTAAAGGAAGATATGAAAGCAGCTATGAAAGCTCGTGAAGAAGGTAAAACAGCGTTATCTGTAATTCGTATGGTCAATAGTGCCATAAAAAATACAGAAATCAATGACAAAATTGAGTTAGATGATGCTGGCATTCTTGGCATTTTAGCTAAGGAAATGAAAACTCGTCAAGATTCCTTAACAGAATTTGAAAAAGCGGGACGTGAGGACTTAATTAGTCATGTAAAAGAAGAAATGGCTGTATTGCAAAAATACTTACCAGAGCAATTGAAAGAAGATGAAATTCGTACAATTGTACAAGAAGCCATTGCTGCATGTGGTGATAATGTAAATATGGGCAATGTTATGAAACATGTAATGCCAAAAACAAAAGGGCGTGCAGATGGTAAGGTTGTCAATAATATTGTTAAAGAATTACTTGGATAATATATAGTAATATCAACGACCATTCTATATACAGTTATTGATTAAAGTTGATAGTATTGGATGTGTTAGATGTAACTTTAAAAGAATAATGAAATTCTATAGAAAGTTATTGACATATATTTTCAACATATGATAATATGAACTCAATAAAATAATTGGTCAACGAAGACTCCACTTTAGATATATAGATTTATATATTTATTTGTTGGAGTCTTTTTCTTTTGGAGGAACAAATATGTCGACAACTAACGAATTATTATATTACATTCCGGCGGGTCAATATGGGAAAGAAGGCGTTCTTGCATTATTAGAACAACATCCTGAAATCAAGTTCGTATCTCTTGTAGGTATTGACTTAGCAGGTAATGATACTGATGAAAAGATTCCTATGTCAGCATTCTTCGATGACTACGAATCTTTCTTTGAAGGTCGTGCTGTTCAAACAGATGGTTCCTCTGTAGTACTTACAAATATTGCTACATTAAATAATGCTCGTGTAGATATGTGGGGCGATCCAAGTGTAAACTGGTTTGTTGATTACAACTACGAAAATATTGATCCTGTTACAGGCTTACCAACTGGTACACTTCGTATTCCTGCATTCTTGATGCATAACTATCGCTATGTAGATTCTCGTTCTATTTTAAAACGCAGCTGCGACTATGTTCGTGCTGAATTATTGGCTTTGATTAAAGAACATGGCTTACCTGGTATGCCGCATGTGAAAGCTGATGAAGTTGTAGATATCATTTTCACATCTGCAACAGAACTAGAATTCTGGGTAAAAACTCCATCTAGAACAGTTACAAAAAAAGAATTATCCGTATCCCAAAAATTACAAGAACAATACTGGCAACGTACTCATGGTACAGTTCGCACTGCATTAGAACAAGCTGTTGAACGTCTTGATAGATATGGTATGGTTGCTGAAATGGGTCATAAAGAAGTAGGTGGCGTTAAAGCTAAACTTGATGAAGATGGTCATGAAGCAGTTGTATTAGAACAATTAGAAATCGACTGGAAATTCTCAAATAATCCATTACAAACAGCAGATAATGAATTACAAGCTCGTATCATTGTTCGTGAAGTATTCCGTGAAAATGGTCTTGATGTAACATTTAATGCAAAACCAATAATTGGTGTAGCTGGTTCTGGTGAACATACTCATTTTGGTGTTATGGCTAAATTAAAATCTGGTAAAGTTGTTAACTTATTTAGCCCAGAAGATATGCGTAAAGAATCTGCTAGCTCTTTAGGCATTGGTGCAATTATGGGACTTTTAAAACACTATGAAGCCATTAATCCATTCATCAGCTCTACAACAGATTCTTTAAACCGTTTAAAACCTGGGTTTGAAGCGCCAGTATGTATTGTTACATCTTTAGGTACTGATCCATCTGAACCTAGCCGTAACCGTACAATCCTTTGCGGTTTAATTCGAGATATCGATAATCCTATGGCGACACGTTATGAATTGCGTTCTCCAAATCCTTACACCAATACATATACTGCTTTAGCATTGATCTTTATCTCTGCATTTGATGGTATGAAATATGCCATTACATCTGGTAAAACACAAGCTCAATTGGAAGCAGAGCTTTCCAAAGAAGTAGGTGAAACATCTGATTATCTTGCTACAAATCGTGCATACCGTACTGAAAAAGATGTGTTTGATGATTTCACACAAGAAGAACGTAATCAAATGTTTGGTGTTGCTCCAGCTACTGTATGGGAAAACATAAAGGGTTACCAAAATAATCCTGAATTAGTAGAAACATTGGCTCAAGGCAATGCATTTGCTAAAGATTTAATGGACTCCTTTATTGCGTCCATTCTTAAACGTTGGAAACTAGTATTGGCTAATCGCTTAATTCCAAATAATTTGGATACAGTTCGTAGCATGGTTGCAATTCATACTGATAGCCGAAATAGTGTAGATGATAAACGCTTTGCAGAAGTTAATGACTTACGTTTCTACCTTGCTAAAGATAGTGATGATCGTAAATCCTTATTCACTCGTTTAATTGATGCACTTAATGATGGTGAATATGATTTAGCATCCCAATTACAAATTGAAATGAATGATAAAATGGAAGAATTAGAAGCTAAGTACGCTAACTACGCTAAAAATATCTTCTAATAAAATCAATTTATTAATAAAAATGGCCTCTACTACGGTAGAGGCCATTTTTCATTTAGATATATCTAAATGAATTAGATATATTCAAACAAAACGATTCAAATTTTATTCGTTATGTCCAATAAATTTTTCTACTAATACTAAGCTACATACAAGTACAAAAATTGCAACAGACCAAATTAAATTATCAAATGATGATTCATGATTGATAATTAGAAGTCTTACAATTGCAGTTATGCCAATGTATAAAAAGAAGTTAAGCGGAAAGTGGAAGTTATTTTTAAAGTATTTGACGATGAGTGCAATAAACTCAAAGTATAGAAAGAAGGTAATTAGTTCTTCAATCAATAAAGAGTATGTACTATAACCTTGAATATTCGCCCACGTAACATAGACAAGACTAATCAATGTATTAATAAGTGCAATACAAAGTGCAATACCAACGCCTACAAGGGCTATATTTTTTATCGTTAATAATAGTTTAGAAATACGAATCCACATATATAATTCACCTACAATAAAAATCTAAATACTATACTACATAAAAAAGACCGTACACCGTACGGTCTTTTTCGATTACATTGTACTATAATCAAATGAATATTTACAAATTAGATATCAGCTTTAATAGCTTCTAATGCAGCATCGAAGTTAACTGCTTGAGTTACTTCAGGTACATATTCAACATAAGTTACTTTGTTATCTTTGTTGATTACTACAACGCCACGAGTTAAAAGACGAAGCTCTTCAATCAAGAAACCATAGTTTTCACCGAAGGAAGCATCTTTGTGGTCAGACAAAGTAATAACTTTATCTACGCCTGCAGCACCACACCAACGTTTTTGAGCGAATGGTAAGTCCATAGAAATTGTCAATACGACTACATCTTCGGAAAGTGCTGTTGCATCTTGGTTGAACCAACGAGTTTGAGCATCACAAACACCTGTATCAAGGGAAGGAACAACGGAGATAACTTTTACTTTACCTTCGAAGTCTTTTAAAGTTTTAGCTTGCAAGTCATTGCTCAATACAGTGAAGTCTGGAGCTTGTTGACCTACTTTAATTTCTGGGCCAACTAATGTGATAGGGCCACCTGCAAATGTTACTACGCCAGTACGTTTTTCCATGTTGTATTCCTCCTAAGAGTTTTAATTCTAATTATGTAAAATATAATTTCTTTATATGCATAGTATAACATTTACATTACCATAAGTAAACTAAAAAATTCGATATAGTATTAATTAAAAAGATCGTTACGATTGATTACTGTAAAAATTTAAAGAGGCCATTTAACTAATATTAATATTGATGAAATAGAACTACTACTGTAATAAAATATTTAATCTAACTGTTATACGTATAGGTGTATTAATGTATCATAAAAAATGTGTATACTATAAAGAGAAAAGTTAACGTAATAAAATTTGTTGATTTAGCTTTTACAGTATTGATTTAAATTCATTTACAATATAATGATACTAGTAATTATATAGGCAATGATTTTGATTAGACTTAATAGGATATGTTAGAGAGGACCTATGAAACCAATAGATTTATTTATGCAGTTTTTCCGGCGTGAAGGCTGGATTTATGCCATTGGCTTAACTATGTTGATGGCAATTGATGTGGCTTTTTTATTTGTCCCTCAATTTATTGGTAATGCTATAGATACATTGAGCAATAATAAGGAAGGGTTAGTCACTTATATTTTTTATTTCATTTTATTGTTTATTATTATCACTATTTTAAAAGTTATCTCACGTAGAACCCTATTAGGATCTATTCGTCGCATGGAGTATCTTTTTCGTGAGATTTTGTGTAGTAAAGCATTACAAGTAAAAACAACGTACTATGAGGCTAATGGACCTGGTAAGGTTATGGCGCTCATGACTAACGATGTAACATCGCTACGTGTTGCCCTTGGTCTAGGTGTAATGATTATAGTGGATATTATTTTCTATTCCATTGTGGGCTCCATAATTTTAATTCAAAAGATTAATACTGTATTAGCTTTTAAAATTATGACACCTGTATTCTTAATTATTGTGGCTATATTTGTACTAGGCAGAAAGCTACGTATTAAACAACGTAGTGCACAAGCTACTTATAGCGATTTAACAGAGTTTGGACAAGAGTTATTTCAAGGGATGGATGTTATTCGCGCTTTTAATCGTGAAAGCATTATCTCTAATTCTTTTGAAAAAATAAATAAACTTAATTATAAGAAGAATATGGATGTTGCACTACTAGATGCAATATTAACACCGTTGACAAGAATTGCACCCTTTATTTGTATCAGTATTAGTATTTTTATTTGTGGACATTTAGCTGTAGAAGGCAAAATGACTATAGGCGAATTTGTTACCATCAATTCTTTTATCATGTTAATTGTAGGGCCTTTAATAGGCTTTGGGGGACTTATTTCTATTGTACAAAAAGGTCTTGCTTCCTTAGATCGTATTATGGATTTCTTACATTTGCCTACAGAAACAATAGATGATACCGATGAAGTACTGCCGCTTGAGGATATTCATATTCGATACTTAGATTTTACTTATGAAAACTCTAAAGGGCATGCATTATCTCAGTTGACAACGACAATACCAAAAGGTTCTTTTATTGGTTTAGTTGGTAAACCCGGTTCTGGCAAAAGTACATTGTTTAAATTGCTTATTGGATTACAAGAGTGTCCGGAAAAATCTATTTATTTTGGCAGTCAAGATTTAGCTACTGTTTCTTTATCAAAGCTTAGAAACTCAATTGCTTATGTGCCGACACAATCTTACCTATTAAGTACGACCATTGCTGATAATATTAAATTTGGTAAAGATTTATCCATGCATGAAACTGTAGAGTTGGCAGCACAAAAGGCAGACTTATATAGAGATTTAGGCGATTTGTTAAACGATGATTTACATGAGCTTGCTGAAGAAGGTCATGATTTATCAGGTGGACAGAAGCAGCGAATCAATATGGCTCGCGGCTTTTATAAAAATGCGCCATATGTATTACTAGATGATTGTTTTTCCGCTTTAGATGCAGTAACAGTTACAACCATATTAAATTCATTACATAATGTAAAAGATCAGACGATTCTATGTATTTCACAACGATTAGAGGTTGTAGAGAAAGCAGATAAAATACTAGTATTTGATGAGGGGCGTATCGTAGAAGAAGGTACTCATGAAGAATTATTAGGTAACAATGGTTTATACCGTACCTTATATGAAGCGCAGAATGGAGGGGGCCATCATGAAGAAGCGTGATCTAAGAAATGACTGGGCTCTATTCTCCTATATAACTGGCTACATTAAGCCTTATTTAGGTATTCTATTTTTAGCAACGGTTGCGCTCGCAGGAAATTTAGTACTATTACTTTTACGCCCATATTTAACTAAGCAAGTTATCGATCTTGGATTTGCCACTAATGATATCGCTGTTATTGAATACTATGCTTTAATGTATGGCTTTACTATAATTGGTAGTGTATTGTTTATCTTTGTAGAGAATTACTTTTTAAAAAGTTTTGGTCAAAAAATTATCTATAATATTCGTAGTATTATATTCCAAAAGATTCTTAATAAACCACATGATGAGTTCTATAAGTTGCCAATTGGGAATTGGGTAACTCGCATTACTAATGATGTAGAGTCATTACGTACATTATATACAGATGTAATTCTGAATTTGGCAAGTAGCGGTTTAATGATTATTGGTATATTAGGATTTATGTATGCCATTAATGTACCTTTAGCAATAATCATGACAATTTTACTACCTATAATGGGTGGAATTATTTGGGTGTTTCAAAAGTTTTCTCGCAAAGCATTCCGTCAGGTAAGACGTTCTGTAGCTGCTTCTAATGCAAGCATCAAGGAACTGTTAAATTATATTGTAATCGTAAAATCCTATGGTGGCGAAAGAGCAATTGAGGAACGTTATAATACTGTTAATAAAGGTTTCTTAGAAGCAGGTCTTTTTGAGGTTACCACATTTTCTATTTTTAGACCGCTCGTAGATGGTCTATTCTTTGTTGCGTTAATTGTTATTTTTACAACTACGAATTTAATAGACTCCGTAGCTGATGCTGGTACAGTATTTGCCTTTATACAATATATGGACCGATTCTTCCAACCATTAAAGGAAATTGCAGATAAATATAACTCTCTACAAAGCGCATTAGCTGGTGCTGAAAGATTAGTTCCCTTATTAGAGGAAGAAGAGCGTCAGATGGCTAATGAAGTTCCTGATGAATTTAAATATATAGAGACGATTGAATTCGAGCATGTATGGTTTTCCTATGAAAATAACGACGTTTATGCGCTAGAGGACTTTACATTCACTATTAAAGCTGGAGAATTCATAGGTATTGTAGGGCCTTCTGGTAGTGGTAAATCAACACTTTTGTCATTGTTGATGGGAATCTACAAACCAACAAGAGGGGCTATCTATATTAACGGTATAAATATTGCTCAATATGATAGTTCTGTACTTCGTCATTTAATGGGATATGTTTTTCAGCAAGCTTATCTATTTAAGGGTTCCATTAGAGATAATTTAACACTTTTTGATACATCAATTTCTAATGAGGATATGGTCAATGCAGCAAAACAAGTTAACTTGCATTCTATGATTGAACACCTTCCGGAAGGGTATGACACACCGGTTGGTTATTTAGGCTCCTTACTATCTGATGGGCAAAAGCAATTGTTGGCTTTTGGCCGTACCTTGATTAAAAAAACACCTATTCTATTGTTAGATGAAGCAACGGCTAACATTGATAGTCATACGGAGAAGCAAATTCAAGCAAGTATTGAAAATATTCGAGGTAGTAAAACAATTGTAAGTATTGCTCATCGCCTTTCAACAGTAAAAGATGCCAATAAAATAGTGTATATGGAATATGGTAAAATAATAGAAATAGGATCTTTTGATGAACTTATCAACTTAAAAGGGACCTTTTATAATCTCTGGAATAATCAACACAGTGGGAGTTAGTATGGAATGTATCCAATCTAAAGATAATAAGACCATTAAGCGAATTATCTCATTAGGGCAGCGTAAAAATCGCCAAAAATATGGAGAGTACATTGTTGAAGGTATTCGATCTATTCGAGATATTGCAGCTATGGGGGCAGTAAAAACAATTGTTATACGTGAATCTAAAGCGCAAGATAAACATGTATTAGATTTATTAGACTTAGATACTGTTCAATTTGTACCTAAATTTATTGCACAAGATCCAATATTTGATAAGGTGGATAATACCGTAAATGGACAAGGTGTAGTTGCTATTGTATCAAAACCAAAATACGATATGGAAAGCATTCACATTGATGATGGCTTATATATTACATTAGATGGAGTTCAAGATCCTGGCAATCTAGGTACCATAATTCGTACAGCAGTTGCAGCAGGTGTAAAAGGTATATTTTTGATGAAAGGAACTGTGGACCCTTTTAATGACAAGACAGTGCGCAGTACTATGAGCGCCTTACATAAAATACCTTTATATGAGGATATTACCTTATCTCTGTTACATGATATGGTAACTGAGTCTAATATGACTACCTATGTAACTGCTTTAGAACATTCCAATCCTTATCATACTGTACGTTATGCTAAGCGAACTATGCTAGTATTAGGAAACGAAGGGAATGGCGTAACACCAGAGGTTATGAATCTATGTACAAATCGTATTATGATTCCTATGTATGGTGATATGGAATCCTTAAATGTAAGCGTAGCTGCTGCATTATGTATGTATAAAGTACAAGAACAATTGATGCCTTAGTATATATGATAAAAATTTATGACCTTATAAAAAGTCCTCTACTAGTATACAAGTAGAGGGCTTTTGTATTGATTTTTTAGTTGTGTATTTGGTACAATAACATATATCCTTTGTGGGAGAACAAAGTTCTCCCTTTTTTTCATGAAAAGGAAGATAACTATGTCCAAATTAATTGTAAATGCAGACGATTTTGGCCTTCATAGTGCAGTTAATGCTGGTATTATTGATGGTCATCGTAGGGGTATTATTACCAGTACCTCTTTAATGGCAGGAGGAGAAGCTTTTACAGAAGCCGTAAGTATGGCAAAACAAAACCCTAAGTTGGGCATTGGTATTCATATTACCTTGGTAGGTGGGGTGAAACCAGTATGTGATCCATCAGAAGTTTCATCACTTCTCACACCAGAAGGTGTATTTCCAGAGAACTATGTAGAATTTATTAAACGTATTTACTCTGGCAAAATCAATTATAGTGAATTACGTAAAGAGATTCATGGACAAATAGCTCAAATAATGGATACCGGCTTAAGGGTAACTCATATTGATGGACATCAACATATGCATGTTCTACCAACGGTATTGCCAATTGTGATTGAACAGGCAAAATCCTTTGGTATACATGCTATACGTATACCCGATGAGTCTACTGGTTTTATGAATTATATGTATTCCCCAATTCGATTTCTTGGTAAAGTTGGTTTATCAACGGTTGCGGCTAATGCGCGACCAATCATACGAAATAATTGTATGACTACAACCCAATATTTTTGGGGCATGGTAAATGGAGGCCATATAAATCAGAAATCTCTAATGGGTATCCTAAAAGCGGTAAATAAACATTCTGGTACCCATGAATTGATGGTTCACCCAGGTAGTAATAGTAGTATTCTTAGTAAGCTTTATAATTGGGGTTATCATTGGGAAGATGAGTTGCAAGCACTCTGTTCCAGTCATACGCGATTATATATAAGTCAACATGATATAGAGCTCATTAATTATGGAGACTTGGTATGAGTAAAATGATGAAGAGAGGCATCTTTATGTTTCTCTTGTTGTTGGCTGTATCAATTGGTATCATTTACTATACTATTGATTTAGATGCATTGAAAGCCATATCATCTTTTAATAGTATTTCCTTATTATTAGCTGTAGTTGCTTTAGTAGCAGGTATGTATTTTGATGGATTACGACTTCAAAGGCTCGTAAAAATTGGTGGTTACAAGTTATCGATACGAGCAGTGCTACGAGTTATTTTTAGTAATTATTTTATGGCTATGTTGACACCTGGAGCTAGCGGGGGTGCTGTCGCGCAAGTACTGGTGTTGAGAAGTTATGGCGTACCTATATCTAAAGGTACACCGATTGTATTAATACGTACCGTATTTTCCATTATGTTTTTGGTCATTATGCTGCCATTAGTATTCTTACGAGATGCTATTGAAATTCCATATATCTCTCGTGATATGCTTTTGATTTTTGCCGTGCTTGCTGTTATAGCGGCCTTAGTGGGAACTTATATATTACAGACTAAATATATGCGTCAATTTGTCTATAATCTAGCACAACGATTTAAAGCACATAACACTAAAGATTGGCTTTCTAAATTAGAAACATTAAATCAAGGTCTTGGTTTACTTTATAAACAACCTGTCCAATCTTTAATAGTTTTTATTGAATCTGGTTTGAGTTTATTATGCTTATATTGTATTGCACCCGCTTTAATGTATGCTTTCACACCAGATATTCCTATTATCGATATTTTAGATCGCATGATTTTATTAAATCTTATTTTGTATTTTGCACCAACCCCAGGGGGAACAGGCATTGCAGAAGGTCTATTTGTAGTATTATTTAGTGCCTTTGTACCTAATGGAACAGTGGGCATCATCGCTGTAGGATGGCGTGTTGTGGCTGAATATATGCCATTCTTCATCGGTATGTATGCAGTATTAACATTATATGGACGACAATTCGTTGCCCAAGAAACTTCAAGAGAACAATAAGGGAGTGTGCTCTATGTCTAAACCAAAAAAAGATAAATTTTATCTGGTTCAAGAAGATATTTTACCAGAGGCTATAAAAAAGACGATAAAAGTAAAAGAAATTCTAAAACTAGGTGAGGTTAAAACAATTAACGAAGCAGTTGAAAAAATGGATTTAAGTCGATCTGCGTATTATAAATACAAGGATTATGTTTTTCCATTTTTTGAAATTGCTCAAGGGAAAATTGTTAGTATTTATGTTTCTATGTCAAATGAATCTGGTATGTTATCAAGCGTTTTGAAAGCCATTGCTGAACGTAACGGTAGTATTTTAACGATTAATCAAGATATTCCATTACAAGGCATTGCGAATAGTAGCATTTCTTTTGAAACCAAGGATTTACAAGGTTCATTAGAAGATTTATTGCTAGATATTCGCTCTATGAAGGGTATTATCAAGGTAGAAATTTTAGGCCAAGCATAGGCTAATTAAGAGAGTAGGACGATTATGACCACTATAAAAATTGCTTTATTAGGTTTTGGTACTGTTGCACAAGGTACTTTTAACTTATTGCAAGACAATGCTGAATTAATTAAAAATCGTACAGGTGTCAATGTTGAAATTTCAAAAATTTATGTACGAAATCCAGAAAAATATAGTCATATTACATTACCAGAAACAGCTAAATATGTAACTGATATTGATGAAGTGTTAAAAGACGATTCCATCCAAATGGTAGTGGAATTGATGGGTGGTACAAGCTTTGCTAAGGATTGCGTAGAAGGAGCTTTAAAAGCTAAGAAGAATGTGGTAACTGCCAATAAAGACTTATTAGCAGAAGCTGGTCCATACTTATTAGACTTAGCGAGTAAAAATGGGGTAGATTTACGTTTTGAAGCATCTGTTCTAGGTGGTATTCCTATAATCCGCACATTATATGAATCGTTAGCCGGTAATCGTATTACTGAAATCATTGGTATTATGAATGGTACTACAAACTTTATTTTGACTAAAATGTCTGAAGAAGGTTTAAGCTACCAAGATGTATTAAAAGAAGCACAAGATTTAGGATATGCAGAGGCAGATCCTACAGCTGATGTAGAAGGCCTTGATGCAGCTCGTAAATTGGCAATCCTTGCATCTATTAGCTTTAACCGTCGTATTTTCTTTGAAGATGTAACTGTAGAAGGTATTACTTGTATTGATACTGAAGATATAAAATTTGGGAAAGAGTTTGGTTACAATATTAAATTATTAGGTATTGCTAAAGAAACTGCTCAAGGATTATCTTTAAATGTATATCCTGCATTTATTCCTACGACACATCCATTAGCATCTGTTCGAGGATCCTACAATGCAATTTATGTTAAGGGCAATGGTATCGATGATGTCATGCTATATGGTCGTGGTGCAGGTAGCTTACCGACAGGTAGTTCTGTAGTATCTGACATAATGGAAGTGGCAAAGAATGTCTCTTATAATGAAACAGGGCGCTTGAAACCGTTCTATTATGATCAAAAAGATATTTATTCTCCAGGTAAAATCCAATCTAGCTACTACTTGCGTTTAGCAGTGGATAATAAAACAGGTGTTCTAGCAAAAATCTCTGCAAAATTAGCAGAACAAAAAATTTCTGTTTTATCCATCGTTCAACGAAATATGGATCCAGAAACTGCAGTTCTTGCCATTGTTACATCTAAATGCCCAAGATCTTATATTTTAAATCTTATAGACTCTTTTAATAGCTTGCGCTCCGTTAAGGCTGTTAATAGTGTTATTCGTATTATGGAAGCTTAATTATGAATACTGTTCGTGTACAAGTACCTGCCACTAGTGCAAACTGTGGCCCAGGTTTTGATTGCTTAGGATTAGCACTAAATCTTTATAATATATTCAGCTTTACACCAGATGAAAATGCTACAGAATATACATATACTTTTGAAGGTTTTGGTGCAGATATTTTACGCGCTGAAGATCCTAAAAAGAATCTAATTGGTTTCGCTATGGATCAAGTTTTTGCTACTGCTCAAGAACCAATTCGATATGGTCATATAACTTCTGAAACCTTGATTCCTCCCTCTCGTGGACTAGGTAGTAGTAGTACGGCTATAGTAGGGGGACTTTTACTGGCGAACGCATTAGTAAAGCATCCACTTTCAAAAGAAGAGTTACTGGTTATAGCAAATCGTATGGAAGGTCATCCAGATAATGTAGCGCCAGCTATTTACGGAAATTTATGTTGTGCTACAGGTTTAAAAAATAAGGTACTAAACACGGTCATTTCTATTCCTCCGGAGCTACATTTTGCTGTTGTAGTACCAGAAGTCATGGTATCTACTGAGTATGCTCGTTCTGTGCTACCAAATCATATTCCATTCAAAGAAGCTGTACAAAATGTAAGTCATGCTTCATTATTTGTAACAAGCTTAATTACGCATCAATTAAGTAATTTATCTGTTGCCTTAGATGACAACTTGCATGTACCTTATCGTAAGACATTGATTCCTCATTGTGATGAAGTTTTTGAAGCCGCAAAAGTTGCTGGAGCTTACGGTGCAACTATCAGTGGATCGGGTTCTACTCTAATTGCATATGTTGATAAAGCTCATGTACAAGAGGTAGCAAAGGCTATGGGGGCTGTATTCACAGCAAATGAGATTGAAAATAAAATATATTGCTTAGAAGCTGATACAACTGGAGCGTTAATTATATAGTTTATGGTATAATTATAGTGTTAGGCATAGTCCATAACAATAATTGGAGGAAACTATGAACAATATAAAAACAACACTTTTGTTAGCTACGCTAACGGCCATTTTAGTGGTTATTGGTGATATGATTGGCGGCAGAAGCGGTATGATTATGATGTTTGTCATATCCATGGGTATGAATTTTATGTCTTATTGGTACAGCGATAAAATCGTTTTAGCCCAATACAATGCTCAACCTGTTACTGCACAGTCTAATCCAAAACTATATGCAATGGTAGAGAAATTGACTAAAAATGGTAATTTACCAATGCCAAAGGTTTATATCATTCCCAGTGAAGTACCGAATGCATTTGCAACAGGTAGAAATCCTAGTCATGCAGCAGTTGCTGTTACAGAAGGTATCCAACGTCTATTAACTGATGAAGAATTAGAAGGTGTGCTTGCACATGAATTAACACATGTTAAGAATCGAGATACATTGATTAGTACAATTGCAGCTATGATGGCTGGTGCTATTTCTATGATAGCCAATATACTTCAATTCACTGCCATATTTGGGCGCTCCGATGATCGAGAAGGCACTAACCCTTTGGCGCTTCTTGGTACGATCATTATTGCACCTATCGCAGCTGGTCTTATTCAGATGAGTATTTCCCGTACTCGTGAGTTTTTAGCTGATGAGGGAGGCGGAGATATGTGTCGCAACCCATTAGCACTGGCTTCTGCACTTGCAAAAATTGACTACTACTCTAAACATGGTGCATTGCCTAATGCAAGTAATGCTACAGCCCATATGTTTATTATTAACCCTATGATGGGAATTGGTGAAAGCTTGAGCAATCTTTTTAGTACACATCCTCGCACGGAAGAACGTATTCAAAAGTTAAAGAAACAAGCTATGAATCCAAAGTATAAAGAAAAGGTAATATTATAATTAGTATCTACTGGAGGGTATCATGCAAGAAACATTAGTTTTAATTAAACCAGATGCAGTTAAACGTCAATTAAGTGGTGAAATCCTTAGCCGTTATGAACGTAAAGGCCTTGTTATTAAAGCATTAAAACTCTTACAAGTACCTCGTGAATTAGCGGAAGAACACTGTGCAGAACATAAGGAAAAGCCATTCTTTGGTGAATTAGTTGATTTTATTACATCAGGCCCAGTTCTTGCTTTTGTGTTAGCTGGTGAGAACGCAATTGTATCCGTACGTGCTTTAAACGGAGCAACAAATCCTGTAGATGCTGCCCCTGGTAGTATTCGTGGTGACTATGCCCTAACAATGGATGCTAACGTAGTACATGCTTCTGATTCTCCAGAAGCTGCTGCTCGTGAAATTCATCTTTGGTTCCCTGAATACAAATAATCTCAAGGTTGGGATCATTTAGCTTTTATTTCTACATCCATGTATATCTATAGGAGGTAATCATATGGCAAGTAGTGTTTATACAAAAACAGGTGATGCTGGTACAACTGGTTTATACACGGGAGAACGTGTACAGAAATCATCTTTACGCGTAGAAGCTTATGGTACAATCGATGAATTACAAGCTTTTTTAGGATTGGCTCGCGCTTATGCTGAAAATCCACGTGTTGCTGCTGAATTATACGATATTGAGCGAAACTTATGGACATTAATGGCTGATATTGCAAGTTTAAATACTGCTCCGGTAATTACTGAGCAATATGTAAAGCATTTAGAAAAAGTTATTGATCGCTTTGATGCAAAGTTAGAACCTTTATCTAGTTTTGTCATTCCCGGTGAAAAACAATCTTCTGCTTATTTACATGTAGCTAGAACGATTACTCGACGTGCGGAACGCGCTTTATGGCGAGTATTAGACGCTGGTGAAAGTGTTCACGAATCTAATTTAAAATACTTAAATCGTCTATCCGACCTTTGCTTTATCTTGTGTCGTGTAGAGGAAGAACTTGGAGCTGAATAAACAAAAAAAGCTATGTATTTTACATAGCTTTTTGCTCGTTATAGACCTATTGTGAAATTGTTTGGTTTAAAACATCTTGAGGGCTAGGATAGTAAAAGAAGATATGAGGAATTTCATAACGGAATTTTTCTCTTAATAAATTGGCTAATGTTGTTTCAAAGTTTATAATTTTATCAGCGCCGAAATCAAAGTCTTCAACTAATACTAATAGTTGTGCTTCAACTTGCGGTGCATTTTCAGGTAACGCTTCTGGTGGTAGAGGAACATTCACTACTACTCGTGCAGTACCAATATATTTACCTTGTCCGTCATCGATGGCAACACGATATGTATTATCCCATAGCGTAGCCATCATTTTTAGTTTCATATTCATAATTTCCATAGTATCGCTCCTTTGTTATACTTATAATGATACTGAAATTATAAATTCTTGTATAGGTGCATTATGAAATCACAAATTATATTGTGTTCCGGTGGGGCACGCAGTGGAAAAAGTGAATTTGCTGAACGTTTAGCATTGGCTACAAAGGGGCCAAAAGCTTATGTAGCTACGGGCCAAGCTTTTGATGAGGAAATGGTGGATCGCATCAAAAAACATCAAGAGCGACGAGGAAAAATATGGAATAATTTTGAAGTACCTTTACATTTAGCTGATGAATGGGAAAATATCAGTCAATCAGCAGATGTAATTCTTATAGATTGTTTAACCATGTTCACTACCAATCACATGATGGCTTATGGCTCCATTCGTGGTCAAGAAGATGCTAATAGATTAGAACAGACAATACTTTCAGAATTAGACACTTTATTAGACTCGATACAATCATGTGAAGGTAAAACAGTTATATTTGTGACCAATGAAATTGGGTTAGGTATTGTGCCGGATAATAAACTGGCTAGATATTTTAGAGATATTGCTGGTCGTGTGAATCGAGCAGTAGCTTCTGTTGCAGATAAACTCTATTTAACAATTAGTGGTGTTACCATTGAATTGAAATCACAGGAGGTTCATATAAATGGCTAAGAAAATCATGTTTCAAGGAACGAGTTCTAATGTAGGTAAAAGTATTCTTTGTACTGCATTATGCCGTATTTTTTATAGAAAAGGTTTTAAGACCGTTCCTTTTAAAGCACAAAATATGGCCCTCAATTCTTATGTGACAAAATGGGGCGATGAAATTGGCCGTGCTCAAGTCGCTCAAGCCGAAGCCGCTGGTATTGATCCAATTGTTCAAATGAATCCTGTGTTATTAAAACCTACAGGAAATCAATCGTCTCAAGTTGTATTGATGGGGAAACCTGTTGGCGTATATAGTGCCAAAGAATATCATACAAAATATTCACTAACCGCTTTAGATAAGGTTAAAGAATCTATTGATTTCTTAGACTCAAATTTTGATATGATGGTTATCGAAGGTGCCGGTAGTCCTGCAGAAGTTAACTTAAAAGCAAATGATATTGTAAATATGCGTATTGCCAAGATGACTCAAGCTCCAGTTTTTCTCATTGCAGATATTGACCGAGGTGGTGCTATTGCGTCCATTGTTGGTACCTTAGAATTATTAGAACCAGAAGAACGCGATCTTATTAAAGGTATCGTTATCAATAAATTCCGTGGTGATATCAAACTATTAGAACCAGCTCTTACATTTATTGAAGAAAAAACAGGTAAAAAAGTGGTAGGTGTTATTCCTGCCATTGAGAACCTCGATATTGATGAAGAAGATTCTGTTGCATTAGAGAACAAACGCAATAGTGGTACTAAAGATATTCAGGTCGTAGTTATGCAAACACCTAAAATCTCTAATTTTACAGACTTTGATGCACTTAATTATGAGCCAGATGTATCTGTCCGTTTTGTAGGCCCTGGAGATGTTATCGGTACGCCAGATTTAATTATATTACCTGGTTCTAAAAATACATTGGCTGACTTAACATATTTACGTGATACAGGCTTTGCTGATGAAATCAAAAAATTGGCTGCTCAAGGTACACCTATTATCGGTGTTTGTGGCGGTAACCAAATGTTAGGTAAAACTATTTATGATCCGCATCATATGGAAGGTGATATCGAGGAAATTGAAGGACTTGGCCTTGTTGAATCCTCCACGACTATGAAGGCTCAAAAAACTACCCATCAAGTACAATTCAATGTATCTAATTTACAGTTTTTAAATGGTACTTTCAGGGGTGAAAAATTAGTAGGCTATGAAATTCATATGGGGGATACTACGCCACTAGCAGATTCGGTGTCTCGTTGCTTTACAATTACAAGTCGCAGTGAAGAGGCTGTCAATGTTATTGATGGTTTTATTGATGGTAATCATCAAGTAATGGGTACATATATTCACGGTGTATTTGATAATGACGAGTTTAGACGTTTTATTATCAATCAATTACGTGAACGCAAGGGATTACAACCATTAGATGTAGTATTCCATTATTTTGACCATAAAAATGCGGCATATAATCGCTTAGCTGATATTGTGGAGGAACATCTAGATATGGATTATATTATGTCTACCTTGGGATAGTAGAGGAGATATATGGAACATTTAGCAATTTTTCACTGGTTTTCAAAGTATAACTTTGTGTGCATACCAGTTTTAGCATTTTTATTGGATTTAATTATTGGAGATCCCAATAGTAAATATCATCCAGTGGCCATTATTGGACGTATAATATCTTTTTTTGAAGCCGTTCTTTATAAAGACACTGATAATGATACGAAGAAATTGTGGTACGGTGGTATTGCAGTAGGTTTAATTCTTATATCGGTATATATCATAGTATCTTTATTGTTATGGCTAGGTGGAGTAGTAGACGAATGGGTATACTATGCTTTCGAAGTAGTGATCCTCTACATTGCCATTTCTCCACGTTCATTGGCTGGCGCAGGTTTTACCATTAGTCAGTTAATAAAACAAGGTAATATTGTAGATGCTCGCAAACGTTTATCATGGATTGTGGGACGAGATACGGAAGACTTAGATGAAAGCGAAATCACTCGGGCTACAGTAGAAACGATTGCGGAAAATACGGTAGATGGTATTATTGCACCTTTTTTCTTTTTTATTATCGGTGGCCCTATGGGGGCTATTCTTTATAGAACTGCTAATACTATGGATTCTATGTTAGGCTATAAGAATCAAAAGTACTTGTACTTTGGTCGCGTAGCTGCACGCTTTGATGACATATTAAATTGGATTCCTGCCCGAATTACCTTTGTATTATTTGTAATTTCTGCATTCTTTTTACGCTTTGATGCTAAAAAGGCAATAGAAATCGGTTTACGTGATGCAAAAAAACATCCTAGTCCTAATGGGGGGTATGCAGAAGCACCTGTGGCAGGGGCCTTACATATCCGTTTAGGTGGTTACAATCAGTATTTCAAAAAAATGACCTTCCGTGAATATATGGGCGATCCTATTGAAAAGCTAAACCGTAACCATATTACTCGAACAATTTATATGATGTATGTTACGACTATACTAATGGTTATCATTAGTACAGTCATTACCTATGGGATGAATGTATAATGACACCTTTTTTTATAGCACTACAATTTTTAACGCGTTTAAAAATTGTAAATCAAACTGAATGGTCTGTAGAGGACTTTGGTAAATCTGTTGTAGCCTTTCCTTATGTGGGCCTTATTATTGGTCTCATATTAGCTATATTATATGGCGTATTATCGCCATTTATTCCGATTATGCCATTGATGTTAATTATCGTTGTGGCTGAGTTTTTAATAACTGGTGGCCTTCATGCTGATGGTTTGATGGATACAAGCGATGGTTTGTTTTCCGGCCGTGAAAGAGAACGTAAACTAGAAATCATGAAAGATAGTCGTATAGGCTCCTTTGGAGTTGTTGCTTTTGTATTTGTTACACTTTTGAAATGGCAATTATTAGCTTCGATTCCATCGGCTGAATTTATACCTATGGCACTCATTATGATGCCTTTAATGAGCCGTTGGTCTATGGTTTTTAGTATTCGATCCTATCCATATGCTAGAGAACAGGGGATGGGGGCAGCATTTGCTAATTTAGCACCTAAACATGTTATTACTTATAACACCATATCTACGTTCTTTATGCCTATTCTATTACTATTAATCGGTTTAGTATTATATACACTTTTATATGGTGCTTATGCAATTTTTTCAGCACCTGATGTAGGGTATTTAGTAGGATTAGGTGTGTTAGTATATGCTACTATAGGTATTTTCCAAATCAATATTGTTAGCATGATTATTACGTATATTATTAACCGATTATTAAACCGCTATATTGTAAAAGCGTTAGGTGGCACTACTGGTGATACATATGGATTTGTTGTGGAAGTAACTGAAGTATTATTGATATTGGTATATAGCATAATTGTATCTATACAATCAGCTACGGTAGTTAATAATCCAACTATGTTCTAACTCTAAATTTTTGATTTTCAAAGTTTTAATATTTTTAGAACGTATACTTTATTTGATGTGAAAGGAGTTTAATGTGACCTATTATGTAAGAGCCCCAGGTACATGTGGGGAATTTCTACAAGGTTCTATTGATGGTCAGTCATTTTTAGTGACATGTCCAATTAATCGATACTCCTATGCATTGAGTAATGTAATACAACCTTTTTCTAAAGAATTTTGTGCACTTCAACCAAAGTCTGCACAAGCTCGTAAATTAGTACAAGAGTTGGTCCAACAAAAAAATAAAAATCAAATTTGCCCGCCTGTGTATGTAAGATCTGATATTCTACAAGGAAAAGGCATGGCTTCAAGTTCGGCAGATATTTCTGTAACAGCTATGGCTACAGCTTTGGCCATGGACTATGATTTATCATTAAAAGAACTTGAGCAAATTTGTCTATCTGTAGAGCCTACAGATGCCTCTTTTTATCAAGGTGTAACTCAGTTTGATTATATTAAAGGGACTATCTCTAAGCCATTAGGTATGTGCCCACCTTTAAAAATCCTCGTTTTTGACGAAGGCGGTAGCATTGATACAGTTAGCTTTAATAAACAAGCAGATTTACAAAATAAAATTTTAGAAAAAGAATCTATTATACAAGAATCCTTTGATTTGTTTAAACAGGGGCTTACAACGCATGATATAAAGCTTATTGGCCAAGCTGCTACATTGAGTGCCTTTGGCAATCAGCGTATTTTATATAAACCTAATTTATATGACTTTCACGATGTAGGTAATTCTTATAATAGTGTAGGAACAATCATCGCTCATAGCGGAACCATTATGGGACTATTATTCCCCGTTGATTATGGTCGTATTAATGATTGTAAGAATGAGATTTTGCGTAAGTTGCCACAATTATCCTATGTAGATACGGTTGAAACTACGAATGAAGGATTAACTTATATCAAACGATAAAGTATTTCATAGAAAGAGAATAGTATGTCTAAAATACATGGGGGCAATATCTTTCAGTTTGCCCATGAACAACGAATTGAACCATATGAGGTTATTGACTTTAGTGCTAATATCAATCCACTAGGCCCTAGCCAACGTGGCTTATCTGCATTAGAACCTCAATTGCGATATATATCACATTATCCGGATGCTACAAATGATGATATATTAAATGCCATTGCTGATATCTATGGTATGAATAAAAATCAAATTGTAGTTGGCAATGGAGCGGCAGAGCTATTATATGCAATTTGTCGGTTACCTGGCTATACGGGCGCTTTTGTTCCCGCACCAGGTTTTTCTGAATATAAAGCTGCTTTAGAAGCAAGTAGAATTCCAGTACGCGATATTTATTATAGACCACGGGAAGATGAACATGGAAAACCTTATTTTGAGGTTCCTTATTTAGCATTAGAAACTTTTGCAGCCGAGTTAAAAGGGCAAGATGGTCGTATTATTGTATTTCTAGGTAATCCCAATAATCCAGATGGTACGTTACTTGATAAGAACCATATTCGTACTATTGCAAGCATGCTGAAAGATGCTAATAGTTTACTTGTTATAGATGAGTCCTTTATCGATTTTGTTGGTAACGACACATTACAAGATAATGAATACTCCATGCGCTCCCTAGTTAACGAGTTTGATAATATTATCGTGGTTCATTCTTTTACAAAATTCTATGCCGTGCCAGGGCTACGAATTGGTGCTGCTTTCAGCAATCCTCTTATCATTGAGCAACTAAATAGTTTTATTCCAACTTGGTCTGTTAACACATTAGCTCAATCCTATACAGAGGCGGCTTTGAATGATGTAGAGTATGTGAAACGAACAAAACAAGTATTACATGAAGAGCAACTTTTTATGTATAACTCATTAGATACTATAAATGGTATTACTGTATATCCGCCTTCAGCTAATTTTATATTGTTCCACATTGAACAAGAAGGAATAACAGCAGAGTCGATTAATGAAGCGCTTAAAAAATATAATATGATTGTTCGCAACTGTGATTCTTATATGGGATTAAATAATCAATGGGTTCGCGTTGCAATAAAAGATCATGATACTAATGTTAAGTTAGTAGAAAAATTAACAGATATTTTGAAAGTATAGGAAGACTATGAAAACATTGTATATTGTGCGCCATGGTGAAACTGATTGGAACAAAATGGGAAAATACCAAGGCATCACAGATGTTCCACTTAATGAAAATGGTTTAAATCAAGCAAAGGCATGTGGTCAGGCTCTTAAAGATGTTAAATTTGATCGCATATTATCTAGTGATTTGAGTCGTGCTTTAGTTACAGCTGAAGTCATTCGCGGTGAACGTACTACTCCTATTACGGTAGATAAACGCTTACGAGAACTTAATTTTGGTGATTGGGAAGCTATGTTATTTTCAGATATCGAAGATCGTTGGCCTGGTTTGATAGATGAAATGTATTTGCGACCACATCTAGTTAAGGTTCCTAATGGTGAAAGCTTTAAGAATTTACAAGACCGTGCATGGGCAGGTCTAGAGGAATTCATCAATGTTAATAATGAGGAGGAAACACTTCTCATTGCTTGTCATGGTGGAACTATACGAACATTATTGTGTAAATTATTAGATATTTCCATTAGTCATTGTTGGAATTTTAGTCAAGGTAATACAGCAATAAATCGTATATTCTATAATGGCATGGGAGAATTTGATCATAATATTTTAAACTTGCTCAATGATACAGCACACGTAGATGTATTACAAGGTCATGCATAATGCGACTAGATAAATTATTAGCCAATAAAGCTTATGGTAGTCGAAAAGAAGTCCATCAAATCATAAAAGATAGAAGGGTTACCATCAATGGTAGTATAACAACGAAAAAAGATACTCATATTGATATTGATGTTGATATAGTTGCTGTTGATGGTAAGATTGTTAGTACTACTCAACTATATTATGTAAAATTTCATAAGCCAAAGGGCTATGTTACCGCCGTAGAAGATTCTAGTCACCCTGTTGTTATGGATTTACTCCCTCCAGAATTCATAAAAATGGGAGTAGTTCCAGTAGGCAGATTAGATAAGGATACAGAAGGACTTTTACTATTAACTAATGATGGTGTGTGGGGACATTCTATCATCAATGGTAATAAACATGTGCCTAAGGTTTATTACGTAGAATTTGAAGGAACGCTATCTGATGAAGGTATACAACGTATTAAAGAGGGAATTCTTCTTGGAGATGGTACGCAATGTAAACCGGCAGAAATTGAATTTGTATCGTTACATTCAGTACATGTAACAATTGAAGAAGGTAAGTATCATCAAGTTAAGCGCATGATTGGTGCTGCAGGTGGTACTGTAACATATTTGAAACGTCTTACGATTGGTCATATTGATTTAAGTGGCATTGAAGAGGTTGGTTCTGCAATGGAATTGACCGTTGAACAGATAGAGGGCTTTAAAAAATAGCATAAAATTCTATTCAATATAGGTATTTTATGGTAAGATTAATTGTACTTTATAGACTAGGAGCAAGATTATGAATGGATTAAATCTGCTACAACAGTATATTAAAGAGCAAGAATTAACAGGCGTCATTTTAATAAGCCCTATAAATCTACATTATTTTGCAGGCTTTACTGGTACTACAGGCTTTGCTATCATTACTCAAGATAAAGCCTTTATGATTACTGATTTCAGATATACTGAACAAGCAACAAAACAATGTGAAGGGTACACAGTTATTCAATATGAAACAACTGTTATGGATACTCTTGTAGATATATTCAATGAACATCATATTCACGAAGGTTTATTCGGTATAGAAGGCAAACAAATGCCTGTGGATACGTATGAAACTTTATGTGATACATTAGATGAACGCTTTAATTTTACATCTATCAATTTTGCAAAACTACGTGCGGTTAAGCGTGAAGACGAATTAGACTTATTGCGTAAAGCCGCTAAAATTGGTGATGATGCTTTTGCTGCCTTGCTACCACAACTAAAGGTAGAGATGACAGAAAACGAAGCGCGCATTATATTAGAATCAGAAATGTTAAAACGTGGATCAGAGGAACCTTCCTTTGCAACCATTGTTGCTTCTGGTAATCGTTCTAGTATGCCTCATGGTGTAGCCAGTGATAAGGTCATTGAAGCAGGTGATTTTGTTACCTTTGACTTTGGTGCAGTATATAAGGGTTATCATTCTGATATGACTAGAACTATTGTAATGGGGCCTGCCTCTGAATTACAAAAGAAGCTGTATGGTATAGTTTTAGAAGCACAAAAACGTGGCGTAGCTGCAGTTCGGGCTGGTATTACTGGTAAAGAACTTGATGCAGTTTGTCGTGATTATATTAAAGAACATGGATATACCAAGGAATTTAATCATGGTACTGGACATGGCGTAGGTCTTGAGATTCACGAAGAACCAGTAGCCAATACTAAATCCGATACGGTATTTACAGAAAATATGATCATTACGGTAGAACCTGGCATTTATATAACAGGTACTATCGGATTGAGAATAGAGGATAGTGTCATCGTCAAATCTGACGGCTATGAGGTGTTGACACATAGTCCAAAAGAGTTAATTGAAATAGGTATTTAGAAGGAGAAGAGTTAGATGATTTCCAGTAATGATTTTCGTCCAGGTGTAACCGTTGAAATTGACGGTAATGTATGGCAAGTAGTTGATTTCCAACACGTTAAACCAGGTAAAGGTGCTGCATTCGTACGTACTAAAATGAAAAACTTGCAAACTGGTTCTGTAGTTGAGCGTACATTTAATGCAGGTGAAAAAGTGCCTAAAGCACATGTTGATCGTCGTCGTATGCAATACTTATATGAATCTGATGGCTCTTATACATTCATGGATAACGAAACTTATGATCAAGTTGAACTTACCCTTGAACAATTAGGTGATGCTAAAAACTTCCTTCTTGAAAATATGGAAGTATCCATCATGTTCTTCCAAGGTATCGTAATCGGTATTGATTTACCTGTAGCTGTTGAACTTCGCGTAGTTGAAACAGATCCTGGTATCCGTGGCGATACTGCAACTGGTGGTAATAAACCAGCCGTATTAGAAACAGGCTACACTGTAAAAGTACCTCTCTTCATTGAAGTAGATGATGTACTTCGTATTGATACTCGTACAGGACAATACATCGAACGTGCCTAATACTCATTGATATGTATTGGGGCAAGATCTTTTCAAGGAATCTTATTCCCCATATATCGTAACATTTGCACTGTAAGCACTTGTCGTCTATGTAATTATATATAGGGACAGGTGCTTTTTTTGAAAGAGGCCAGTATGACCAAGAAAAATACTGAACTAGAGTCGGGTAAGATTAAGATTAATGATGATGTATATGCTACAATTGTAACAATGACAGCGCTTGACACAAAGGGAATTCATCATATGAGTTCCACCTTTAATGATGGCGTTAACACTTTTTTTAGACGTAAATCCGATCATGAAGGTGTTAAGATATCCTTTAACGATGAAGGAGCAATATCAGTTACACTATATGTGTGCATTCAGTATGGATATCGTATTCCTGATGTTGTTTTACGTCTACAAGAGCGCATTAAAACTGCTTTAGTCTCTTATACAGAAATTGAGGTTCAAACTATTGATGTAGTTGTACAAGACATTATTTTTGATGATTTAGTAACACCTCAACAGCCATAGGAGGTATCTCTATGAGTTCAGATAATCAATTAAATTATGGTTTAGACACGGATACCATTGATATTGCAGATTCTGTCATCATTGATGTAGCAACAAAAACTTTAGGAACCATTCCTGGTATTCATTCTTTAAGCCCACGCTTTTACGATGAGTTGGTAGAGGGTATTACCCATGCTTTTGGTCAGCGTAGCTTACCTGGTATCAATGTAAAGCATCGTAAAGGTTTTATTGAAATTAATATTTATATTAAAGCATTGTATGGATATAATCTCATTGAATTATCGAAACAATTGCAATTAGAAATCAAACAAACCTTAAAAAATATGCTAGATCTTGATCATATTAAGGTTGATGTGCATATTGAAGGTATTGTAAAAGAAAAGGAGCCAGTTTTACATGGTAACTAAGCGAAATCGGCGAGAGGCTCGTCAATACGCATTCCAAATGTTATATGCCAATGAATTTCATACTGATCAAAATGATGTTCAATTTCCCGAAGGAAACATTCATAAAGCAATGGATAAGGCATATGCAAATAGTATTATAGAGGGTGTACTATCAAATGTTGAAGCAATTGATGCTACATTACAGCCATTCTGTAAATCTCGTAAAGTAGCAAATTTAGATAAGGTGGATCGTTCTATCTTACGTATTGCAGTTTGGGAAATGAACAATAAAGTGGAACCTTTAGAGCCATCTATTGCTATTAATGAAGCCATTCAATTAGCTAAAGAGTTTGGCTCTGATGCATCTTATAAATTAATTAATGCAATCTTAGACGCATATAATAAGAGTAAATAATGAAACGATATTACTTAGGCATTGATACGAGTTGTTACACCACAAGTTGTGCCATTGTAGATAGCGACTTTCACATAGTAGGGGAAGCACGTAAAATCTTAGAGGTAAAACTGGGTGAGCGAGGACTACAACAATCAAATATGGTCTTTCAGCATACAAAGGCGTTGCCTAAGTTAATGTCAGAGTTGCCTCAGGTACCAATTAGCGGCATAGGTGTTAGTGGCTTTCCGCGCCGTGAAGAACGCTCTTATATGCCTGCCTTTATGGTCGGGTTAGGACAGGGGCAAACCTTGAGTCATCTTATGAATGTGCCTTTACATATTTTTGCACATCAAGAGAATCATATATTAGCTGCTTTGAGGGATTTAAAAAATATTCCTAATGACCCATTTTTGGCATTACATCTATCAGGTGGCACGACAGAACTATTATATTGCCATTATCAAGGAAACGGTATTTTTGAATCTCATATCGTTGGTGGTTCTAGAGATTTACAAGGGGGACAATATGTTGATCGCATAGGCGTCGCGTTGGGCTTACCATTTCCTGCAGGTAAACATTTAGAGGCATTAGCATTACAAACTACAGAATATGAACCATTGCCATCATCTGTAAAAGACGGATGGATTAGCTTTGCCGGTCCTTGTAGTGCTGCTATGCGGCGTATAAATAACGCTATGAGTGATATAGATAAATCTAAGTTAGCTAGAGCTGTTTTTACTTCCATTGGAAATGCTCTAGAAAAAATGATTACTTATCATACTAAAGAGAAACCTGTACGTGCACTCATTGCTGTAGGTGGTGTGATGAGTAATAGTTTACTTCGTAAGCGGATGGAAACCTATTGTAAACGAAATCATCTCCAATTACATGTGGCGCAACCACAATTCTCTGTTGATAATGCCACAGGTAATGCTTTTGGTGCTGCTTATTTACAAGAATCTAGAGGATAATCGTGAATGTATTAACCATTACACAATTAAACAATCTCATAAAACGTACCTTAGATTGTGAATATCTATTAAAGAATGTATATGTAAGTGGTACCATTATTAATGCAAAACGTCATAGCAGTGGTCATATGTATTTTTCTTTAAAAGATGAGGAATCTGCTATTGATGTGACAATGTGGTCTAGTACCGTCATGCAAAAGGGACTAGCTAATGCCATTCAAAATGGTTTATTAGTAACTGTAAAAGCATCTGTTAACTTTTACAATAAAATGGGCCGTTTAAATCTCATTGCATCAGATATGCAAATAGGTGCTAAAAGTCCGTTACAGCTCGAATTTGACGCTCTAAAACGAGAGTTAACTGCTTTGGGGTACTTTGATGATAGCCATAAAGTAGGTTTACCCTATATGGCGAGTTGCATTGGTATTGTTACATCCCAATCTGGTGCTGTATTACATGATATTCTACATGTTAGTAAACAACGCAATCCACTAGTTCAATTTAAATTGTTTTCCGTTCCTGTACAAGGTAGTACCGCAGGCCCAATTATAGCAAAAGGAATTGCTACGGCAGATGCTGATCCAGATATTGATGTCATCATCGTTGGTCGTGGTGGTGGATCTATGGAGGACTTGTGGTGTTTCAATGATAGAGCTGTTGTAGAGGCAATTTATAATGCTCATACACCGATTATTTCGGCGGTAGGTCATGAAACAGATTACACCTTATGTGATTATGTAGCTGATGTACGTGGTGCTACGCCTAGCCATGCTGCAGAAATGGCAGTACTTCCAATTACTATATTACAAGATCAGTTGACAGAAAAAGAAGAGTATTTACACGAATATATACGCTATACACTACAACAAAAACGTACAGATTTAACATTGCTCTTTAATCGAAAACTTGGCATTCCAGCTCTGCAATTTTTACATAAGCAAAAATCACACTTACAAGAGCTTTCTCAAACTCTAACTAATGCAACTAAAGAACGATGTAATGCAGAGAGACATAGCTTAGCATTATTGGCACAACAGTTAGAGTCACTAAATCCATTACAAATGATGATTAAAGGTTTTGCAAAGGTTGAGCATGATAACAAACCTATTACTTCGGTTGCCCAATTACAACCAAATGACGATATACGAGTTACACTAGCTGATGGTTATATTACTGCTACGGTAAAGGAGGCGCACAAGGATGGCCGCATCACTAAAAAGTTATGAGAAAAAATATAAGGCCTTAGAAGATATTGTTAAGCAATTAGATGATGGGGATATGACCATTTCTGAGCTTTTATCACAATATAAAAAGGGCTTAACTTTGGTAAAAGAATGTGCTGAAATGCTCGATTCTGTTGAAAATGAAGTACAACAAATTATCGAAGAAGTCCGCATCAGCGAATAAGGAGATTCTATGTTCAAAGATTATTTAGCATCTAGCAAACAAAATATTGAACAATGGTTAGGCGAAGTACTTAATAGCCCAAATCAAGAATTTGAACAACTTTATGAATCTATGAATTATAGTTTAATGCAAGGTGGCAAACGAATACGACCTATTTTAACTAAGGCTGTGTTAGAAATGCTTCATAAAGAGCCAGCTGATTATAAGGAATTTCTATGTGCTATGGAGTGTATCCATACGTATTCATTAGTTCATGATGATTTACCAGCTATGGATAATGATGATTATCGCAGAGGTAATTTGACCAATCACAAAGTATACGGTGAGGGACTTGCTATTTTAGCCGGTGATGGGTTATTAACATATGCCTTTCAATTGATGACTTCAAATACAGTTGCTAGTGCACAGCAAAAACTAGATGCTATACAATGTGTTGCTACTGCGGCTGGTCCAGAAGGTATGGTTGGGGGACAAGCCTTTGATTTGCTCAGTGAAGATAAACATATTCCTTTAGAAGAATTAAAGGTTTTACATACTGGTAAAACAGGTGCACTATTTAACGCTTCTGTAGAATTAGGTCTTATTCTTGGATGTGCTAATAATACCACGCGAACATTCCTTATGGAATATTCTAATTGCCTGGGATTATTATTCCAAATTACTGATGATATTTTAGATGTAACCGGTACTATTGAAGAATTAGGGAAAACACCCGGTAGTGATATTCGCCAACATAAATCTACCTATGTATCTTTACTAGGTTTAGAGCAAGCAAAACATCAAGCCTACCTAGTAGGTAGCCAAGCTCATGATGCGTTAAACTTGGTTTCTTATGATACAACTATACTATCAGCATTAATTGATTATCTTTTAGAACGTACGAATTAATGGGTATTACCTGTAGAAGGTATAAACAATGATTGATATATTACCACAAATAGCACATAATTATATCGCACAAGCTGCATTTTGGGGCTGGTTTACGGCTCAAGCTATCAAATTTGTATGGCAACTCTTAAGACATGGTAAATTCCGACCAGAGCGCCTTGTTGGATCTGGTGGTTTTCCAAGTTCACATACATCATTTGTAATTGCTACAACAACAGCGATTTACCTTAAAAATGGTGTAACGGATCTATTTATATTATCCTTAGTATTTTCAATTGTTGTTATGTATGATGCGTCTGGTGTACGATTAGAGGCAGGACGACAAGCTCAAATACTTAATCAAATTGTAGATTATTTTACCAAAAAGAATATACCTGTTGTCATTACACGTAAAGAAGCATTAAAAGAGTTGTTGGGACATACACCTATCGAAGTATTTGGTGGTTTAATTCTCGGTATTCTTGTGGCCTTTATTCAGTTTTATTGTATTTATCATGGTGTAATATGAACAATAAAGAACGATTAGATATACTCCTCGTTAATCGAGGCCTTTTTGAAAGTAGAGAAAAAGCAAAAGCAGCTATTATGGCGGGCCTTATATTTATGGATACTACGCGCATAGATAAAGCAGGCACCAAGATTCCTGCGGATGCTAATATTATTGTAAAAGGCAATACCCTACCTTATGTAAGCCGTGGAGGACTTAAATTAGAAAAGGCTATTCAAACTTACCCTATCGATTTACATGGGGCTGTGATGATTGATATAGGAGCTAGTACAGGTGGTTTTACAGATTGCGCATTACAAAACGGTGCGTCTAAGGTCTTTGCCATCGATGTAGGATATAATCAATTAGCTTGGAAATTACGCCAAGATTCACGTGTAATTAATATGGAGAAGCAAAATATCCGTACTGTTACTGCTGAACAAATAGGTGAACTTGTTGATTTTATTTCTATTGATGTAGCATTTATTTCTTTAGACAAAGTTTTACCAGTAGCTACTAATTTATTAAAAGATACGGGCTCACTTGTGGCCTTAATAAAACCACAATTTGAGGCTGGTAAAGAAAATGTTGGTAAGGGCGGTATAGTGCGAGATAGTGAAATCCATAAAGAAGTATTACATCGTATTCTACATGTTGCGTATGATTGTGGATTGTATACACATGGCTTAACTTTCTCACCAATTAAAGGTATGGAAGGTAATATAGAGTTTTTAGGTTATTTTAAAAAGTACGAAGAAGGGGCCTTAACCATTGATGATACTTTGATTGATACAGTGGTTGCAGAAGCCCATTCATTATAGGAGATTACTATGCGTATCGGATTCTTCCCCAATATGGGGAAAAGCAATATTATGGCAGTTTTAAAAATGGCTGCACATATTTGTAAAGATGAAGGTATCGAAGTATTTTTGCCAGATGATCTCGAATCAGATGCACCTGCACGAGTACTTAAGATTCCTGAAACTCATATTTTAAGTCGCCCAGAAATCTTCAAACAAATAGATATTGCCTTTAGTTTTGGTGGTGATGGTACCATCATCCATCTTGCAAGACAAATTTATCCATATAATGTACCTGTTTGTGGTATTAATCTTGGCGAACTAGGTTTTTTAAATCAAATTGAAATTCATCAAATGCAAAGTCATATTAAACGTATTGCTAATGGTGATTATAATATTGAAAAGCGCGGACATTTATATGCTTATATCGAACGTCATGAGGGTAAAGAGGAAGAACTAGTTCCTATCATTAACGAAATTGTTATCACTCGTGCTGAACCGGCTAAAATGGCTCGAATTAATATGTCCATAAATAATCAACATACGCAAATGTATCCATCGGATGGTTTAATTATTTCCTCTGCTACAGGTTCTACCGGCTATAATCTATCGGCTGGTGGTCCAATCATGAAACCAGATAATCGATCTATCATTGTCACCCCAGTAGCACCACATTTAATTCAAGGTGTAAGCCTTGTTTTAGAGGAACATGATACGATTCAAATTACAATGCCGGAAAGAGAACCACAATTACATATTTGTATTGATGGTACATTTGACTATACTTTTACAAATAAAGAAACCTTACATATAAGCTCTAACCCTGTATATTGTTTATTTGTACGATTCAAGGATCAATGTTTCTTTGGTACACTATTTAAAAAGTTAGCATCTCGTCGAGATGAATTGTTATAACCAAATCTCAAGTGGGGTGGTTTTTTGATTAACATTAACAATGCTGTTCAATTCCAACATTTAATCTGGGATAGATGTATGGAAAATGCCAAAGTGGTAGTAGATGCTACATGTGGTAATGGCCATGATCTTTTATACCTTTCTAAACGGGCACAAAAAGCATGCCATCTATATGGAATTGATATTCAAATGAAAGCTATTAAAACTAGCAAGGAGCTTTTACAATCAAATGATATTGCGCCAGAAGTGAGTTTAACGTTTATTCATGACTCTCATGATTTAGCGGTAGCTCATCAATTAAAGGATGAAGTTATTGATTTAATGATTTTTAACCTAGGATATTTACCTGGAGGAGATCACCAAGTTGTAACAAAACCGCATCAAACCATTGATGCCATAAATGAAGGTTTACACAAACTTTCCAAGTCTGGAGTTATTACAATAGTTGCTTACCCTGGAACAACAGAGGGATTTGAAGAAATGCAGTCTCTTAAATCGTATTTATCAGATTTAGATCAGAAAATATATAATATATGTCATTGGCATCCGATGAACCAAATACATAATCCACCTGAGTTATTTATATTGCAAAAACGATAAAACGAAATATATCTTTATTCATTATGAATAAAACTCATACTCAGTTAGTAAAACCCCCTTTATAGGGGATTTTAATTATACATGTATATTTTTTTATTTTTAAATTATTAATTCCCTATAAATAGATGAACCTTATGAGCTATGAATTTGCACGTTATCAATATATAGAATATTAACAATATTTTAAATATTAATATAATATGCATAAGACGTATAATATATGCGATTTATACCATATATTAATTATGAATATATGGTATAATATTATCAGAAAGATACTATTCTCTTTTATGTGCAAGGTTTAAAAAAGGGAGTTCAAAATGAAACGCTATCGCTATAACAAAATTAAAGAGATCGTGCAGTCCAAGGCGATTGAAACACAAGAGGAATTAGCTGCGGCTTTACTAGAAGAAGGTATTGAAGTTACACAAGCTACAGTTTCTCGTGATATTAAGGAATTAATGTTAATCAAAATTCCTACAGGCGATGGACATTATCGTTATGCATTATCTCCAGAGGAAAATGTAGTTTTATCTCGTAGTCGTATTAACCGACTATTCCAAGATTCTTTGATTAAGGTTGATCACAGTTTAAACCAAGTTGTATTACATACAATCCCTGGTTCTGCTCAATCTGTAGCATTTTCTATCGACCATGCAAAATGGACTGAAATTATTGGTACATTAGCAGGGGACGATACTATTTTGTTAATTGCAAAATCCGACGCTGAAGTTCCAGCAATTTTAGCGAAAATTCAAGATTTAATGAAGGACTAATAATATGTTAACGCAAATGAGCATTCGCAACTTTGCGTTGATTGAGCAAATGAATATTTCATTTAATGATGGCATTACTATCTTTACCGGCGAAACTGGGGCAGGGAAATCCATTCTTATGGATGCCTTTAGTATCCTATTAGGAGAACGCGCAAGTAGCGAGTTTATTCGTCACGGTAAAGATAGTTTTGTTATTGATGGAATATTTGATATTGCTAATCACCAAAGTATTCAAGACCTATTAGAGTCTAAAAATATCATGATAGAAGAAGGCCAGTTAATTCTATCTAGATCCTTTAACCGTAATGGCAAATCTAGTATATTGGCTAATGATCAACCAATACCTTTAAAAGCTTTAAAGGAGATTGGTCAATACTTAGCAGATATTCACGGACAATATAGCAACCAACGTTTACTAGACGCTGATACACATCATGAATATTTAGATACTTTTAATAAAGAAGGAAAAGAAGCCTATAAAGCTTATACTGATGCGTATAAAATGTATAAGCAAGCAAAACAAGATGTAGATCATTTACAAGAAAATATGTCTGAGCGAGCCCGGGAGCTTGATATGCTTAGATACCAAATCGACGAAATTGAAGATGCTGGTCTGAGTGTTGGTGAAGATGTAACTATTGCAGAAGAACTTAAGCGTCTTGACAGTTTTGAACATATCGATAAGGTTTTAGGTTCTTGTTATGATGCCTTTTATAATGGACGTCAACCATTACTTGATACGATTAACTCGATTAAGGTAGAGGTTAATGATCTAGTAAAATATGACAGCGAGTTAAAAGATGTCTCAGAAATGGTGGACTCTGCTTATTTCCAATTAGAAGAAGCTGCACAATCTTTAGATCGTTACAGGGATACTATCAGCTACGATGAAGAGCGTTATAAGTATTGCCAAGACAGAGATACCACAATTTATAGCTTAAAGAAAAAATATGGTGAAACCGTAGAAGATATTCTAGCATACGAAGAAAAGGCGCAATCTCGTTTAGAAGAACTAGAAGGCCTTGTATTTGCTCAAGATGAATTAGAAACTCGTCTTGAAGAAGCAAAAAAGGTAGCAGAAGAAGCGTTAACAGTTTTACACGAGGTACGTCAAAAAAATGCAAAAGATATTGCTACGGCCTTACATCAAGAATTAGTGGATCTAGGGATGCCCAAAGGGGATATTCAATTTCATATTGAAGAGGGGACTGAGTTATCCTCATTAGGTGCAAAGTCTATTGAAATGTTATTCTCTGCGAATAAAGGGGAACAGTTATTACCTCTACATAAAGTAGCATCTGGCGGTGAGTTAGCTCGCATTGCATTAGCCTTTAAATCAGTATTCCGCAGTGACGCTTTTAAAACGATGGTATTTGACGAAATTGACGTTGGTATCAGCGGTGATATAGCACTTAAGGTGGCAGAAAAAATACTTAATTTATCTAGAACAAATCAAGTATTTTGTATTACCCATTTGCCACAAACTGCAAGTATTGCGAAACAACACTATCATCTATCTAAAATCGAGCAAGATGATCGTACAATCTCTACATTAGTAGTCTTAAATGAGGAAGAACGAGTAACACAAATCGCGTCTATGATGTCTGGTAAGGAAATGTCTGCTACAGCACTTGCGGCGGCGAAAGAACTTATTGACCATTTTAATTGACTAAAATCGCATAATTACTTATACTAATAGTATTAAATGAATATGTTGATAGAGGTGCGAGTATTAAGAGTAATCATGAGGAGTAGGCATGCATTGATCCATGATAAAAGGGATGCTTGCCGAAGTTCGATGATTGCGACTCATCGTTCTGGTTGTCTATTTAATAGATAGACAACTGTCATCAATCTTGTATTGGTGGAGTGCTATCATTGAGCTTTTCGTGAGAGTATATATAGCTATATAATCTATAAGGCCAGTGGATGCATCCACTGGCTTTTTTGGAGGTATATATGATTCGAGTAATGGTAAATGGCGCTGGCGGCAAAATGGGTCGTGAAGTGGTCAAAGCAGTACATAACGATCCTGATTTAACATTAGTTGGTGGTATTGATCCGACTAAGGCAGGGGAAGATGTAGGCTCTGTAGCAGGAATCGAACAATTAGGTATCAAAATGAGTGCCTCCATCGATGAGGTATTAGATACAAATAAACCTGATGTGATTGTAGATTTCACTAATCCTGCAGTTATTTATGAAAACGCGAAGAAAATGTTATCCGCTGGTATTCATGTAGTCATCGGTACTACAGGATTGACCGCAGAACAACGTGATGAACTTGATACAATAGGTCGTTCCAATCAAGCGAATTGCTTAGTGGCGCCAAACTTTTCTCTTGGGGCGGTAATGATGATGAAAGTGTCTGCAGAGCTCGCTCCATATTTCCCTAATGTAGAAATTATAGAATTACATCATAATCACAAATACGATGCGCCTTCTGGTACAGCTATTTTAACAGCTAAATTGATTAACGATGCTAAACAAGCTGCTAAGGTAACTGCTGATGAGGATTTGACTCGTGAAAGCTTACCAGGTGCTCGTGGTGCTAAGGTTGACAATGTAACAATTCATAGTGTACGCCTTCCAGGTTATGTGGCTCATCAAGAAGTATTATTTGGTGGTTATGATGAAACATTAACCATACGTCATGATAGCTTAAGCCGTTTATCTTTTATGCCAGGCGTAGTACTAGCATGTAAAAAAATTAGTTCTAAAACTGGCTTAACATACGGTTTAGAACATTATTTATAATATTTGTGCAAGGAGATGTATCAATGAAAAAACCTAATATTGCAATTCTAGGTGCTACTGGTGCAGTAGGTGCTGAATTTATTACACTTATTGAAGAACGTAACTTTCCTTATGAGAACTTAAAACTATTAGCTTCCGCTCGTTCTGCAGGTACAGAACTTACTGTGAATGGTAAAACATATATTGTAGAAGAAGCAAAACCTGAATCTTTTGATAATATTGATATTGCGCTATTCGCAGGTGGCTCTATATCTAAAACATTAGCGCCAGAAGCCGCTAAACGCGGTGCTATTGTAATCGATAACTCTAGTGCATTCCGTATGGATCCTGAAGTTCCACTCGTAGTACCAGAAGTTAACCCAGAAGATATCTTGAAACATAAAGGTATCATTGCAAATCCTAACTGCTCTACAATTATCATGAGTTTAGGATTAAAACCTCTTCATGATATCTCTCCAATTAAACGTGTAGTTGTAAGTACATATCAAGCTGTATCTGGGGCAGGTAAAGAAGGTATTGAAGAACTTGAAAATCAAGTAAAACAATATACTGCAGGCGAAGAAATGACAGCAAATCTGTTACCAACAGGATCTGCTCCTAAACACTATCCTGTAGCATTCAACTTATTGCCACAAATCGATGTATTCTTAGAGAACGATTACACTAAAGAAGAAATGAAGATGGTTCACGAAACACAAAAAATCCTTCATGACGAAACTATTCAAGTAGTTCCTACTACAGTGCGTGTTCCTGTATATCGTTCCCACTCTGAGTCTGTCTTGGTAGAAACAGCGGAGCCTGTATCTGTAGAAGCTTTCAAGGCAGCATGTGAAAAATTCTCTGGTTTACAAGTTAAAGATAATCCTGCTGAACAAATTTACCCTATGCCATTGTATACATCTAATCAAAACGACTGTGAAATTGGTCGTATTCGTAAAGACTTATATAATGACAAAGGTATGAACTTCTGGATTGTAGGGGATCAAATTCGTAAAGGTGCAGCTCTTAACGCGTTGCAAATTGCTGAGTACTTGGTGGAAAAACAAGCATTTTAATCTATCAAGGGGAGGACATATATGAAAACCTTTGGTCGAGTGTTAACAGCTATGGTGACATCCTTTAATAATGATGGAGCCGTAAATATTGAAAATTGTGTTGCTATCGCCAATCATCTGTTAGATAATGGCTCTGATGGTCTTGTGGTTTGTGGTACAACGGGTGAAAACCCAACTATGTCTAGAGACGAAAAATTAGCTCTATTTAATGCGATTGCAAAAGAATGTGGACATAAAGGTTCGATTATTGCCAATGTAGGTAGTAACGATACAATGGCTTCTGCAGAATTTGTAAAGGAAGTTTCTAACATCGATGGTATCGATGGTTTGCTAGTTGTAGTACCTTATTACAATAAACCGAACCAACAAGGTCAATATTTGCATTTTAAAACTATTGCAGAAGCTACTACATTACCAATCATGGTGTATAATGTACCAAGTCGTGTGGGGACAGGTATTTTCCCAACTACCTTAGTTCAACTACATAACGAATATCCACATATTTGTGCTATCAAAGAGGCAAGTGGTAATTTAATGATTGCTTCTGAAATTAAGCGTTTAATGCCTGGAGATGATTTCATGGTATATAGTGGGGACGATGGTCTTACATTACCGATGTTATCTATTGGAGGATGTGGAGTCGTATCTGTAGTATCTCATGTAGCAGGCAAAGATATGAATGCTATGATTCAAGCTTATGAATCTGGCCATAACTACGAAGCGATTCGTATTTATCAAGCTTTATCAGAAATTATAAAAGCGATGTTCATCACCACAAATCCGATTCCTGTTAAATATGCAGCCCGTAAAATTGGCTTACCTGTGGGAAAATTTAATTTACCAATGTGTGAACCAACGGCTGATGAAGCAGCATATATTGATAAAGCATTAGCAGAATATCTAAAATAAAATATCAGTATAAAATAAAAAACCAGTAACTACATTGTAGCTACTGGTTTTTATTTTATACTACAATCTTACTGTTATTTTTGATTAGAGTGACATTATTTGTATTATATTAATTGTATTTTAATGTAAAAATTTATAATTATGGTATAATTTCTCTGGAGATAGTATTTTTAACTATACTCTAGTCTACTGTTAATTCATGATAAACAGACAAATTGTGAAAGTTCGAACCGACCAATATGGCGGGTACATTTAAAACACAAGGAGTTTAGCATGATACTAACAATGTTAAAAGGTAAAATTCACAGAGCTACTGTGACACAAGCAGAGCTTGATTATGTAGGGAGCATTACAATTGATACAGATTTATTGAATGCATCCGGAATACGAGAATATGAACAAGTTCAAATTGTAAATATTAATAATGGAGCACGTTTTAGTACATATACTATTGCCGGAGAAGCAGGTAGTGGTGTTATATGTTTAAATGGTGCTGCTGCACGACATGTGCAAGTACATGATAAGATAATTATCATGTGTTATGCACAGCTTGATGAAAGCGAAGTTGAGAGCCATAATCCTCTCGTTGTATTTGTAGATAATAATAACAAGATAAGTCATATAAAAAACTATGAGAAACATGGTTTATTAGTTGATCAAAAATAATTGTCATTGATCGAATTACAGTAGACTGTATAGGACTATCTTCGTATTTACAATATAACGGAGGAATATAATGGAATTTATAACAACTATCGAAAATGTACGGAATACAGTAAATAGCTGGAGAAAAGAAGGTTACACAATTGGTTTTGTACCAACCATGGGATTCTTACATGAAGGACATGCTGCATTAATAGATCAAGCTAGAAAAAATAACGATAAGGTCATTGTCTCTATATTTGTAAATCCTATTCAATTTGGAGAAAATGAAGACTTGAGTACTTACCCTCGTGATATTAATAGCGATAAAAAGTTATGTGAATCACATGGTGTCGATCTTATTTTTGCTCCAAATCCGGAGGAAATGTACCAAGATAAAAAGGCATTTGTAAACATTGCGGATTTATCTGATACATTGTGTGGTATTCGCAGACCAATTCACTTTAAAGGCGTTTGCACTGTGGTGGCAAAATTCTTTAATATTATTCAACCAACAAATGCGTATTTTGGTGAAAAAGATGCACAGCAATTAGCCATTATACGTAAAATGGTCTTTGATTTAAATTTTCCTGTCAATATTATTGGTGTTCCCATTGTTCGTGAAGAAGATGGTTTAGCAAAATCTTCTCGTAATACATATTTGTCTAGTGAAGAACGGAAAGCCGCTACCATATTGTATAAAGCTATTCAATTGGGAAAACAAACTACACAATATGGTTGCTCTACTAAATGTATCATTGATACTATGACAGACACTATACAAACCGAACCGCTTGCTAAAATAGATTATATTTCAGTTGTTGATGCTAAGACTATGCAACCTGTACAAGAGGTTACTGCCCCAGTATTAGTGGCTATGGCTATATATATTGGTCCTACACGACTTATTGATAACTTCTCATACGATCCAAATTAAGGAGAGAAGTTATGAATCATTTACTTACACTCAACAACGTTCTTTCCAAATACTTAATTTTTACAATCCTAGGCTTTTCATGTATTGCTTATATAGTACCAGAATACTTTACTTGGGCAATCGCTTATACACCTTTTTTACTTGGTATAGCCATGTTTGGAATGGGGCTTACTATTAAGTTTGAAAGCTTATGTAGTATCCTTAGGCATCCAAAAGATATTTGTATTGGTGTACTTGCACAATATACGATAATGCCTCTATTAGCCTGGGGAATTTGCCATATATTCACATTATCACCAGATATTGTTATTGGTGTAATATTAGTAGGTTGTTGTCCTGGCGGGACAGCCAGTAATGTTATAACCTATATTGCCAATGGTGATGTCCCTTTATCTGTAGGAATGACAATTACTTCAACATTAATAGCTCCCATAGTTACACCATTATTAATCTTATATATCGGTGGCGCATGGGTAGATGTTCAAGTACTACCTATGATGATTACTATGGTAAAAGTTATTATTGTGCCAATCTTATTGGGCGCAGTAATCCAATATGTATGTAAATCACATATCAATACTTTAACCAGCATTAGTCCGATCTTCTCTATGATTGCTATTATACTGTTAATAGCAGCCATTATTGCTATCAACAAAGATAAACTATTGATTTCTGGGCTTGAAACACTTATTGTTGTTGGTATACATAATATACTAGGTCTACTACTAGGATTAGGTGTAGGAGCACTGCTTAAATTAAGATATGATAAAACTACAGCGCTAGCAATAGAGGTAGGAATGCAAAATAGTGGTTTAGCCGTAACATTAGCAGCAACAAATTTTGCATTAAATCCATTAGCAACGCTAGTAGGGGCTATTTTTAGTGTATGGCATAATATATCAGGTGCTATTTTTGCTACTCTACGGAGAGAAAATAGTTTACATTAAAAATAAACTTTATACATGCAACAAAAAAAACGGCAACAATATGTTGCCGTTTTTTTTTTGTTGCTTATATTCTATCTCGTACAAGACCGATTACAAGGCCCTCAATATGACAATTATCTACAATGATTGGATCAAAATCATCATTTTCAGGTTGTAAACGAATATGACCATTTTCTTTATAAAAACGTTTTACTGTAGCTTCATCATCAATGCGAGCAACAACAACATCGCCGTTATTAGCAGTATTTTGATGCCGCACGATAAGCATATCACCTTCATACATACCGATATTCATCATAGATTCGCCTTGAACACGTAATAAGAAACAGTCAGAATCACCAGTCAATTGAACTGGCAATGTAAGCGTGGACTCTAGGTTTTCTACTGCAGTAATAGGCATACCTGCTTGTACAGTGCCGATAAGAGGTACTTGTTTAAGTCCAGCACCTAAAAATTCAAAGTTATCAGAGCTAGACGTTTCATTACCGGCTACTGAAATAGACGGTTTAGTATCTTCTAACACAGTAATAGCACGATTTTTATTTGGATCACGTTTAATATAACCAAATTTTTCTAAAGTATTTAAGTGAGATTGAACGGTGGAAGTAGAACTTAGCCCTACATGTGTACAGATTTCACGAACTGTAGGACAACGATATTCATTATGTAATGAATCTTTTATAAATTCTAATATACGGCGCTGTTTTGTATTGATATCTGTAGCAGGGCGTCTCACGATAAACCTCCAAAGCAATCTAATGTAAAAATAATGTTAACATTTCTATGCGTAAAAAATAACTCATATCATACTATATAATAAAAACATAAGGTATTTATTTAACTTATATCCCTATTATAGGAAATTTTGAAAGTTTTTGCAAACATTTGTTCTTAAATGCTTGACCGAACATTCGTTCGTGTGCTATTATAAGCATGTAAACAAACAAATGTTCTCAGATATTATGTTCGATATAAATGTGAGGTATGAGATGAAAAATATATTGATGATGGTAGGAATGTGCTTAACAGTATTATTTGGTTATAATATGTCAAATCCTACAACAGAGGTAAATACACATAATGTACGTGAAGTAAAGGTTCAAGTAGGCGATACGATGTGGGATATTGCAGCACGTACAGCTCATAAAGATATGGATGTTCGTGAAATGGTATATACCATGAAGGAACTTAACAATATTAGTGATTCTGGTGCTCTTGTACCTGGTACGGTTTTAAAAGTACCAACAAAGAAATCTGATAGTCCAGTTAGAGCTTTGGACTATGTGGCTCAAAACTAAATATATATGGGTTATTCCCACACAAAAAGGCAGCTACTCTAATAGAGATAGCTGCCTTTTGTTATCTAAATCGTTTTTCAAAGATCGTTGAAATAGGATTATCTACAAATTTGTTTGCCTCATTAATGTAACGACGAACCATATTTACACTATGATGACGTGTTTGCCTCATAATATTACGTTCTTCAACGCCATAAGCTGCTGCAGTCGTTGCAAAGCCATGACGTAAACTATGGGCGCCATACATGGTCGGATCTAGACCAATAAGAGAAATATATTTTTTTACGATTTCTGAAATCATCTTATCGGATATAGCTGTTTTACGTAAAGACATATTTTTTGTAAACCCTCTAAATACAGGTCCCTCAGTAATACCAGAAGCACGTAACCATTGTTGTAAGGCTCGTACTGCATCTAACGGAGAACCAGATAAATGAGGAATTGCTACTACTGCACCTTGACCCTCTTGGTCGGCCTTAGAGGATGCTACAAAGATTTCAACACCTTGTGGTGAAAATTGAAGATTTTCTACTGTAATAGCCGCAATCTCACTGCGACGGAAGGCACCCATAAAGCCAATCAAAAGAATAGCTTTATCACGCAATAATTGAAGTTCCGGAACATCTAGCTTAGCCATACAGTCTATAATATCTTCAATATCTTCTAATAAAACTGGTGTTTTCCCTTGTTGAAACGTTCCTTTTAACCGTCTAATGCCACGTAAGGCCTGTTTTACAATAGGTGCCATACATGGATTATTTCTTTGACCAGAAGCATTAAAATTTTCAGATATAGCACTTATACGACGTGAAATTGTATTTGCCTTTGCATAATCTGCTAGATCGTTAATATAATTTACTATGGTTTCTGGTGTAGCTGGAAAATAAGATACCTTTTGATAGGTACACCAATCTACAAAATCGTCCCAATCCGATTCGTAAGCATCAACAGTATTCTCGGCCTTAGATAACAATATGCTTTGTTTTGCTTTCATAGACAACTTTGTACTATTCATAAGCGCATCGTTATTGCGCAAATAGAAATGTTTTTGTTGTTTCTTAGACTTTGACATAATTCACCCTTACCCCTAAAATATCAATATAATTGTACCATAGATTAGATCTATATATGCTATAATTAGAGAATATAATAACTTATTCGGGAGAATTTACCAATACATGACGAAGAAATATATATTAGTAGGAACAGTCCTTGTTCTTTTAGGTACAACTGGCTGCTCATACATTCCAACAGAAAACATTTCTTATGGTGTATATTATAATGATACAGATCTATCAAATACACCAAAGAACAAATTACAAGCGCGTTTGCAAGAGTTGAACGATAAGATACCTCAGACTATATCTATCGATATGGGAAATAATAAAAAACAACAAGCTACATATCATGATTTAGGCATTCAATTCGATACAGAGGGTTTGGTAAAAGCTATTTCCACATACGGCTATGAGGATGATATGTGGACAGTACTGTCACATAGATTTAATGGATTATTTTATGGTCATCATTTTAAACCACAATATAAGTTAGACGAAGTAAAGGGGAAAACATATCTCACTGAGTTAGCAAAAACAATAGATACACCTGGTCATGATGCATATCTTACTGTTGAAAATGGACAAGTAGTAATACATCCCGCCAAAGAAGGTAAACGTATTGATATCGATGCCACCCTCAAAAAGCTGAAAGATGATTTACAATCTGGCGATAGTATAAATTCACTTTCTATGGTATTTACTACGCAGAATACAGTAAAAGTTACCGATACTGATCTAAAACCTTTAAATACTGTATTAGCATCTTTCACAACGGAGTATAATCCAGGTAATGAAAGCAGAACACATAATATCCAATTAGCTTCTGATAAGATAAATGGTACACTCATTAAGCCAGGCGCACAATTCTCCTTTAACGATGTTGTAGGCGAACGTACTGCAGAAGCTGGCTATGATGATGCACCTGTTATGATTGATGGCAAATTAGTTCCTGGCATTGGTGGCGGTATTTGCCAAGTAAGTTCTACTATTTTTAATACAGCTTTATTATCCGGAATGAATATTGTTGAACGAACTCCTCACTTTGAACCAGTTGGATATATTCAAGCTGGCAGAGATGCTACTGTAGCTTGGGGCTATTTAGATTTTAAGTTTAGAAATCCATATCAGCATTCTATTTATATCTTAAGCGTTATGAATAATGGAACCTTAACTATTTATATTATTGGTACAGCTCAAGATAAACCAAAAAATGTATCTATCTCTGTAGGCGATTACAGTGAGATTCCTAATAAAACAATAACTAAGGTAGATCCATCTTTAAAAGAAAAAGAGGTACAAGAAGGACATGTAGGCTTGAAAATGAATACATATAGAACCATTACATATGGCAACTGGGTTACTCAAACCGATTCCTTTGAGTCTGTATATGACCCAGTAGATACAATTATTACAATGCCTACTACATCTGAAGCAGCAGTAAAAAAAGGTGACAAAAAGAAAACATAATTATAGTTTTTATGAAATATAGCCTAAACTATTGACCATTAGATATAAATAGTTTAGGCTATAATTTGGGCTGTAAATGAGAAATCATTATAGACGTAAATAAATTAGTATAGATTAATTATTAAAATAAAAAGCATAAGATATTCTCAATAATTATCATTTAGATGAGAGTAGAATAGAAGAGGAATTTATGGACACAATTTTACAATTTGATCACTCTTTAATCTTCTATGTACATGAACATTTTGTATATAGTTTTTTAACACCAATTATGGCATTTATTTCAAAAATCACAAGTAATGGCGCATTATGGATTATAATAGCCTTATTATTAATGCTACAAAAAAAATATCGCGTTTTAGGCGTGGCAATTATTATTGCTTTAGGATTTGTATTTATAATTGGCGACCAAGGTTTAAAACCAAATGTAGCGAGATTAAGACCATTTGTTGATTTTCCAAATGTAACGGTGCCGTTAGAATCTGCACTACCAAAAGCTACAAGCTATTCATTCCCATCAGGTCATAGTTTTGGTTCATTTGCATCATCTATGACCATTTACCTAGGCTTAACTCAAATAGCGCCTCAGAAGCGATATTTAGGGATTTTAGCATTGTTAGGTTCAATAGTAGTAGCGTTCTCTAGAGTTTACTTATTTGCGCATTATCCAACAGATGTATTAACAGGTTTAGTATTAGGGATCATCGTAGGATTTATTGCCTGGAAGTTAGCAAGAATTGGTTGGAACTGGTGGACTAACCGTCATAATGATGTAGAATACGAACCATACACATTTAAACGTAAATAAGCAAAAAACTTGATGAAATAAAGGATTGGGCCATTTAGGCCCAATTTTCTTATATGAATAACTTCCGATAATATATCGTTATCGGAAGTAATTCATATTAAAAATAAAAACTAGCCTATAAGTCTATAAGCTAGTTTATTTTAGTTAATCAAAATAATCAGTAAAAAATTAATTATTTATCATATGAATCTATTTCTTTTATATATTCCGCTAACTCAGGTTCATCAATAGTAACTTTATCAAACTTAGGTTCAATAATTATATTACCGTTATAATCCATTAGGCCATATTTCCCTTTAGATTTATAAACAAATAAAGCTTTATAAAATGATGTTATATCGTCATCATAATGTGGTAATTTAAATAATTTATAACCTGAGTTTGTATCAATTACATATTTTATTTTATCATAAGTTGCTGTAGTAACTTTATTTAATACATAATTAGGCTTTGATGTATCTATACTATCAAAAACATCAGCATAAAATACACCTGAACTAGCATTAAAAATACTATTACCATATGAATCTTTCAAAATAAAGCTACGATCACTTAATCTTTCATAAGAATAGTTATTCGTAGCAACTATAGTTTGATCTAATGAGTCTACAATACCATACCTATTATTTTCATCAGTCACAACAAAGTACTTAAACTCTTTACCTAAATGTTTTATAGATTTATATTTAGGAGGAATAACGATTATATTATCCTTTGTCTTCATACCATATAAAGTATTACCTTTATCATCTACTTCTGAAAATAAATCATAAACATCTGATGGAGCTCTACTATAAAAATTCTCATCAGAATATGAATCACCTCCCGCACCATCATTATTACGTATTTCTATATAATCATTACTGTTAATAAGGTCTATAGCTTCATCAACACTAAGTAAAACACCATTTTCTGTAAGATATTTTGTATAATCATCTATAGTATATAATTTATAAAGATATTTTTTATCTTTTCTAGACCAATATTTGGTAATACTCTCTTTGATACTTCTAATAGGACTATCAATAATTGGATTGCCGCTTACTCTATTATATACATACCAATATTCTCCTTTTTTACCTAATATTATAGTATCACTTAAATCATCATAATCAGTAATAACATCATTAATAGCATATGTACCATCTAAGTTTAATAATTTAAAGCCCCCATTAGTGAAAGCTTTAGCAAATTTATAATAGAACTCATATTCATACCCTACTGGTAAATAGGCTAGTTCAACTAAATTTACATATCGTTTTTGACCATTTTCATAAAATGATCCATATACATAGTTATTATTATATCCTTTTATATACTCCACATGTAAGTTATCATATGGGCCCAATATCCATTGTCCTTTTTCATCAACAATGGTATTGCCAGTTTGGGATTCTAATGTAATATATTCTTTTGCAGCTATTATATTACATGCAACCAATGCTATTGCAAAGCTTAATATAAACTTTCTCATAAAGCACTCCATTACACAACACATCAATAGTTGATTTCATATTAACATATTTATATTCTTTAAATAAACTATACTTTTCATATTCTTAATTATTCTATATGCCAATAAAGTATTATTATTACATAAAATTTATATTGAATTTTTTAGAATCAGATTGTAAAATAGTAATATAAATTATCTGATTTACTCATACTCTTATGGAGGAATTTTATGTGCTGGTGTGATATTGTAAGTAAAGCCAAAATTGGCGGTTTAAAACATTTAGGAAATGGCATGGAGAGTTCTTTAAGATTTCTTGCTGAAATGGTTGTTGGTTTAAGTATTATTCGCGTGTTAGTTAACTGGGTTTTTGGTATCTAATTTCTCAGATGAATATAAACATATTAATAGGCGCTTAGTTATCTAAGCGCCTTATTTTTATATATTTTGATTTATAAAATTAGTTCCTTAACTATACACCCAGTGTATTATTCATATGCTTCGCTACAATCAATGTATTCCATAATAATTTGACAGATTTGACCATCTTTATCAAATGCCCAGTATACTGGATATAAACCATCACCAAATCCAGATTGAATCATCGGTACTGTCAATTCTGTATCAGGAATTGTAAAGTTAATCCAATCACCTTTAGAACGTTGGTATTGTGGATAGGCCATAGCATTTAATTGGAATAAATCACTATAATAGTCATCGTATATATTTTTTTCAGGATAGTTTATATGCCATTGTTCATAAAACTTATTATATGTTTCAATTGTTTGTGCATCTACAATTGTAGCTAAACCCGAATCTACAGGAAATCCAATATAGGTATCTCCATCATCTAAATCGGTTAAGTCCTCTGTCCCTTTTAATGCTAATTCATAGTATACAGGCTCATTGCCACTAAAAACAACTCGACTAGCTACATAACGATACTCATTTGGTTCCATTTCAATTATCTTAGTCTCTAACAAATACGTACCTGGTGTTACCTGTCTAAGATATGTATCTGGTTTGCTTGGCAATGTTACTAGAGGATCACAACACGTAATATAACCTGTTGGAAAATTTACCGTCCACATAGGTAATGTGTGTAACGGAAATCCTTTTAACTCCTTTCGGTTAAATAAATCGTGATATGGTACGGTAGGTTTTAATTTACCTTCAGAACCTAATCTGTTAAAGGTTTGAATCCATTCGCTAGTTAATTTAGATTGTTCCATATTACTCCTCGGCTTCGTATTTACAATGAATATATTCGCCTTCTAATACTTCATAGGCTGCGGTTTTACGAATAATTTGCTTCACTAAGGTATCTAGTTTTGAACCATTAGAATAGTCTGCAGGTGCATAATAACGGATACGATGATGACGCATCATCTTATATACCTTTTCTTTATCCTTCTTAAATGGATCATAAACACCTATAGAATGACCTCCATTAGCGTTCACAAGACTCATACAAGGAATATCTGTATCGCTATCCCCAATATAAATCATGTTACGGAACGGCACACGTTGATTTTCAGGCTTAATGTAATCATTAACACCAGTATCATTAATATCGAGAATTCCTTTTTGAATGCGGAACAAAAATTGTGTCTTATTCGTATAGTTAATGGCTTGTGCGGGCCAAACAGCTACACCTTTATCATCGAACATAAATGCACTGGCATAGATTTTGGTGAAAGCCCCCTCTTTTGCCATTTCAGTGCCTTCGATCATTTCTTTTAAGCCAGACGAAATAATATAATGTTCAATCTTAACGCCTTGTTCTAAGCCATATTGACAAATGCGTTCAAACCAAGTCCGTACCCCTTCGTATAATTCTACTTGATTGCCGTATTCCATGAGCTTATCTTTTGTTACATAGAAATGGCCTACTGCTTCTTGAATCATTTTGTACATATAGGCTAAGTTATTATCCATATCATGTTTTTTAGCCAATTGATTTGATTCATGCCAAAATTGTTTGATTTGCTCTTCGTTATAGCCTACCGATTGAATAAAACCTTGTGCCTGCATATCGTCAGGGGTTAATGTCTTATCAAAGTCATAACACATTGCTAACACGGGCATAGACGAGTCAGGTGATAGTAAATTATCTTTACTATCTTTCTTATACGTTATCATAAATGCACCTCCTTTTAAACTAAACAAAAAATACATTTACACTCTCTTATATTCCTGAGATACCTGCTTGACAACCCCTTTGGTATCTATTTTACACGATAAGTCAATTCATTTAATTTAGTAATTCCTCGTAATTCTCTCTAAAATAAGCTATCCTGTGTTACAGTTTCGTTTATAATCCAGCTCTTTTCCGTACTTTCTTTAATAATTTCTCTTTTTGAAAGTCTTCCAATAAGTAAACTAGAATTTGGATCATGATGTAAACGATTATATCGAACCACCGCTCGATTAGTATTAGCATAACAATAACGACAAAAGTGGCTACAGCTATCGTAGGCACCAATATCACCATGTAAATAACAATTACATTCTGGTCGTGCTGGCGCGCGTTTAGGTGCTTTTAATTTTATATTCCAGGCACTTTCATAACAATCTAAGGTTAAACACCCCTCTGTATCAGCACCAAGCTCTTTAAAGATAACTCCTTCTCCACAGGTTTTAAGATTCATATGATTGGAATGAGCTATGGAAACAAATTCTTTAATGATCTTAGTTTGAATATCTAAACTTGGTCTATATCCTTCTGGAAAATTCTGAACCACCTTATCAAATATATCTAAAAAGCTAACAACAACTGTATCTGTATAACCTTTAAGGGCTTGAGCCATTTTGTAAAAGCTTTCACAATGAAAATCAACGGTATATTCATTAGTTAAAATGATAGGATCATAGCGCCACACCATAGATTGAGAATTAAGCTGTTTAGAAATATGTTTAAATCCTTCTATAACAGACGCATAAGTTGGCACGTAGGGTTCAATATCGGTTCCATAAGGCGTTATAGTCATATGCCAGTATTGTCTGTAATCAACAATTTCATTTAGTAGTGGAATAAACGGTAAAGGATTCTTTGTACAGAATGCAATACCATCTACCACCTCTTGATTAATTGGATACCGTGTCACCTGTAGGGGATTATAAGGGTTACGAACATCTACAAATCCTTCACGTATACGATTGATTAGCCATTGCCCATAAAAAGCAGGAATATCTGTACGTTGTCCAGTCTGTAATATCATAGCCCCTGCCCTTTCAGTAAAATAAAAACATAGGAGTATTATATCATATCTAATAGTAAGTATTTATGGAGTTAATGTGATTTTTGCTGTATAGTTCATTATTATTTTATGGTACTATACATACTATAGAATATGAGGAGAACTAAATTATGAATGATACTTTTGAACGCAACCATCCTATGAAGGATGATAAAGAATTTATTACAGCCTATTGGGCAGATCGATCTCACGATTTTGGCGCTTTACGTGCAAAAGAATTAGAAAGTCCCAAACTAAAATTATGGAGAGAAGAATTAACTTGTCATATATTTGATTCTGATAGATCTTTACGAATATTGGATATTGGATGTGGAGCCGGCTTTTTTAGTATTATACTATCTCAGCTTGGTCATACAGTGCATGGCATTGATATTACACCTAATATGATAGATGAGGCAAATCAACTAGCAGAGTCCCTCGATTGTGATGCAACCTTTTCTGTGATGGATGCAGAGAATCTAGGATTTGATACTAATACCTTTGATATCGTTGTGGCCAGAAATGTAACGTGGAATTTACCCCATCCTGACAAAGCCTATGCCGAATGGTTTCGCGTCATTCGCCCAGGCGGTTTGATTTTAAACTATGATGCGGAACATGCTCGTAATCATCATAATGTACCACAATCTGTTCATCATGCCCATGAACATGTAAGCAACGAATTAAAAGAACGGTGTCATACCATTTATCATATGCTCGACATTTCGTCTTATACACGACCTCAATGGGATAAAGAACTACTTACTAAATTAGGTGCTAGTTCTGTTACCATTGATCTTACTGTAGGTCCGCGCATTTACAATGAGGAAGACGAGTTTTATATTCCTGTACCCATGTTTTTGGTGAAAGCAATTAAATAAATCTATATAGTATATAACACAAAACCCACTCTATGATTATCATGAGTGGGTTTTGTGTTTAGATTAACTGCTAATTACTAAAATATACTTGAGCTTTATCAATCTCTGCCCGTAGTTTTTCTTCATCAATTGTAAGCAGTTCTTTGTCTTTCATAAGAACTTTACCACCCACAATTGTAGTATTTACATCGGAGCTATTAGCAGAGTATACAAGAGCTGCTAAATCATTGTAACGAGGCATCCAGTGCATACCAGATACATCATATAGCACGATATCTGCACGATAGCCTTTATCTAATACACCAAGATCTGTATATCCCAATGCTTTTGCACCTTCTACAGTGCCCATGTTCCATGCGGCTTGAGCAGGAATAGCCTTTGGATCATAAAGACGTGCTTTATGTAATGTTGCTGCAAGACGTACTTCTTCAAGCATATCAGCATTATTATTAGAAGCGGAGCCATCTGTACCAAGACCAACCGTAATACCTTTGGCAATCATTTCAGGTACTGGTGCAATACCGCTAGCTAATTTTAAATTAGATTGTGGGTTATGAGCTACGGCTACATTATTTTCAGACATAATAGCCATATCTTCGTCTGTCACATGAACGCAGTGTGCGGCTAAGGTAGTATTCCAGAATAAACCTAAATCATGCATATGCGCAATTGGTGTCTTACCAGTAGCTTTCATAACAGTCTCCACTTCTCCTTTTGTTTCGGACAAGTGCATATGAATACCACAATTTAATTCATGAGATAAGGCAATCACCTTTTCCATATAATCATCAGGGCAAGTATATGGTGCATGTGGTCCAAGCAATACTTTGATGCGGTCATTATCAAAGCCGTTCCAAGTGCGGAATAAGTCAGCATTTTCAACTAATGCTTGATCTGCTGTTGGGGATACACCGGCTAAGCCACGTGACAATACAGAGCGAATACCTGTTTCTTTTACCACCTCAGCAGTAGTATTCATAAAGAAATACATGTCGCTAAATGTAGTGGTACCAGTGCGCAACATTTCAGCAATACCAAGTTGTGTGCCGTACCGTACATAATCGTCATTTAATTTTGCTTCTGTTGGCCAAATAGCCGTTTCAAGCCATTCCATAAGCTCAAGATCATCTGCATAGTTTCTAAATAGACCCATCGCAATATGAGTATGTGTATTTACAAGACCTGGCGTAGCCAATTGACCTTTACCGTCTAGTACTTCCTTAGCAGAGTCTTTTACCTTTTCAGCTTCACTATCGTTTAAAATAGCTGTAACATAACCATTTTTAATTTCAATGGCATGATTTTTTAGAACCCCCTCATCGGTGAGGACGTCTACATGAGTAATCAATAAATCAGACATAGTCTTCCCTCATAGGTATAACCGAGCCATGATAACTCGGTTATATTTGTTTAATTTGAAAGTTAGTATAGTTTAGATACAAAATGTATTACAGAAACCATTATATTTCAATACAGTATTAGTTTACTTTTGTTAGATAATCGATTTGTTCTTGTGTTAAAGAATCTAAGTCATAGCCCATGGAGTTCAACTTAAGTTTAGCGATTTCCACATCTAATTCATGAGGCAATACGTATACTTTTGGATCCATTTCTTTACCGTTTTTCAAGATATACTCTGCAGCAAGGGCTTGCATAGCAAATGACAAGTCCATAATTTCTGCAGGGTGACCATCGCCAGCTGCAAGGTTTACTAGACGGCCTTCAGCCAATACATAGAGTTTACGACCATCAGACATAGTATAGCCTTCAATATTTTGACGAACTCGTTCGTGGCTTACAGCAAGTTCAGTAAGATCAGAAACGTTCACTTCGCAATCAAAGTGACCAGCATTACATAAGATAGCTTTATCTTTCATCACTTTGTAATGCTCTTTTACAATAACATCTTTACAACCTGTTACAGTACAGAAGATATCCCCAACCTTAGCGGCTTCAATCATAGGCAATACCTTGAAACCATCAAATACAGCCTCTATAGCTTTAATTGGATCTACTTCAGTTACATATACGTGTGCACCAAGGCCTTTTGCACGCATCGCAACGCCTTTACCACACCAGCCATAACCAGCAACAACAACGTTCTTACCTGTTACAGTCAAGTTCGTAGTGCGCATGATACCATCCCAAACGGACTGACCTGTACCATAGCGATTATCGAAAAGATATTTACAGTAAGAGTCATTGACAGCAATCATAGGGAATGTTAATTGTTTAGCGTTCTCTAATGCATATAAACGATGTACACCTGTTGTAGTTTCTTCACTCCCCCCTAACAAACGTTCTTTTGCATCTTGACGTGTAGTATGCAATAGATTTACTAAATCACCACCATCATCAATGATAATATGTGGTTTGTGATCAAGTGCTTTATGGAGGAAGTTAAAATATTCTTCATCAGTACAATCGTACCAAGCATATACAGTAATGCCCATATCTACAAGACCTGCAGCTACATCGTCTTGTGTAGATAACGGATTGGAGCCCGTTACAATTACATCTGCACCACCGCGTTTTAATACAGTCGCAAGGTATGCTGTTTTTGCTTCCAAGTGAACACTAACAACAATTGTTTGGCCTTTGAAAGTTTGTTCTGCTTCAAAACGGTCACCTAATGTGTTTAATGTAGGCATAAAGTTAGAAACCCAATCAATTTTTTTGCGACCTTCTGTTGCTAAATTTATATCTCTAATTAAAGATTGCATAATATCTCCTTTTACTCATACAAGTAGATACAATAAAATAAATAGTTGATAGTAAATCTACTTAGATTTATTGATACTATATAATTTTGTTAATATCGTTGTAGATACTTACTTATATAGATAATATATTGCTTATATAGAATGCTTAATAAGCTAATCATTAAGATAATAGACTATTTAGATTCTACAATCTGGCGTAGCTTACCGATTGACTCTTCATAGTTTGGAGTCAATACTCCCTCTTCGGTGATAATCGCTGTTACAAGTTCATGAGGTGTTACATCGAATGCAGGATTAAGTACATCAATACCACTAGGGGCTGTTTGAACACCGTGTAAAGCGATTACTTCATCATCATTGCGCATCTCAATAGGAATATCTCCACCATTTTCCAGAGTAAAGTCAAATGTACTATAAGGAGCGGCTACATAGAACGGAATATTGTGGAATTTAGCTAGTACAGCCACACCATAGGTACCAATTTTATTGGCTACATCTCCTTTTGTAGTGATGCGGTCAGCACCGACGATAACAGCATCAATTAACCCATGTTGCATCGCATAGGCGGCCATATTATCAGTTTCAAGAGTAATAGGAATACCATCCTCGTGAAGTTCAAAGGCTGTAAGTCGAGCACCTTGTAATAATGGACGTGTTTCATCAGCATATACGCGTTCTAATTGACCGTTTTCATGTAATTTTCGAACAACACCAAGAGCTGTTCCTAGGCCACCTGTAGCTAGTGCACCAGCATTACAATGAGTTAAGATGCGAATATTCTTTTTACCTTCAAATAATGTAGCCCCTGCTTCGGCCATACGTCTATTCAAAGATACATCTTCTTCGTGAATGATAATAGCCTCTTTTGTAATGAGGTCTACTACTTCACTCATTGAGGACATACTGTCAACATTAGTTTTCACAAGAGAAATGACACGATCTACAGCCCAAGCTAAGTTGATTGCTGTAGGGCGAGTTTCTTTTAAGGTCTCACTAAACTCATATAAGTTTGTAAGTTGTTCACTAAATGGCGCCTCTAAACGTCCTGCTTCCATAGCAGCTAAAATGAGACCATAACTAGCAGCTACGCCAATAGCAGGTGCTCCACGAACGCGAAGCATTTTAATAGCTTCGGCCACTTGGCGCCAATCTGTACAGTGAACGTATGTAATTTCAGTAGGCAATTTAGTTTGATCTAATAGTGCCAGCGTATCTTTACGCCATTCAATATTAATCATAACTTCTCCTTCGATGAACTATTGTGTATCATTATGAGTTGATTATAGTTTAAAACCACCATATTCATGCATGCGATTATGAGCATCATAACGAGCATCCACATCGATTGCATCAATAGCTCCTAAGATAAGAGATTTTAGTTGAGCCGCCATATTGCCCATCATTTCTACAACTTCCGCATGTGTCAAAGCAGATTCAGAAATACCTGCTGCATAGTTGGTAATCATAGAGATCGTAGCATATGCCATTTCAGCTTCATTCGCTAAATTTACTTCCGGTACATTTGTCATACCTACTGTATCGCCACCGAGCATGTGGAACATTTTGATTTCTGCAGGAGTCTCAAAACGAGGGCCTTCAGTACATACATAGGTACCGCCATTGTGTATCGTAAGGCCTTGTTCCGTACCTACCTTTTGAAGAATATTACGCAATTCAGGGCAGTATGGATTTGTTACATCAAGATGTGCCACTGGACGGTCCCCACCTTCATAAAACGTAGTGATGCGGTTCTTTGTGAAATCTAAGAATTGATCAGTCAACACAAAATGACCTGGCTTAAAGTTCTCATTTAAAGAACCTACTGCTGTCGTGGAGATAATAAATGTAACGCCTAGTTTTTTGAGGCCCCAAATATTAGCACGATAGTTAATTTTGTGTGGAGGAATTGTATGATCTTTGCCGTGACGAGCTACAAAGATTACAGTTTTCCCGTGGTATGTACCTTGTACATAATCTATTTCACCATATGGTGTCACTAAGGATTCTTCATGAATATTTTCAAAGATGGACGGATCATAAACACCAGTACCACCAATTACGCCAATTGCACTCATTGTGACCTCCTATTATTAATAACTCTATCTTTTATTTTCTCATAGAATAGAAAAACAGGCTATAGGAAAAACCTAGTAGCCTGTATTTTTTCTACATATTATAAAGTTTTTATTGAATTAGACCTTTTGGGATGAACATATTTTGTAACTCTTCACGTGTGAAATGATATTTTTCATTACAATAATGGCAAACAAGCTCTGTTACGTCATCTTCCAAAATAGCATTCTTATCTTCTTCACGTAATGTCATTAGCACACTGGCAAAGCGATCACGACCACAACGGCATTGGAAATGAATTGGTTCATTATATACTTCATTCACAGTTAAACCATCGAGAACGCGTTCCATAAGACCTTTACCATCTGGATTTGCTTTCAAATATTCTGTAATAGGACCAAGTTCATTAATATTCTTTTCTACTTGTGCTAATGCTTCATCTGTAGCATCCGGTAAGGCTTGTACGATAAAACCTCCAGCTACAACTGTATGGTAATCTGGATCTACTAATACACCTAAACTAATCGTAGACGGTACTTGTTCAGATGCATATAAATAATATGCCAAATCCTCTGCCACTTCACCACTTTGAATCGGGCTTGTAGAAGTATAGTCTTGCGCTAACTGCGTGAAACGAGTCACTTGTACTTCCCCATTATGACCTACGGCAGCACCAACATCAAGCTTACCAGCATGCTTTAAAGGTACATCAACATGTGGCTCATCTACATAGCCTCGAACCGTATTATCAGAGAATGCATCTACGTGAACTACACCTAGTGGACCATCACCTTTAATACGAAGACTTACGTTTTCATGGTTTTTAAAATCACCAGCTAATAAAATAGCTCCCGTCATAGCACGACCTAAAGCAGCTGTTGCTACAGGCCATAAATCATGACGTACACGAGCTGTTTCAACTGTATCGGTTGTTACAGCTAAAGACATACGAACCCCTTCTCGGGTTGTAAAACGTTTTATATAATCCATTCTATCATTCCTTATTTCTACTGATTTTATTAAGGTATTACTTTTATATTGCTTATATAGTATATCATGTCAAATATTTAACTTTCAATAATAGAGAATATATGTTCGTCTAGTCTTATTTAAATTTAAAAGAACATATTTTCGATGATATAAAAACACCCAGTACCATAAGATACTGAGTGTTATATATACAATTCTTAGATTTGATCGATAAGGTTAACCATTTCGATTGCACCCATCGCACAATCATAACCTTTATTACCCGCTTTTGTACCTGCGCGTTCGATAGCTTGCTCAATGTTTTCAGTAGTTACTACACCAAACATAACAGGAATACCAGTTTCCAAAGATACATGTGCGATACCTTTAGCTACTTCGTTGCATACATAATCATAATGAGTAGTGGCCCCACGAATAACAGCACCTACACAAATAACTGCATCATAACGACCAGATAAAGCTGCTTTCTTAGCAATCAAAGGAATCTCATAAGCACCTGGAACCCAAATTACTGTAATATCCTCTTGTTTAACATCGTGACGAAGTAAACAATCTTCAGCGCCTCCGATTAATTTAGATGTAATGAACTCGTTGAAACGAGAACCGATAATAGCAAATTTCTTACCAGTACCTAATAAGTTACCTTCTTGAACCATCATTATGTTGACCTCCTCTATTCCATCTAAGGAAATATATATGTAACGACCGAGTTATATGGTGAAAGTTAATTAGTCTTCCAACATATGACCCATTTTTTCTTCTTTTGTTTTTAAATAGCCTGCATTAAATTTATTTGCAGCAATGATGAGTGGTACACGGCTAGTTACATTGATTCCCCAATGTTCTAAGCCATGACGCTTTTCGGGATTGTTAGTTAATAAGCGGATGCTTTTAATACCCAAGAAACGGATAATTTGAGCCGCTAAGGAATATTCACGCATATCTGCAGGGAAGCCTAATTGTTCATTTGCTTCTACTGTATCAAGGCCCTGTTCTTGTAATGCATAGGCTTTAATTTTATTGGTCAAACCAATGCCACGGCCCTCTTGACGCATGTATACTACAACGCCTTTGCCTTCTTTTTCAATAGCACGCAATGCATTGTCTAATTGTTCGCCACAATCACAGCGCTTAGAACCAAATACATCGCCTGTTAAACATTCAGAATGAATACGTACAAGCACATCGCTACAATCTTGAACATTGCCCTTTACGATAGCTAAATGCTCTTTATGATCTAATTCATTTTTAAATACAAAGATATTAAAATCACCAAATTTAGTAGGCAACTTAGAACAAGCACCAAGCTCAACCATATCTTCATGTTGTTTACGATATTCTATAAGTTCTGCTACAGAAGCAATTTTCAAGTCATGCTCCTTAGCAAATTTCATAAGATCTGGCAAACGGGCCATATCGCCATCGTCTTTAGTAATTTCACAAATAACGGCAGCCTCTTGTAACCCTGCTAGGCGACAAAGGTCGATAGATGCCTCAGTATGACCTTGACGTACCAATACGCCACCCTCTTTATATACAAGTGGAAATACGTGACCTGGACGACGGAAATCTTGAGGTTTCGCATTAGGATCTAATAGTTTTTGAATTGTAAAAGCACGCTCTGCAGGAGATACGCCTGTTGTAGTATCTACATGATCCACAGTCACAGTAAAAGCAGTTTCATGGTTATCAGTATTTTTGGTAACCATTGCAGGAATGCCAAGTTTTTCTAACGCTTCGCGGCGCATAGGCGTACATACGATACCGCGAGCGTATTTAACCATGAAGTTAATGTTTTCTTGCGTCGCAAACTCTGCAGCAATGATAAGATCACCTTCGTTTTCACGGCTTTCATCATCAACGATAATAACAGGTTTACCAGTTTTAAGGTCTTGTAAGACTTCATTAATAGAATGTAATTGTTCGCTCATAGGAACGCTCCTTACTTATATAAATCCATTCTCTACTAAGAGGGATTGCATAGATTTTTTAGGCTTTTCTTCGGTAGGTTCACTACCAAGATTCATAAAATGACGAATATATCGTCCAGCAATATCCGTTTCTAAATTGACCTCTGTTCCAATATGAGTAAAACCTAAAATAGTTTCACTCAAAGTGTGAGGAATGATAGAGACGGAAAAACTACTTTCTGTTCGTCGCATAATTGTGAGGCTAATTCCATCGATGGTAATGGAGCCCTTATAGATAACATAATCCATAACGGATTTTGGAGCCTCGATAGTAAAGATAATGGCATTATCCGTTTGTTCACGATTAATAATACGACCTGTACCATCTACATGGCCTGCCACAATGTGACCACCAAATCTACCATTAGCAAGCATAGCTCGCTCTAAGTTGACTGGTTGATGGACTTTCAAATTAGTAAACGTAGTCATCTTAATGGATTCTGGCATCACATCCGCTGTAAATATACTATTGCCAATCGTTGTGGCCGTCAAGCACACCCCATTAACAGCTACGGAATCACCAACTTTTAAATCGCTAAAAATTTTTTCTCCTCGAATTGTTATGGTTAAGGATTTAGGGCCCTTTTTAATGTTCTCGACGCGGCCAATTTCTTCAACGATTCCCGTGAACATAAGCGCCCCTCCTTCCTTGACGATACGCTTCAATGCGAATGTTATTATCTAATACTTTAATCTTGGTGAAAGTTAGTTGTGGCGAAGCCTTTAAACTTTCAAAACCTCGACCTCCTACAGCTGGTGTTGCATCGTTACCACCAATAATGGTATTTCCAATATATGTTACGACCTTATCAAAGTTCTTCGTTTCCACAAAGGAACTGATAATTGCAGATCCACCTTCAACAAGAATAGATGTGTAACCTAGTTCACCTAGTTTTGTAAGAATATCATCGATAGATAATTTCTTAATATCGATAACAACGTCAGTACTCTTACTTTTACGTGTAGAAATAGATTCTACTACGGTAACAATGGCACCTACGTTTTCTAAAGCCTGAATTCGCTCTTTTGGACAACCTTTAGATACTAAGATATGCACCTTGCGATTTTCTACGTCAAAAACCTGACTGGTAGTAGGCGTTCTACCTAGACTATCCAAGATAATTACATCTGGTTGATGAATCGTAATCGGTTCACCAAGTATGCTTTTATCTAATAACGCATCTGATAATTCACTATCCGTTAAACGACAATTTAACTGTGGATTATCTGCCAAAATTGTACCAATTCCAACGAGCATGGCATCATGCGTGGCACGCAACACATGTCCATCACGACGAGAGGACTCATTTGTAATCCATTGAGATTGTCCAGTAGATGTAGCAATTTTCCCATCTAGTGACATAGCACTTTTTAGAGTGACAAAAGGCTTACCTGTCTGTATATAGGTAAAGAAATGCTCATTTAGTTCAGCACATTCATCACTACATACGGGGCAAACAACCTCAATACCTGCTTCACGAAGTAACTCCATTCCTTTTCCAGAAACTAGTGGATTTGGATCCGTACTACCTACTATTACTTTAGCTATACCAGCCTCAATGATACGAAGCGCACAAGGTGGTGTTTTTCCATAATGGGAACATGGCTCTAATGTTACGTATAAAGTAGCACCTTTGGCATTATCACCTGCTTGATTTAGTGCATGCACCTCAGCATGAGCTGTACCAGCTTTATGGTGATAACCTTCACCGATTATTGTATTATCTTTTACCACAACAGCACCAACCAAAGGATTTGGTGAGGTGTGACCTGTGGCTAATTTTGCCAGTTCAATGGCGCGCTTCATATATACTACGTCATCCACCATATCACCTCAATAAAAAAAGGACTATTACATAGTCCTTGGGTCATCATAAATGCGCACAACAAACGTGCCTCGTCTTTTCTCATCCAGACTCTACTGTCGGTATCGGAATTGCACCGATTCATACCAAAAAGGTTCGCGGACTTTACCGCCGGTAAGGAATTTCACCTATCCCCAAAGACTTATCTATTTTGTTTATGAATTAATAGTAACACTTTTATTAATGTTATGCAAGAATAATAGTTTTGTATTGAGAAAGAATATTAAATAATTTAATTAAAATATAATTTTTAGAACACAAATACTAGAACAATATAAATAATAATATATATTTACTTTTAATATAAACATATATAAACTATGTATACAGTAAATAGTAACTTTTATCACATAATTACAAGTTAAACAAGTCTAATATAGTATATATGGTTTGGATAACCATATTTTAATGATAGTAATTATTAAATATAGGTGATAATATGGCAAAAAAACGAATTTCTGATGTACTTATAGAAGTCTTAGCCAATGCGGGCATCGAACGCATTTACGGTATCACTGGAGATAGTCTAAACTCTGTAAATGATAGTTTACGCCGCAATGGTAAAATTGCTTTTGAACATGTACGACATGAAGAAACAGCAGCCTTTGCTGCCGGTGCAGAAGCATCCCTAACTCATAAACTAACTGTATGTGCTGGTAGCTCTGGTCCTGGCAACTTACACTTAATTAATGGTCTCTTCGACTGCCATCGCAATCGTGTTCCAGTATTGGCCATTGCTTCTCACATTCCTCAATCTGAAGTAGGTTTGAACTATTTCCAAGAAACACATCCAGAAAACTTATTTAAAGAATGTTCTTGTTTCTGCGAACTTGTATCCAATCCTAAACAAATGCCGGAAATTCTATTCCGTGCTATGAACGCTGCTGTTGGTAACCAAGATGTTGCTGTTATCGTTCTTCCTGGGGACGTTGCAGTTATGGAAATGGAAATTGATGAATTACCTGTGTGGAACCCACCTCGTTTACCTCATATCGTTCCACAACGAGAAGATATTGAAGAAATGGCGGCTCATTTAGAAACAGGCAAACGTATTACCCTATTCTGTGGTGCCGGCTGTGAAGGTGCTCATGACGAAGTAGTAGAATTAGCAAAACGCTTACAAGCACCGGTTGTACATGCTTTCAGAGGTAAAGAATGGGTTGAATGGGATAATCCATATGATGTAGGTATGACTGGCCTATTAGGCTATACATCTGGCTACCGTGCTATTGAACAATGTGATACATTGGTAATGCTTGGTACAGACTTCCCTTATCGTCCATTCTATCCAGAAAATGCGAAAGTAATACAAGTAGATAGAGATCCTAGTGCTTTAGGTCGTCGCGTACCTCTTACACAAGGTATCATTGGTACTGTAAAAGATACGTTAAAAGAATTATTACCTCTTGTAGGCCAACGTGGTGATACTGAATTTATTGATACTGTACGTAAAGCATATACAAAATTTAGAGCTGATTTAGATAGTTATGCCGTAGCTGAACCAGATGGTGTAGCAATTCACCCTCAATACTTCGTAAATCGCCTCAATAAACTAGCAGCAGAAGACGCAATCTTTACCTTTGACGTAGGTACTCCAGTTATTTGGACTGCTCGTCACTTAAAAACAAATGGTAAACGTCGCATCTTAGGTTCCTATAACCATGGGTCTATGGCGAATGCTATGATGCATGCTATTGGTGCTCAAAATGCATGTCCTAACCGTCAAGTCATCTCCCTCTCTGGTGATGGTGGCTTTACAATGATGATGGGCGAAATGTTAACATTAAAACAACTTAACTTACCAGTTAAAATCTTTGTATTCAATAACGAAGAACTTAGCTTTATCGCTATGGAAATGAAAGCTTCTGGTTATCTAGACTACGCTACAGACTTTGTAAATCCAGATTTCGGTAAACTTGCTGAAGCTGCTGGTATCAAAGGTGTGAGCATTCATAACTCTAGCGAAGTTGATGAAAAAATCATGGAAGCCCTTAACCATAATGGCCCAGTCATCGTTAATGTTCGCGTAGATAAACAAGAACTTGCTATGCCTCCTAAAATTGCATATCAACAAGCTAAGGGCTTCAGCAAATACTTGATCAATGCAATCCTTGATGGCCGTGGTACAGAGCTTAAAGAAATGGCCAAAACAAACTGGATGAAATATAAATCCCTATACTAATATTGCCAATTTACAAAATCTGCCAAAATAAATAAACTGCAAAACTTTCAAAAAGAGGCGTCATCAAATGATGACACCTCTTTTATTGCATAATTTTAATCATATACTGTTATAAAACCTTCAGTCCAGCCCCTTAAATTGAGAGTAATTGTATCAATTCCTAAACAATCTAAACCATATACATTAAATATATCCCAGGTCTTATACCAATCTAATGCTTTCTCTGCATATTCTAAAGTGCTAAATAAACCTATGTATCCAGAACTGGAATAATATGGATCTATATCGTAATCATACCAAACACCATAAATTTTGTTATTTACTATTTCATAGTTAATATCATCACCTATATGAGTACAATCATTTAAATAGTGAGTTTTTATAGAAAAGGAATCATCATTTAACTTAGAAAATCCAGACAATATTTTAGATTCAACTAGAGCCTCTTCAGCTAATGATATATCAGAAAAAAATCCTAATCCAAAATATTCTGTATAAGGTAGCTCTTCATTTTTTTTATAGTGTGCTAAAGCTTCATATATTGGAACTCTCATAATTCACCAACTTACTTTAATATAATAACAAGATAAAAATTACACTTTAATTATTTCTATCTATAATAGTCATCCTCGTAATCCTCTTTATACCGTATCGCATCGACCTCTGATGGAGATAATATATTCCCCTCTTCATCTACATATTCCAGGAATTCATTAAAGTATACACCTGGAATATCTGATTCTTCTAGTACTGGTGTATCCTCAGACTCAATATCCCAAAATTCTAGTTCAACATCGTGATTTTGCACTTCCTCAGTGATGTTAGATTCACTATTATTACCTTCCAAATTTATTTTGGGTTCTTTATAATCATTACAATCCGATGAGTTGATTCCTAAAACTTTTAATACCCCACTTATCATTACATAACACTCCCTTGCACCAATGATATATATTAATTATATTGTAGCAAACTACATAAAAATAAGCACTATATCAACATTTGGTATATAGTGCTTACTTTGTATTTAAGTCTTATCTTATATTTTATTATGCTCCAAACAGTGACATTTGTTCGTCTTCAGGAAGTTCACCACAGCATTTGAGGTCTTTCATAAGATCAATGATGGTATTTGATACTTTACAACGGCGTTGTAAGTCTTTTAGAGATGTAAATGGACGTTCATTTCTTTCCTCGACGATAGCATCAGCCACTGTTTCACCTAGAGAATCAATGGCTAAGAATGGTGGCAATAAAGCGCCATCCTTAATACTAAAGCGTCTAGCTTCGGAATGTTGAATATCTACATTAATAAAACGATAGCCCCGTTGATACATCTCCATAGATACTTCCAAGGCACTCATAAGGTCCTTATCTTTAGGACTGGCAGCACGATCAAGAGCCTTGATACGGTTAAACTCGGTCAATTGTGTTTTGAGGTCCCCTGTCATGATCCGTAAATCGAAGGCTTTCGCACGAATGGAGAAGTAAGCTGCATAAAATGCCAATGGATGATATACCTTAAACCAAGCAATACGGAAAGCCATCATTACGTAAGCTACCGCATGGGCCCGTGGGAATAGATAGGAAATCTTTTTACAAGATTCAATAAACCATTCAGGAATATTATTTTCACGCATTTCTGCTTCAAATTCCGTCGTAGCTTGCCCTTGTTTATTTCGTTTTTCAATACCCTTACCTTTACGAACGTTTTCCATTACGAAGAAACTATGTTTTCTATCCATACCACGATGAATCAAGAAGTTCATTACGTCGTCACGTGTTGAAATGGCTTCATTCAACTTACAAGTACCATTTTTAATGAGATCTTGCGCATTGTCAAGCCATACGTTTGTACCATGTGAAAAGCCAGAAATACGAACTAAATCAGAGAATGTTTGGGGACGAGAGTCTTCAAGCATGCCCCGTACGAATTTCGTGCCACATTCTGGAACAGCCAAGCTAGCTACTTGGTCACCTTGCAATTGCTCAGGTGTTAAACCAATCCCCTCTGTAGAGGAGAACAAGCTTAATGTCTTTGGATCATCAAATGGTATTGTCTTAGCATCGATACCAGTCAAATCCTCTAACATACGAATAATGGTCGGATCATCATGGCCCAGAATATCAAGCTTAGTCATACGACCTTCAATGGAGTGATAATCAAAGTGTGTCGTTAATACGCCACTTTCCTTTTTATTAGCTGGATGTTGAATTGGCGTAAAGTGATGCACATCCATATCTCGAGGACATACCATAATACCACCAGGATGTTGGCCTGTAGTATTCTTCACATTTGTAAAGCCCTTTGCTAAATGTTCAAAAAAACCATTACGAGCTTGAATGTCTCTAATTTCGGCGTACTTTTTAACATAACCAAAAGCAGTTTTATCTGCTATAGTGCCGATTGTACCTGCTTTAAATACATTATCACGGCCAAATAGTTCTTCCGTATATTTGTGAGCTTTTGCTTGGTAATCACCAGAGAAGTTAAGGTCAATATCTGGAACCTTATCACCTTCGAAACCAAGGAAAATAGCAAATGGAATATCGTGACCATTTGTTTGTAAAGCATGACCGCATTCAGGACAGTCTTTACGAGGCAAGTCAAAGCCCCCTGCATATTCACCCTTTTCAAAGAATTCTGAATATTTACAGTTAGGGCATACATAATGAGGCGGTAATGGGTTTACCTCTGTAATCTCAGACATGGTAGCGGCAAAGGATGACCCTACGGAACCACGGGAACCTACGAGATACCCATCATCAAGAGATTTTTTTACCAGCTTATGAGCGATGTAATACAATACGCCGTAACCATTGGAAATAATACAATCCAATTCATAATCGAGACGTTCTTGTACGACACGAGGCAATAGATCACCATAAATAGCCTTCGCATTTCTATAGCACATTTCTGTGAAAGCTTCGTCAGCACCTTCAATCTTAGGTGAATATGTACCATCAGGCACTGGCTTAATATCTTCAATGCTATCATTAATAGCACGTGTATTAGTAACGACTACTTCGTATGCTTTCTCTTCGCTTAAATAAGGGAAGGACGCAAGCATTTCATCTGTAGTACGTAAATGTAAATCTGGCTGTTCGTCTGCATCTGGATAACCACATGCAGTTAACATGATTTCACGATAAATTTTTTCTTCTGGTGTCAGGTAGTGAACGTCACAAGTAGCACATACAGGTTTGTTTAAGGCTTCTCCTAATTCGATAACGGTCTTATTCATATCAATAAGTGCCTGCTCGTCGGGCATGAGACCTTTACGAACCAAAAACGTATTGTTAGTATGTGGTTGAATCTCAAGATAATCGTAGAAGGATGCTACTTCCAAAAGCTCTTCTTTTGTAGCTCCACGAACAATGGATTGCATAAGCTCCCCTGCTTCACAGGCAGAACCGATGATAATACCTTCACGATGTTCTTCAATAACGGAGCGAGGCAAACGCGGACGAACTTTGTAATGTTCAAGGTGAGAAATGGAAATCATTTTATATAAATTACGCAAACCAACCATATTCTTAGCTAATAAAATAATATGGTACCGTTTATCTTTTTCTTTCTTTTTCTTTTTATCTAGTACAGGCTCTTCATCTTTTATTACCGTTTCATCTTCGATGAGGTAACCTTCTACACCATAGATAACTTTAACACCTAACTCCTTACCAAGAGCTTGCGCTTCTGGGAAGGCTTGTACTACGCCATGGTCCGTAATAGCCACCGCAGGATGGCCCCATTTTTTAATTGTTTTAAACAAGTCTTTTACAGATACAAGAGCATCTTTATCACTCATCTTGGTATGTAAGTGGAGTTCCACACGAGAGTCCGGACGATTTTCAGTTCGTTCCACACTAGTAGTTTCTATTGCTTCAATACTGCGAATAGAAAGAATATAATCCTTGTCAAAACGATCATCAAAGCTAACACTACCTTGTACGCGAACCCGTTGTAAGCCTTTTAGTTGTTTTAGTAATTCATCCCCTTCTTCAGGACTGTTCGTAAACTTGATAAATTTAATGCTATTTGTATCATCTACAATGCTGCCGTTAACGATACTTTTACCCGTCTTAGTATCACGTTTATCTAAACCAACAAAGACACCTTCAAAAATTACACTAGGTGTATCCAAGGTGCCCATGATTTTAGATGTGACCCCTTCAATTTTAGGTCCTAAAATCATGCCTTCATCAGTAGGTGCATCCTTTGGTACACGACGAGGATATTTACCATCCCCTTCACTTCCTTTAGCCGTAGATTTTGTAGTTTTTTTAGGTCCAAAGCCTTTGCTTGCTTTAGGTGTACTGCTCACAGATGCGATAGTATCACTACTGCTAGATTCGGCAGCCGTATGATTAGAACGAGACACAACAACTGGACTATTGTTGAAATAGCCTAATTCAATAGCTTCTACAAATGGGGCAAAATCATCTTCGTCTACATCATCATATTCATGTTGTTGGTCATAACCCGCAAAAGACTTGCCTCTAGGTTCTTGATTTTTAGCCTCTTCAGCTTCACGTTGTGCTTCAGCCGCTTCAATCCATTCACCAGCACCACAGCCACCGCCATAATAATAGGTATCTAACCCTTCACCCGTTTCAGTATCTACTTTCCAAGCAAAGCAACAAGCTGTATCTGTATTTGTTGGAATATCATCAAAAGAGATATTTTTTTCCTTATACCATGCAGACAACCTTTCACGTAGACTAAGCAATGTGGAAAATGCAGAGTCTGCTGCTTGAATCGTCACATGTTGGCTATGACAGTTCACATAGAAGGATGATTTCTTATTCTGTTTTGGTACAACACGATAACGTACTTTCATTTTTATCCCTTATACCCACAGTAGGTAATACATAAATCTCTAAATCGCCAAATATCGCCCTTGCTGCTACGGCTATCTAATATAATCTCATAAAGCCCTTTTAATAAAGCTCGCAAGGCCTTAACTGAAATTCTAGGACTTGCTTCGTAAGCTAGCTTAATCGGATATGGTTTAAATGACGAATCATGATCCTTACATAAGTTTTGTATGGCTTGAACAGACATACCCACTTGGCGACATTCGCTAACTAGCAACTGTAAACGTAATTGCCCCTCAATATAGCTCATAGCACGGTCTAATTCTTTATAGCCGAACATAAATGGAAATAGTTCAAGTAATGTATCGATATCTCTTTTTAATAGAGCCTCTTTAAAAGTAAAAATGTTTTTGGCTCCATAGTCACTACCGTTTTCTTCGAGAAATTCTTTGGTAATAACCTTTTCCCCAGTAATCTGTAAAAAATATCGGTCAAACTCAGTTCTCATAAAAGAAACAGGTACCTCTTGCCACAAATCAATGAGATGAGCCACATATTCCTGTGCATCAGGCGTCATTTTAAAGCCGTTAGACGTACAGTACTGACGTATCCACATCACGAGGTCTGCCCCTTCAAGACGCTTACATTGATGATTTGGTATTTTTTCTAAAATCTCTTTATTCTGCTTAATACGTTTATCAATCATATCATGATAAATCAAAACGATAGGATTATCTCCATTATATTCCAAGAGGAGTTCATACAATGGAATCCAAGCATCACTATTTTTGCCACTTTTACGAATGATAGGCAAATTAACTAAACAGAAGACCTTTTGATCGCCAAAAAGTGAATCTTCACATAGTTTTTCACTTATTTTTTGTGGGCCCACCTCATCATCTAATACAGTCACTGGAAGGTCTGGATAGGCACTTAAAAATTTACGTTTTTCTTCTTCAATTAATTGTGGTTCGTCGCCATAGATGAGTTGAATATGTGCCATGTTCCCTCCTTTCACAGATAGATATCTTTAATAAAGCTGTATCCCATTATATACATATGTTCTGATGATGGATCCACATCGCGTAAAGCACCATGAGGACTACTAAACAAAACAGTACTACGCGGTGAAATACGATCAATTTCATGCATTACACTAAATCGACTCGTTATAAATAAAACATTAACCTTATCATTTAATTTTAGATTTTTTTCTCTACTTTGTCCATTATATACGACTATTTGGTTCATACCATTTTTATATATTACCCTTGCCGAACCGTTACTGTGAAAGTACTTAACTTTTACCATTCTAGGATTCATGCCATATGCCCTAATAGTTTGATTAATTAGACTTTCATTAGGCATTGTTTTAATATAATCTGGTGCATCGATTAACAAATATGCCTGTTCATGGTTTGGTGCTATACACAGCAGCACATTACACTGTTTCATAGGAATATAATGGATTAACGTATTCTTGTGATGATGAGTCACATAGTATGAAACACCATAGGCTGCAACCATGCATAATAAGGACATTACTACATATACAGTATACTTCTTCTTATGTGTCAAAAAGTACGTAAACAGACCTAGTAAAGTATAATATACATAAACACAATAAAGATGCATCATACCAAGCCAAAGTAAACTACCACTACTCCCTAAGACATGATTTAAATATAACGATATGCGTAATAGTACATCTATCAAAGACCATGGAAAAGATATAGACATTACATAGCTAATAACAGTGCTTATAAAGATTAAAATGATGGATATATCTAATATAGGTGCTACTATGCAAGCTGCTAATAAACTAGCAATACTAATATAGTGAAAGTAATACAGCTGTAGCGGCAAGATGAGCAACTGTGCTGACACACATAAAACAAGGGGTGTTTTAATCCATTTTGGTAGCCATTGTATCCGTTCATATAGTACCTTCCCCCATATAAGTAAACCATAGGTTGCACCAAAGGATAGTTGAAAGCTTACATCAAACAAAGAAAAAGGATCATATACAAGACATAGTATAGCGCATATACATAAAGCCTGTTTAGCTTGATATAATCGTCCTTTTACATAAGCCATGCACATGAGTATACTCATCATCGTTGCACGTATAACAGGTGCATCTCCACCAACGATACAGCAATATATACAAGCTACTAATATACCTAAAATTAAGCATGTGCGCTTCCCTAATTTAACGAGTCTTCCTAAACCGTAAATTAAGGCTAATAGCAGTGCAATATGTGAGCCAGAGATAGATAAAATATGGATGAGACCCGTATAAGCAAAATCTTTCATTCGCTTTTCCCCTAGCTCACTATAATGACCACCCAAGCATAAGGCTTGTGCTAATACCTTTTGTGGACCATCTAGATTACTAGCAATATTTTTTTCAATAGATTCTCGTATTTGACCACATAAATATAAACTTTTTCCATATAGTTTTTCAGAAAATGTTTCTTTAAAGTGGAATGCTTGTAAATCTTTATTAGTAGCAGATCGATATACACCATCATAGATTCGACCTCTTGTATTAGAGCTCATATATCTGCCTCTAAGATTAATGCGTCCTTCCTCTTCAATGAGAAATAAGCTTTTTGGTGTACCTTCAATTATTGCTTGTTCCCCTAGCCGTATTGTATACTTTGTAGCAGATACCTTTGAGTAAATCTGTAATCGACCCTGTGCCTTAATATAGTCATTTTTAGCAGAATCTTTATAGGGATGTAATCCATGTAACTCTACATTATATTTGTAATATTCCTGTCCATCTAGATTTACTATTTCAGGAGATGATACAACAGTACCTAGATATTCTCCTTCTTGCTGTAAATAGTATGATGTATAGCTACTATAATTAATAATTTGTAAGTCTGTATGATAATAGGATAATCCCATTGCAGCAAAAACTAATATTAATAAATTGGCATATAAACGCCACCTACAATAAGATTGCATTATTTTAATAACAGTTACACCAATAATAGCTAAGGCAATCGCAAAAATATAATGCATTTGACTAAGTACGGGATAATATTTACCATATCCTAATATAGTGCCAATTATTATAGATCCCAATATAGTATGTGCCCATTGGCTATAAGTTATAAATGGCTTTGTATTAACTAAAACTTGAGTATTGAAGATTGATTCCTCAAACGCTCGTTCTGTATTCCTAAATTTAGATTGTAATTTTATCTTTAATCTTCTTAAATACGCCATCACCGATGCCCTTCACCCCCTTGATACCTTCAACGGATGTAAAGGGTCCTTTTTGTGAACGATACTCTTCAATTCTTTTTGCCATAGCGGGTCCTATGCCTGGTAATGCATCAAGATCTTTTGCAGAAGCTGTATTGATATTAATTTTGTTACCGCGCAATAAAACCTCTGGATTACCGTGGAAGTTAAATACTATGTGGATATGATCTCCCGCATTAACCGACTTTGCCATATTGACTGATTCTACATCAGCATAAGGTAATAGCCCACCTGCTAACTGAACTACATCACCTACAGTAGCACTACTTTCAAACTCATATAAACCAGGTGAAACTACGGCGCCCGTAATATAAGCTATAGGTTTGTTGGATGTTTGTTCAACAGTTGATATAGAAGAATTTCCATCTATTGCTCCTTCAACTAAGACAGAATCGCTTTCATCTGTTATAATAGGCCATAGGAAATAAATTCCTACTAAAATACATAGGATTAATATAATTGTCATATATGGCTTCAATTTTACTTTCATAGTGCACCTCCTACTGAAAGAATTCCCTATGAAAAAGTAAACTCCTACCGTTGACTCTATTGGTCACACCAGCAGGAGTTTCATAATTGATGTCGAATATAAGGAGATACAATGAATCAAGAAATATTAAAAAAATATGCACATACCTTGTTAAAATATGGCGTAAATTTACAAGAAGATCAAACTCTTGTTATTTCTGTAGATGTGGAAAACAAAGACTTTGCAGTTATCGTCACAGAAGAAGCATATGAATTAGGTGCCAAAGAGGTTGTCCTCAACTGGAGATGTTCTCCAATCGCTCGTCAACGTTTATTACATGCTAAGGAATCTGTATTAGAAAGACCGGCTAACTGGATACCTGAATTCTACAAGCAATACATCGATGATAAGGCCGCTTTCTTATCTTTGATTAGTGCGAACCCAAAAGCGTTAGAAGGTATTCCAACAAATCGTATTTCACTACAATCTCGTAACTTAAATAAAGCTTTATCCTTCTACCATACAGCGATTATGAACTCCTCTGTTACATGGTGCGTTGCTTCTGTACCAACGGTTCTATGGGCAGATTTACTTGGCTATGAAGGTACAGATGAAGAGAAAATTGAACAACTATGGGCTACCCTATTAAAACTTTGCCGCATTGAAGGTGTAGAACCGAAAGACACATATCGTCATCACATGGCAAAATTGCGTCACCGCTGTGAAGCATTGAATAAATTAGACTTAAAGGCATTGCGTTATACTTGTAAAAATGGTACTGACCTCTTATTAGAATTACCAGAAGGTCATATATGGCTAGGTGGTGAAGAATCTTCAAAGGATGGCACTATTTTTAATGCCAATATTCCTACAGAGGAAGTTTTCTCCGCACCCCAATATAATGGTGTTAATGGTATTGTATACAGCACAAAACCTTTAATTTACCATGGCAATACTATTTCTGATTTCTCCTTTACTTTCAAAGAAGGTAAAATCGTTGATTATACTGCAAAAGAAGGTTATGAAGTATTAAAAGAGTTAATAGAAACCGATGAAGGCTCCCACTACCTCGGCGAAGTTGCTTTGGTGGACCACTTCAGCCCAATTAGCCAATCTAACCAAATTTTCTACGAAACATTGTTTGATGAAAATGCATCCTGCCATTTAGCGATTGGTGCATCTTATCCTACATGCCTCAAAAATAGTGATGGTTTATCTGAAGAAGAATTAAAAGAACGTGGCCTTAACTACTCCTTAACACATGTAGACTTTATGATTGGTCATGAACATATGAATATTAAAGGCTACACTCGTGATGGCCAAAAAGTAGACATTATGATTGATGGCCGTTTACAAGTATAAACATGACTACAGTGTAATCCTACATTGGATGATAGTAAAAACTGTACGTTCAATCTAACGGATCTGGTTGATATCAATTTATAATAGAAAACTACATATAAAAGAGCCCCTATATACGCTTGTATATAGGGGTTCTTATAAGTGGTAAAAAATTATTATATCACAATGTAATATTCAATGTGCGGCCTGTAGATTTGTATTCAATAATGTCTACACCTGCGGTTTTCAACATCCGTTTGGATGCTTTTACTTCTTTTGTATCCTTATAGAGATCATCGCGATAGATAACGGCTTTAATACCACTTTGAATGATGGCTTTCGCACATTCATTACATGGGAAAAGCGTTACATATATTTTAGAGCCCTCTAGAGAACCGCCACGATAATTTAAGATTGCATTGAGTTCGCTATGTACAGTATAGAAATATTTGTTATCATCAGCTGTATCACGTTCCCATGTGAAATCATCATCACTGCAATTCAAAGGCATACCATTATAACCAATGGACAAGATTTTATTATCATTACTAACAATACATGCACCAACTTGTGTATTTGGATCCTTAGAACGTTGTGCTGCCAAAATGGCAACACCCATGAAGTATTCATCCCAGGAAATATAATCGCTACGTTTTGCCATAATTACCTCACTTAAAATAAGCCCCCTTCTACCTATGTAGTTGGGGGCTTACAATATTAAACAAATAGAATATCCTTATTTAACAACGATATTTACAAGTTTACCAGGTACGTAAATAACTTTTACGATATACTTACGTTCTATAAATTCTTGAACACGGCTAGATTCTTTGGCCAATGTTTCTAATTCTTCTTTTGTAATATTTACGGAAACAGTAAGTTTATCACGAACTTTACCATTTACTTGCAAGACTACTTCTACTTCGTCTACAACGAGAGCGGATTCTTCATATACAGGCCATTTTTCTGTGTGAATGGATGTAGTTTCACCCAATTCATGCCACAATTCTTCTGTAATATGAGGCACAAATGGCGCTAAAAGAAGCAATAAGGAATGTGTCAATTCATTAGCTAATGCACTATTGATTGTTTCTACTTTATCCTTATGAGCATACATAGCATTTACAAGTTCCATGATGGCAGAAATCGCTGTATTAAAGTTGAAATTATTATCTAAGTCTTCCGTAACCTTTTTGATAACACGGTGTAATTCACGACGCAATCCGAATTCGTCTTTTGTAAGATCACCAGTTACATTTTTCTTAGACTCTTCGTTGTACGCATCAACAATACGCCATACACGGCCTAAGAAACGATAGGAACCTTCAACACCTTGGTCAGACCAATCAAGGTCACGATCTACAGGAGCTGCAAATAGAATGAACAAGCGAGCAGTATCAGCACCATAGGTATTGATAATTTCTTCAGGAGAAACTACATTACCTTTGGATTTAGACATTTTACTGCCTTCTTTAAGAACCATACCCTGTGTCAACAAGCCACGGAATGGTTCATTTGCATCGATAAGGCCTAAATCGTGAATAACTTTCACAAAGAATCGAGAGTACAATAAATGCAAGATAGCATGTTCAATACCGCCGATGTATTGGTCAACATTCATCCAGTAATTAGCAATTTTTTTATCGAATGAAGCTTGGTCATTTTTAGCATCTGTATAGCGCAAGAAGTACCAAGAGGAATCGATAAATGTGTCCATCGTGTCTGTTTCACGACGTGCAGGGCCACCACACTTAGGACATGTAGTATTTAGGAAGCTTTCAGATGTAGCTAATGGAGATACGGCACCAGATTCAAATTTAACATTCTCTGGCAAGCGTACTGGCAACTCTTCTTCAGGAACGAGTTGTTCACCACATTTTTCACAATATACTACAGGAATTGGCACGCCCCAGTAACGTTGACGAGAAATCAACCAGTCACGAAGGCGGAAGTTTACTTTACCTTCACCAATACCGCGTTCATTAAGAGCAGCTGTAATATTTTTACGAGCCTCTGCAGATGTTTGGCCGTTATAATCGCCAGAGTTAACTAGAATGCCATCTTCATGGTACCATTCTTGCCATTTTTCAAGGCTATATTCTTCGCCTTCACAAGCTACAACCTGTTTAATTGGCAAATCGTATTTATGAGCAAATTCCCAGTCACGTTCATCATGTGCAGGAGAACCCATTACAGCGCCTGTACCGTAGTCTACTAATACATAGTTAGCAATCCAAACCGGTACTTGTTCGCCAGACATAGGGTTTACTGCATAAGAGCCGGTGAACATACCTTCTTTAGGTGCCTCTGTAGATGTACGGTCGATATCGCTCATATTCCGCATACGTGTAATAAAAGCTTCTAATTCAGCTTTATTAGGAGCGTTTTCAATAATGCGTTCTACATATGGATGTTCAGGAGCCAGTACTACATAGCTTACGCCATAAATTGTATCTACACGGGTCGTATACACAGATACACGTTCATTAATAGACGGTACTTCAAAGGAAAACTCCGTACCTTCTGAGCGGCCAATCCAATTCTTTTGCATCAATTTAACGCGTTGTGGCCAGTGATCAAGAGTATCCAAATCAGTTAACAAGCGATCTGCATATTCAGTGATGCGCAAGAACCATTGAGACAAGTCTTTTTTCTCAACTGGGTTATCACAGCGCCAGCAAGCACCATCGATGACTTGTTCGTTTGCCAAAACAGTATGACAAGTTTCACACCAGTTTACTTTAGCTTCTTTTTTGTACGCTAAGCCTTTTTTATAAAATTGTTGGAAGAACCATTGAGTCCATTTATAGTAATCTTCTTTGCAAGTCGCTACTTCACGGTCCCAATCGTAGGACAAACCAAGAGCTTTTTGTTGTAATTTCATGTTCTCGATATTATCAAGAGTCCATGTTTTAGGTGCAATACCATGTTTGATAGCCGCATTTTCAGCAGGCATACCAAAGGAGTCCCAGCCCATTGGATGCAACACGTTGAAGCCCTTCATTTTTTTGAAACGAGCTACTACGTCACCGATGGAATAGTTACGCACGTGACCCATGTGTAAGTTACCAGATGGGTACGGGAACATTTCTAATACATAGTATTTTTCTTTAGATTCATCATATTCTGTTTTAAATGTATGGTTATCTTCCCAATACTGTTGCCACTTTTTTTCAATATCTTGGGCTACATACTTTTCGTTCATGTAGGGGCCTCCTCATATGGTCAACCTCATAGGTTGCCATTTTATAATTAATATTTTTATTTTACTACGTACTGTAAAAGCAGTCAAACACTAGCGTTTTACGACTTGAATAGTTTTTATTAAATCATTTTTAGGGCTTGTATTTTGATCAGAACTATGACTAGTATATAAATCATTTTGCTCTTTAACAGTTTGTTTATTGTGTTCTTTTCTAGCTTTAGCCTCTTCTTCTAAGCGTTTTTTCTCAGCTTTTACTTTTTCAACTTCTTCTTTTGCTTTGCGTTTAGCAGCTTCTTTCTCTTCTTTAGCTTTCCGTTTTGCTTCCGCTTTAGCTGCTTTTTCTTTTTCTTTTTCTTCTAAGCGTAATTTGTATTGTTCAAGCTTTGTTAATGGTTTAGCTTCTTGAACTACAGGTTCAGGAACAACTGCTGTAGGAGATTTAGGAATACCACGTCCTAAGTCTTTTTCTTGAATCATAGTAATCGTAGAAATATCTTCAAACCCTTTACGCCATGCTGCAAACCCACCAAGGTGTAATTCTTTTACCAGATCAAGTTTTAAGCCTAACGATGTATTATCTTCAAACCAAATACGATCTGAACCAGAAGCTGTTGGAATAGATAAATAGTATAACTTTAATCGATCGTCCCAAGTCATTTTATCTCTGTAATTAGCAAAGTAATTACTTGTATTCTTCATAGCCAATGTCTCGCTTTTTGCATAACCATTCGTTTCATGCCATAAGCGCATATAGAATGGTACGCCTAATATTAACTTTTGAGAAGGAACTTCAGATAGCATTCTTTCTGTATGGCTACGGACCCAAGGATAACTTGCAACAGGACCTGCAGTAGTACTCTTAGCCCAAGTTTCGTCATACGCCATAAGAACTACATAATCTACTGTATCTGCCAAAGCTTTACGGTTATACACTAATGACCATTCTGGACTATCAGAATAGCCAGTCACATCGATAGAAGTTTTAATATTATACTGATGTAAATGATTAGACAAATATGCTACAAATGTTGTTAAACGATCACGATCAGCATAATTAATGTTTTCAAAGTCAAAGTTATAACCATCAAACCCATATATATAGGCATATTGAACAAGGTTATGAGCAAATTTCTTCCATACCGATTGATCCGACAAAATACCACTTGTAAAATTAGAGTCAAACCGATTAGTAATTAACGGCCAAATATGATAGCCTTTATCCTTATACGCTTTCACATAATCAATATTTACATTTGAACTTGCTTCTAAACCTAAGCTATGCAATTTAAACCAACTTGGAGAAATAATATTATCACCACTCGTATTGAGTTTTGCCTGATACGGAATTCCCTCTGTTGTCCATGGATCAAAAGCCCAAGCCAATGGTGTTTGCAATGTATAAGGTGCTTTCACCGTAGATGCTTCTGGTGCAGGTCCTAAAATAAGTTGACCATTATTTTTTGTATAACTAACACCCAGCATAGCTGGCTCAGACTCAATATCTACATAGGATATACCATCTTTTTTGGTAATGGGCAATTTAACAGGTTCACCTACGGCTGCAGGATTTAAAATAACCGTATCACCTTGTAATTCACTTTGTGGAATATATACTGTATATGCTGTTTTATATTGATTTGCTTCGTAATGACGTGTAGTAGTGGCTAAAAATTGATCTAATGGTACCAATACCTCTGCTTGTACGATTGTACTAGATAATGCAGACATTACTAAAGCTGTTAATGATTTTATAATAGTAGATTTACGAATCATGTACTCTCCTAATTCTAGGTCCCATACTGGGATACAATACCAATCTCTATATTATACCATATTATATATAGTTCATCTCTTTTCTTGCATGAAGGATATATGTAATTTATAATTTAATTTATGTACTAATAAAAAATTATCACATAAGGAGTTTTGTATGCATCAATATTTATTTTTCATAGGGGACTTCCCTATTAGAGCCTATGGTACCATGTTAGCTTTGGCTATCATTTGTGGTGCCTCTGTTGCCTATGTACTTTTGAAAAAGGATGGCCGCGGTTGGCATGAACACATCATCGACTTTTCCATTACTGTAGCCGTAGCTGGTCTCATCGGTGCTCGTCTATGGGACGTATTCTTCTTTGATTGGGATTATTACGGTAATCATTTATTAGAAATTCCCTTTGTTTGGCAAGGAGGTATGGCCATTCAAGGTGGCGTGGTACTAGGCACAATTGCTGGCTATTGGTATCTTCGTAAAAACAAAATTGACTTTTGGGCTTTTGCCGATTTATTTGCCCCTGCATTGATTTTAGCTCAATCGGTAGGCCGTATGGCAAACCTTTTAAACGGTGATGCTTTCGGTCATCCTACGGGTGGTAATTATGGTATTATCTATCCTGAAAGTACCCTTGCCTATCGCACCTACGGTAATCAGCCGCTTTGGCCTGCCGAAGTATGGGAAGGTCAAATTGATATTCTCATCTTTGTAGCCCTTCTATTATTTGGATCTTTCAAACATGCTAAGGGCCAAGTGTTCGTACTATATGCCATTCTCTATTCTACGGCTCGCTTCTTCTTAGAGTTCTTACGTGGCGATTACGTAAACTTAACGCTAGGTTTAAAATCTGCTCAAATGACGAGTTTAATAGCCATCATTGTAGGTATCTGTGTATTCATTTATCTAGGCTATCTTGAAAAGAAAAATCAAGCTGTTATAGTAGCTACAGAATCAACAACAAAAACTAAAAAACGTAAATAATAAATACAAAAATACTTAACAAAAAAGTCCTACACTCATGGGTTTTACCTATGAATGTAGGACTTTTACTATTTTTTGAAATAAAACTATTTCTTAAAAGGCTATTTCTTATAAATTTTCTTTAGCTTTTAGAGCATCCAGTTCTTCTAAAGCACGATTTGCAATCAGTGCATTTTTTTCTTTTTTCTTGCGTACTTTTTGAGGCCATGGATCCATGATGCCAAAGTTGACATTCATCGGTTGGAAGTTAGAGCCTTCGTAGTTAGAAATATAGTGACTAAGGGAACCGATAGCCGTCGTCTTAGGAAACTCAATAAATGGTTGTTCCTCTAAGTAACGGTCTACTTGTAGGCCTACCATTAGACCACTAGCAGCAGATTCTAAATAACCTTCAACTCCAGTCATTTGACCAGCAAAGAATAAACGCGGTTCCTTTTTAAGCTGGAATGCATGATTCAATAACTCAGGAGAATTGATATACGTATTGCGATGCATAACACCATAACGAATAAAATCGGCATTTTCAAGGCCTGGAATCATACCGAATACACGCTTTTGCTCGCCCCATTTTAAATGAGTTTGAAAGCCTACCAAATTAAACATGGTACCTTCTTTATTCTCCTTACGCAATTGCACAACTGCATAAGATTCCTCATCGGTGCGTTTATCCACTAAGCCCACAGGCTTTAAGGGCCCATAACGCAATGTATCTTCCCCACGGCTCGCCATAATTTCTACGGGCATACAGCCTTCAAAGTAGATTTCCTTTTCAAAATCTTTTGGTTGTACGGCTTCAGCCGTTGTAAGCTCATGCCAGAACGCTTTATATTCTTCTTCGGTCATAGGACAGTTAAGATAATCCGCATCGCCCTTATCATAACGTGAGGCAGCAAAAACTTTATCATAGTTTAAGGATTCAGCCGTTACAATAGGTGCAGCAGCATCGTAGAAGTAAAAGCCTGTTTCACCAGTTAAGGCCTTAATCTTATCTCCTAATGCTTCAGATGTAAGCGGACCAGATGCAAAAATAACAGTTGCTTCTGTAGGAAGTTCAGTGACCTCTTCTAGATGAACTGTAATATTAGGATGACCTTTTACTTTTTTCGTCACCATTTCACTAAATAAATGACGATCAACGGCTAAAGCACCACCTGCAGGAACAGCAGTTGCATCAGCACATTCCATAATGATGGAACCGAGACGACGCATTTCTTCTTTCAAAAGACCTACCGCATTTTCAATATTACCAGCGCGCAACGAGTTACTACATACGAGCTCTGCAAATTGATCTGTTTGGTGCGCAGGAGAACTCTTAACAGGACGCATTTCATATAAGTCTACATGAATGCCTCGGTTAGCAAGCTGCCAAGCTGCTTCGGATCCTGCAAGGCCTGCACCAATAACGATAACATTTTTATGATTCAATTGTAGTTTCCTCTTTTTTAGCTTTGCTAGACTTTTTAGATTCTTTTACAGTTTCTTCACTAGCTTCGCTTTTTTTCTTTCTTGTTTTCTTTGGTGGCCTAGTAGGACAAGTTTCATTGGAACAGAACTTTTTAACTGTACCATTTTTATATGTCTTTTCAACCATTATAGAACCACATGTTTCACAGAAATCATGAGTTGGCTTATCCCATAATGTAAAGTCGCATTGTGGGTATCGATTACAGCCATAGAAAATACGCCCACGACGAGACTTGCGTTCTACGATTTCCCCTTCTTTACATTTAGGACATGTTACACCAGTTCCTACTGTAATAGGTTTAGTATTTTTACATTCCGGGAAGTTAGAACATGCTAAGAACTTACCGTAGCGACCAAATTTATATACCATTGGGCTATTGCAAAGTTCACAGATTTCATCACTTTCCATAGATGCAATTTCAATGCGGTCTACGTCACTTGCATCTTCTAGCTCTTGCGCAAAGACCTCGTAGAAATCAGATAATACTTTTACATACGTATCCTTGCCAGACGCAATAGCATCTAGTTCTTGTTCTAGATCACGGGTAAAGCCAGTATTGATGATTTTTTCAAAGTATGCAATCAAGAAATCTACCACCACAAAGCCTAGCTCTGTAGGCACGAATTGTTTATTCGTATTTTCCACATAGTTACGGCTTACGATAGTATCTAGAATTGGTGCGTATGTACTAGGGCGACCAATGCCGAGTTCTTCTAATGTCTTGATAAGACTCGCCTCGGAGTAACGTGGAGGTGGTTGTGTGAAATGTTGTTCAGGCAATACCTCTACCGTATGGGCAGCATCATTCTTTTTTAAAACAGGTAATTGAGGTACATCCTCTTTTTTTGCATCTTCATAAACGGTACTGAAACCTGGGAAGATAACACGAGAGCCAGTCGCTTTAAATGTATAGTCATCTTTTACATTCAACTCTATCGTTGTGGATTCATTTAGTTGCGGCGCCATTTGGCTAGCCATAAAACGATTCCAAATCAACGTATATAGCTTAAGTTCATCACGACTCAAGAATGGTTCCACCATTTTAGGTGTTAACTCGAGAGATGTAGGACGAATAGCCTCATGCGCATCTTGTGCAGAACCCTTAGAGCCGTACACATTTGGTTTAGACGGATAATAGTCTTCCCCATAATTGCGAAGAATAAAGTCCTTAGCCATAGCTTGCATCTCTTTAGAGATACGCGTAGAGTCTGTACGCATATATGTAATCAAACCTACGTGGCCATAGGAGCCAATTTCTAAACCTTCATATAAATGTTGGGCGATCATCATCGTACGCTTAGCACCAAAGTTCAATTTACGCACGCCGTCTTGTTGCAACGTAGATGTTGTAAACGGAGGTGCCGCTTTACGAGAACGTTTGCGCTTTTCAATATTTGTCACTACTGCATCTTCACCGCCAATAGCATCAACCACGGCTTGTGCATCACTTTCAGTAGTAATATCGATTTTCTCGCCTTTAATATGTGTCAACTCCGCTGTGAAAGATTCTTTTTTAGGTGTTTCAAAATTACCTTTAATGGTCCAATATTCTTGTGGTTCGAAGGCTTGGATTTCGCGCTCTCGTTCACAGATAAGTCGAACTGCTACAGATTGTACACGACCAGCGCTGAGTCCTTTACATACTTTTTTCCAAAGTAATGGACTCAATTTATAACCTACGATACGATCTAATACACGGCGCGCTTGTTGAGCATCTACCATATTCATATCGATGGTACGTGGAGCCTCCAAAGCCTCTGCTACGGCATTTTTAGTGATTTCATTAAACGTAATACGACAGGTAGACTTAGGATCTACATTGAGAATGTACGCTAAGTGCCAAGAAATGGCTTCCCCTTCGCGGTCAGGGTCAGTTGCAAGCAATACGGCGCTGCTTTCATCAGCATAGGAAACGAGTTCATCTATAACCTTTTTACGAGTTACAAGATTGCTGTAGCGCGGTGTAAAGCCATGCTCTATATCGATGCCCATTTGAGATTTAGGCAAGTCTCGTAGATGGCCCATACTTGCTTTTACCACATAGTTAGGACCTAAGAATTTTTCAATTGTTTTAGATTTAGCAGGAGATTCTACAATAACCAAGACTTTGCCGTCCGGATTATATACGCGAGGTTCCCGTTGCTCCGGTGGCACGGAAGTTTGTAGTACAGATTTATCCCGTACAATCCCCATTGGAGTAAGGGCTTCTTTAGTAACCTTACGCTTTATAGTAGTACTCTCTTTCTTAGTATTTTTCTTTTCTGTATCTTTACTAGTACTAGCTGCTTTCGGCTCGCCAATAACGATAGATCGTTTAATGGACAAGTATATCACTCCTAGTCATATTAATATAGCCTCTCGGCGGATGATTCTCTATAGCCCCTTCCATTTCTAATGTTAGTAATAAGGGCTGTAGTTGTTGTAATGGAATACGAGTCGCTTTCAAAATATCACTAACCGTAATACATCGATCATGAGGTATTTCATTCAATATTACACTCCTATCCACATTAAAGCTTAACATAGAGCACCCTTTTCTATCAACACTTTGACTATGATTTCCTATTTGAACGCTAGCTTTTACGCCTTTATTACCTTTATTATTTGTTGGTAAAAGTTTATGTTCACTAGAAAAATATTCCCGCATTGTTAAATGGTATTGTTCAACTATATCCTCATAACCAGTAAGTACATATGCACCATTTTTCATTAAGAATTTATTTCCGTCTGCCGTATGGTCTAATAGATTACATGGTACCACAAATACATCTCGACCTTCACTAACCGCCATATCTGCCGTAATCAAAGAACCACTACTAGACTTGGCCTCCACTACGATAACACCTCTGCATAATCCACTAATGATACGATTCCGTGCTGGGAAATGTTTTGCGGACGGCGGTGTACCTGGCGGGTATTCGGATAGAAGTAACCCATTATTTTGTAACATACGATCAAATAATTTTGCATTTTCTCGAGGATAGGTAATATCTAAACCACAACCCATAACAATGATTCCATACCCCTGACTAGCCAGAAGGCCTTCATGACCATGTGAGTCTATACCACGGGCCCCACCGCTAACAATAATGGTACTGTATTTACCTAATTCTTTGCCGAGCATTCTCGCCACATTCCGGCCATATAAGGAGCAACTCCTTGCTCCAACAATAGCAATGCGATTTAATCGTCCATCTAAGAGTGCCTGATTACCTCTCATAAATAAAATGGCTGGCGGATTGTATATATGATTTAAGATAGACGGAAAGTCTTTGTCTAAAAAGGTAGTAAAATCCATCTGGTATTCGTCTACTTTATGGATAATATAATCTAATTTTTCATCTTTAGCCGATGCTGAAATGGCACGTTTATCAGATGCAGAAATATGTGTATAAGATTTTAAGTTTTCTACATTCTTAATAGCTTGCCACGCATCATAAGGGGATCCAAAATCCTCTATAAATCGCCTTACATATGTGGCTCCAACATTGTATAAGCTTTGTAATCCTGCAATATAAATATTGTCATCGTATCTAATCATATAAACACCTAGTAATTCTTTCTAAGTATATAATCATTAATTTTATATAGAATCAAACAACTACTTTTGGCAAATAAACAACTACTAAATTTATGAGATACTTACTTTATTTGCCAGTTCTAAATAACATTGCTTCAGAAATATGATGTGGTTCTACTTTTGGATTTTCTTCTAAATCAGCAATTGTACGAGCCACCTTTAATATGCGATCAAAAGCTCGCCCACTTAAATGAAAATGGTCAAATATATTGACTAAAACACTCCAAGCCTTATCTGTAATATTGCATAGTTCACTAATTGCCTTATGAGGAACTGCTCCATTCGAATTAAAGTCAAAACCTTCATATCGTTTCTGTTGCATAGCAGTGGCCATGATAACTTGTTGTCTCATACTTTCACTCGTCATATTTGAAGATGATGTATCTAACAGCTGTTCAAGGGTCGGTCTCTCAACGGGAATATGCAAATCAATACGATCCATAATCGGCCCTGATAACCGTTGCTGATAGTTTTTAACCATCGTTTCTGTACAGACACATTCCTTATGAGGATCATGGTAATACCCACAAGGACAAGGATTGGCCGCAAGAATACAAATAAAATTAGCTGGATATATATAATTTCCTTGAGACCGATTTATAGTAATCGTTCTAGACTCTAAAGGCTGTCGTAATGCATCGATTACTTGGTGTTGAAACTCAGGCGCTTCATCCATAAATAATACACCTCCGTGAGCTAATGTTACCTCTCCAGGACGTCCCTGAATTCCTCCACCGACTATACTAGCCAAAGTAGCCGTATGATGAGGATGTCTAAAAGGTCTAGATGTAACTAGCCCATTATCGCCCAGCAAACCTATTACATCTTGTATACGACTCACTTCAACAATTTCATTCCAAGTCATAGGAGGCAATATGGTCGGCAATCGTTCTGCCATCATCGTTTTACCCCCACCTGGAGGCCCTATCATAATACAATGATGATGACCTGCAGCACTAATGAGCATGGCTCGTTTGCCTAACTCTTGACCTTGTACATCGCCAAAATCAACTGTATATAGTTGATTAGTCTTTATAGTTATACTTTCATCCGTAACAGACGTATCAACACAATTATTACTAATCATAGTTACTTGTGATTTACTGATTGTATATAGATTTTCATTGCTTCCGGTTAATGGCATAGACTCTAAAGACCCTGGAATTGATTTATTGGCATTGTGTTTATTTACTTTTTCTTTTTTGATACTTATTTGTTTATTTTTATCAACTACCTTTGGCTTAATTTGTTCCTCTAAAATAGTAATAATTTCTTGTAGTGATGATCCACCATATATGGTTAAATTAGGAATAGACTGTAGCACTTTACCATTTGCAATACTTGTATAAACTGTTGAATAGTTAGCATCTAATCCTGCTAGCGACATAGCTAAAGTCCCAAAGGTTGGTAATAGCGAACCATCTAACGCTAACTCTCCCATAAACAAACTCTTATCAAATAAAGTCGAAATCTTTGCTTTACGCCCCTTTATCTGTCCTGATGCAAGCAGAACCCCTAAAGCGATAGCTAAATCGAGTCCAGCGCTACTTTTACGAATTGTAGCCGGAGCTAAATTGACTACGATGCGTCTCATTGGAAATTCGTATCCACTATTTTTAATGGCCGCTCGTACCCGTTCACGAGCCTCTTTAACCGATTGATTAGGTAGTCCAACGATATCAAAAACCGGCAAACCTTGTGATATATCGACCTCTACAGTAATGATGCATCCATCAATGCCGTGCAAGGTGGCTCCATATAATTTTGCGTACATAAACTGACCTCACTAAAAGCACTGTGGTAAATAATGAATAGAACTTTGAAAGTCTTCGTGTAAATACACCTCTATTACATCAAAGGATATTTCCTTCCAACGGCGCTTTTTTTGATTTAGATCATATAGAAACAACATGGCAGCTCGTTTAATATGCTTTTGTTTTTTCTTGGTAACTGCCTCACGTGCTAGTCCATGTTGCATACCTCGGCGAGCTTTAATTTCAATAAAATGATAGACTAAATCACGTTTAGCAATGATGTCAATTTCTCCTAACCGCGTTCGATAATTTGTATCTACTACTGTAAGTCCTATTTTTTCAATATAGTTAGTGGCTACTCGTTCTCCCCATTTGCCCAGTTCTTTTGAATCGAGTTCATTAAATGCTTTACCAGTACTAATCGTTTTCATATATACCTCCTAATAAGGTGTATCTGCAACAATAACTCATAGAATTTTAATATCTACACTATATTAATCTTTCAACAGGTAATACTTACTTGTAGAGTAAGATACGTAAGATGTAAAAGTAAATACAAAAGAGGTTCCTAATAGTCACATAGGTGACTATTAGGAACCTCTTTACAGTTATGAACTATATGCAATTTATAATGTGATAATACGAATAAAACTAATACAACTATAGGACTTAACTTGATAGTCTAATTATAAAATAAATTTATTATCCATAATAAATACTTAGAAATTACTCAGGTTTAACCCAACGAACGATAGATTTAATAGGTTCAAAGCTCTTTCGATGTAGTGGTGTTACCCCTTGTTGCTCGATAGCTTCTTTATGTAATTCCGTATAGTAACCTTTATGAATACCAAAGCCATAGCCAGGGAACTCATCATCAAGACTCTTCATATATCGATCTCGCGTAACCTTTGCAATGATGGATGCAGCAGCAATATTAGCGCTTTTGCTATCACCTTTAATGATGGATTCAACGGGAATCCTCAAATCAGGCAATTTCATAGCATCGGCTACTACTGCTTCAGCTGGTACGCTGAGCGTACGAATAGCCTCATACATCGCTTGTCGCGTTGCTTCATAAATATTGAGTTCATCAATCTTTTCTGGGCCGTAGGAAATACAGCTAACAGCAACGGCTTCGTCCATGATGATATCATAGAGCGCTTCACGCTTTTCTTCGGTTAGTTTTTTAGAGTCATTAAGGCCTGGAATTAATGTCATAGGTGGCAAGATAACAGCAGCTACCGTGACAGGCCCCGCAATAGGACCACGCCCCACTTCATCAACACCAGCCACATGATAGATACCTTGATCATAGAACATGCCTTCATAGTCATACATACCCATAAGACGTTGCTGTTCTTTTAACTCTTTTTCTTGACGCTTAATATAAGAAGCAGCCAATTTCTGTACAGAACTACGAGTATCCTCTTGAGCAAAAGACAAAATCTCTAAGGCTTGTTCAGTTTCAAAGAGAGCTTTAATATCTGCTACTTTTAACTTAGAAAATACATCCTTATCCATTATGACTCTCCTCACCATCTGCAGGGTAGTACGGTTCTTCATCAACTTGATCGAGAGTAATTGTACCTAACTTAGTATTGCGGTAGTCTTGCAAGATAATACGGCGAGCCTTGTCAAAATCTACAATGCCACCACTTACAAGACAACCTCGACGACGCCCGATGCTTTCAAGAATCGTATCAACATCGGTCATCTCTTCTTCCTTTAATTTATAACGCTCTACCAAAATATTTGGCGTGTTCGTCAATAAGTAATTTAATAGCTGTTTTATAACATGCTCTAAATCATAAACATCATCGGAAATGGCACCTGTCATAGCGAGGCGAGCCGCTGCACGTTGGTCCTCTAATTTTGGCCATAATACACCTGGTGTATCAAGCAATTCAAGATTTTTACCGATTTTAACCCACTGTTGACCACGTGTATGACCTGCCTTATTAGCTGTACGCGTTGCAGCAGAACCAGCTAAAGAGTTAATCAATGTAGATTTACCAACATTAGGAATGCCTAAGATGATAGTCCTAACAGAACGACTGCGAATACCTTTCGCTACCCAACGATCAATGATAGGTTTACTTAGACGTTCTATGGTAGATAATAATTTTTTATTGCCTTTGCCAGATTTAGAATCGATAGCCAATACTGTAATGCCTTGTTTAGTAAAGAATTCAGTCCATTCCTTTGTGGATTTAGGATCAGCTAAGTCAACTTTATTTAACAGTACAATATGTGGTTTTTGACCAACGAGTTCAAGGATTACAGGATTCGCACTAGAGCGAGGAATACGCGCATCTAATAACTCGATAACAACATCTACCTTCTTGATGTACTCTGTAATCATACGAGTAGCTTTCGCCATATGCCCAGGGAACCAATGTACGATAGGTGAATCTGCCATTTTATATCCTTTCTACATACTTTATATACATCTCATAGAGATACTTAGTATATTTTATATTTATCTTTTTACAGCTCTATATTCCTCTATTATAACTCTTTAATTCATAGAATAATAAAATAGAACTATTCATATCTAATCTTAGCAAAAATAAAAGGCTGCCAACGGCAGCCTTTTATGAACATTAGCGTTTTTCGCGAATACGAGCAGCTTTACCAGTAAGGTTACGTAAGTAGTACAATTTAGCACGACGAACAACACCACGACGCATAACTTCGATTTTAGCTAAACGTGGGCTGTGAAGTGGGAATGTACGTTCTACACCTACACCGGATGCAATACGACGAACTGTAAAAGTTTCACGTACGCCACCGTTTTGACGTTTGATTACCAAACCTTCGAACACTTGGATACGTTCACGAGTACCTTCCACTACTTTTACGTGTACGCGAACTGTGTCACCAGCGCGGAAAGTAGGGATGTCTGTACGAAGTTGTTCTTGTTCAAGTACGTTAATAATGTTCATTGTTTCCTCCTGTTTGCAGACATTCAATACCTACACCTTATAGGCAGCGGACTGTCTCAAATTAACAGCAATATAGTATCATAAATCACGTACTGTTAGCAAGTATTTTCTATATTATTTTAATAATCCAAATATTTACGTATTATTTACGCATAATTGGTCGTTTTAACTTACCTAATAAGCGGTATAAATTCTCCTGTTCTTCATCCGATAAATCAGAGAACATTACATTAAGAAATTCGTTATATGTATGTAAAAGAGTTTTGCCTAACCGTTTCCCCTCATATGTTAAAGTAACTACAGATATACGTTTATCCATATAATCAATATGTTTTGTAACATATCCCAATTCAATGAGAATATCTGTCTGCTCCGACACAGTAGCGGGACGCATATTTAGAGCATCTACTAACTGCTTCTGTGATGCTCCTTGAGAACGCATATATAATTCAATAATAATTCTATCACGAGACTTTTCTTTGCCGCTTGGCACCTTACATAAGGCTTTATATAATTCATCATGATTCATAATCATCTATCTCCTCATACAACTTTGTATATTATAAAGTATTCTCCATAGTCTCTAAAAATCCTGCATAAAATTTGCATATTCTTCGTAAAAGCAAAAAAGAGGTACGCACGGTACCTCTTCTCCTGTATATCATTGTAAAAAATTTAACTTTTACTGAAATATGTTATTTTAATGCGCTAATATCGCCGATAATGGCCATTACACTGTATGCTAAACGAACGAGTTGTAAACGGTTAGCTTTAATTGCTTCATCTTTATCCATAACCATTACATCTTCAAAGAATTTGTTGATGGCTGGAACTAAAGTAGCTGGAACTGCCACAACTGCATCATAATCGCCAGCTTCCCAAGCAGCACTACTCGCTTCAGATGCTTTAGTAGCAGCTTCAAACAATGCTTTTTCAGCATCTTCTTTCAACAAATCGCTATTAACACCAGTATATTCCACATCTTTTACAAGATTGTACATACGAGTATAAGCTTGAACAAGTTCAACGTTTTCATCGATGCGGTTAGCTAACAATGCATTTACAAGACCTTCAGCATCAGCAACGGACAATTCGTTGTTGGACAACAACAAGTCAATTACATGATGAGGAACTTCGCGATCAAGGAAGATATTTTTCAAACGAAGTGTGAAGAATTCTTCTACTTGACCAAGCAATTCGTCTTGTTTTTCAGCTGGCACATTAAGTAATTCCATAGATGCTTTGAAAATTGGACGCAAGCTGATATTCCACTCACTACCAAGTAAGATGTTCAATATACCAATAGTTTGACGACGCAATGCATATGGATCTTGAGAGCCTGTAGGAATTAAACCACGGCTGAAAGTAGCAACGATGTTATCTACTTTATCGATAATGGACAATACTTTACCTGCTTCAGTTTGAGGCAATACATCACCTGCAAAACGTGGTAAATATTGTTCGAAAATAGCTTCTGCTACTTCAGGAGATTCACCATCAAGTAAAGCGTATTCTTTACCCATTACACCTTGTAATTCAGTGAACTCTGTAACCATACCTGTTGTAAGGTCAGTTTTAGCGAGCTCTGTAGCACGTTCTAACACAACAGCTGCATCTTCATGTAAACCACATTCTTCACCAAATACACGGCCCAATTTAAGTAAACGTTCAGTTTTATCCGCTAAGTTACCAAGACCTTCTTGGAATACAATTTTAGTTAAACCATCTTGACGGTCGATAAGAGGTTTCTTGCGGTCTTCGTTAAAGAAAAATTTAGCATCATCAAGACGTGCACGCAATACACGTTCATTACCAGCTTGAACCACTTCGATAGAATGATCGGAGCCGTTACGAACTGTTAAGAACATTGGCAACAATTTGCCGTCTTGGTCAACCAATGGGAAGTAGCGTTGATGGTCTTTCATAGGTGTAATGATGGCTGCATCTGGAAGTGCCAAGTAGGATTCTTCGAATCCACCACACAATGCTGTAGGCCATTCAACAAGATAGTTAATTTCTTCTAACAAATCATCATCCCAAACGATGGATGCATTTTTAGAAGCTGCAATGTCATGTAATTGTTTGGAAATCAATTCACGACGTGCGTCTTGATCAACCATAACAAAGTTTTCTTTTAATGTGTCTACATAGGATGATGCATTTTTGATAGTGATTTCATCAGCACCTAAGAATCGATGACCACGTGTTACATTACCAGATTTAACAGTAGCAAATTCTACAGGAATTACTTCTTCATCAAGTAAAGCTACAAGCCAACGTACAGGACGTACGAACTTAGCATCTAAATTACCCCAATGCATGGATTTAGGGAAGTTAAGACCTGTAATCAATTGTGGCAACATGTCTGTGACGATATCTTTTGCAGGTACGCCTGCAGTTTTAGTTTCAGCGTAAATATAGCCGTCTTCTACAACGAGATCAGCTACATCAAGACCTTTACCACGAGCAAAGCCGATAGCTGCTTTTGTTGCATTGCCATCAGCATCATAGGCGATGGATGCAGAAGGACCTTTATGACGTTCGCTGATTTCAGCAGATGTATCAGCAAGACCTTTCACGATAAGAGCCAAACGACGTGGTGTGCCGTATGTTGCGATGCTTTCAAAAGGAAGATGGGCATCATTTAATTTTGTTTCAGCCAATTGTTTCAATTGACCTAAGATATTTGGCATAAAGCCGGCAGGAATTTCTTCTGCACCGATTTCAAATAATAAATCTTTTGCCATCTTATTTATCTCCTTTCAAAAGTGGGAAACCTAATTCTTCGCGTTTAGCAAGGTATTGTTGTGCACAAATACGAGCCAATGCACGTACGCGGCCGATGAAAGCAGTACGTTCGCTGATGGAAATAGCACCACGGGAATCAAGCAAGTTGAATGTGTGGGAACATTTCAATACATAGTCATAAGCTGGTAATACATAACCTGCTTCACAAACGCGTTTTGCTTCTGCTTCGTACATATCAAACAATTTAAAGAGCATATCTGTATCAGCTAATTCAAAGTTGTAAACAGACTGTTCAACTTCGTTAGCATGCCAAACGTCACCGTATGTAACGTTTTCATTCCATTTAAGGTCATATACGTTTTCTACGCCTTGAATGTACATAGCCAAACGTTCTAAACCGTATGTAATTTCTACGGAAACTGGTTTACAGTCGATGGAACCAACTTGTTGGAAATATGTGAATTGAGTTACTTCCATACCATCGAGCCATACTTCCCAACCAAGGCCCCAAGCGCCCAATGTTGGAGATTCCCAGTTATCCTCTACGAAACGGATATCGTGATCTTCAGCATGAATACCAAGAGTTGCCAAGGATTGTAAGTACAATTCTTGGATATTATCTGGAGATGGTTTCACGATAACTTGGAATTGATGATGTTGGAACAAACGATTAGGGTTATCACCATAACGACCGTCTGCTGGACGACGAGAAGGCTCTACATAACATACAGCCCATGGTTCAGGACCAATAGCATGCAAGAATGTAGCAGGGTTCATTGTGCCTGCGCCCTTTTCGATGTCATATGGATTTTGAACGATACAACCTTGATCGCTCCAGAATTTTTGTAGATTTAAAATAATCTCTTGAAATGTCATTGCTGCCTCCACTTTACACAACCGACATAAAATCAACCATTTCGTTACAAACAAAAAAGTCCCTGTAACGAAAAACGTTACAGGGACGAGTATACCCGCGGTTCCACCCTATTTGGCTTGCGCCCTCTTTTTTCTATGTTGGCCTTTACTAACAGATACCTGCGTTCCTGCCAATGCTCTACAGCGCCTTCAACCAAATGTGAGCTTACACCATCCTCACTCGCTAGAGAGGTTTACTACTCTGCTTCATCGCATATATTATAGACAATATTGTAGCAATACAGAGGGATGAATGTCAACACAAGTAAATATATCAACTATATAAGAATGAAATCAAAGATTATTAATAAAACTAATGATTAACATTCTATTACTCGATTTCTTTATAATGTATCAACGAATCAATATCTCTTTCTAAATCTTTTTTCTTCACTAAGCTAAAATCTAAACAATCGATAGCTATATCCATAAATGCAAAGTTAATAGTAAACTCATAGCCTACTGCTGTAGCATAACCTTTATCAACATGTCTATTTTTTATAACACCTCTTGATCGAACGTCTTTAGTCTCTATAGAAATATCTTGAATAAAAAGACTAGATTTACCAGTTTTAAATCTAGGTAAAAAAAGTGTGTTCATTAAATCATTATCTATATTAATTTGAGTACAATACTTAAATTCTAGATAAAATGTCTCTGCCACTAAAACAGCTCTATTACCTAAATCAGTAACTAAAAAGTCCAACATTTGTTCATCAGCATACTGCAATGAAATTAATTCAGATTCTATAATTTGTATTTTATCCATAAATATCCTCAAAAATTTTAACTATTATCTATCAAAATATAAGAAAATATTTTTAATCAAATAAAATATAAAAAATATCAACTTAAAATAATCATTATTGTAAGATTAATATTACAAGTTATTTAATCGCTCAAGTATAAAGATCTCTTTTCTATAAAAATACCTAAAATCAGGAGACTTACCAATCCAAAAATTACTAACTCTATAACGAAGACTATAATTATTTTCAGAGGTAATATTTCTACTATTTTATCTCCAGATTAGAACTCAATATATTATTACACTAAATATATATCCCATAAATATACTCCATAAATATAAATATTAAAGCAAATACTAATACAGCTAAGACAAATAATGCTAAGAAAGTACGAGTCAGAATCCATCCTCTTTTTTCATACTCCGTTAGTGTTCCAGCTTTATTTTTACGCCATAAGATATAAATACCTACCATACCTATTCCAAGCATAAATAGTGCATTAAAGTCCTCAATGAATTTAGGCAAACCAAAATACGATTCTATTAAAATACTGATTAAGAAATAGTTGCCAATTAGTGTTAAAATTGTAACCTTCCGAGTACCCCAAGATTTAATCATATAATAATTAAAACTTAAAAGTAAAAATATATTTACTATTTGTTTTTCCACACGTTTCCCCCTGAGGAAATATTCTAGCCATAAAAAATGTATTCTAATAACATAATTTAGTTAATGCAATACAATCCATAAAATAAACATAACTACAATTATATATATATATAATTTTCAATTACATAGAGAATAAGATAGCCATTAAAAATAACAATATTGTAAAAAAAGAAAATAGGTAATAAGTCCTTTTATTGTCACTATTTTTATAAATTAGTGAAAACAGGTATGTACTAAATGATAGCAATAAAAACTCAATTAGGTATTTAAATTCTTTATTTATAGTATCCAAGAACTTTAAATCCGTAAACATTACAAATAAAAATATGCCAAAACTAATCAATCTATATTTTTCATTTATGTCTTCATTAGATCTTCGGATATATTGAATTACACTATAGGCAAATGCTAAAAATAAGGATATAGTAGCAAAATAATATATAAAGTTCATTGATTTAATTACTCCTCATTTTTACTTCTTCATCCTCCAGAATATTTTCACATGGCTTATTTAGTAAATATACTATCCTCTTTATAAAAGAATCTAATACGATATAACAAATATATAAGCCCTAAAATTGTTACTATCTCGAACATAATTTATTCTCCAAATTAATTTAAGAGCATACTTACCTTAAATTAGTATGATCTAGTAACCCAAGTATCACAATCATATCGTGGTTTTGAGTCCTTCTTAGTTATCTCAGATATAATCTTTCTTTCATCTTCTGAAAATTGATCAATACTGTCTAAAATTATAAGTTCATCCCCATATGCTTTTTGCAAATACTGTAAATTACTATCTGCTGGAGATTCAAATGTTTTACTAAAGCCTTTATGATTTGGAATAATTCGTACTGTTCCATAGGGTAATACGTTAACAACAACTATACCGAAATCACCATTAGAATATATATAGGGAAAATCTGTAGCAAAACCAGTCATATTTTTATTGAGCCCTGTTTGTTTGCCATAATCTACAAGAGAGTTTATAAATATTTGATATTCGTATATTCTAATTCCAACAAAAAGTAGAATAATTACTAGTAACGATAAAACTACTGTACAAGTTATCTTTATAAGCTTTCTAATGGGCATAAAAACTCCTTAATTCTTCTGAGGTAAATACAAAAGGTATATTAGTAACTTTATTATTATAAGGTTGCTTCAATCCTAATTATACTAATTTACAAGTTTTGCTCTAAAGCTAATAAATCTACATTATTATATACTAAAGTCAATAACTTATAGTTTTGATCTATTGAAAATTTTCCTTTAAGGCCACCTGCATCAACAAATGAGTAGGTATTATCATTAATTTTATAGAATTCACTTTCTAAGGGTACAAAATATTTATCTAATGCTAGACCAACTTTCTCTGCCTCTTTTTCAGAGCACTGTAAAGTTTCTTGTACGCGTTTAAAGAATGGTTTGTGTACATTTTCTATTCTGTCTTCTATTGTTTTATTAACTTTCTTATAAGTCTTATATCTATAAATTAGATACAAGATGGCTAGTAGTAAAGCAATATTCTCTTTCATAATCGCCTCTAACATATACTAAATATACTTATATAATATATAAGAACATAGACTTAAATGAATCATTATAGTTATATAAATAAATTGTAAACCACCTACCAAAGATAATCAATTTATCTTCGATAGGTGGTTTATTTTATTCACCCTTAGCAATACGATCTAAGAGTTCAATATAGCTTTGTTTATTTAAGGCTGGTGTAAAGTGGTCTAATACATCTTTAGCGCCCGCTGCATCATCGTATAGTAAGTCTACAATAGTCATAGCCAAGGCTTGTGCTGTTTTAATGTACGCTACATCAGGTACAGAGATTTCATATTCCGCACTGTGTAGTACACCACTGATACAACCAACCCATGGATGGATGACCGGCATTAAGTGAGATACGTCCCCCATGTCTGTACTAGCTGTTATATGTGGGCCTTGGTATACATTGGCTTCACCAAAGATAGGGTTTGAATTTTCTCGTAATAGAGCATTCATACGTTCATCATTACGCATCGGTAAATAGCCTGGTAGGTCATTGATAACACATGTTGCCCCTACTGCATCCCCACCAGCTTTTAAGGCTCTGTTAACACGATGGTTACCATCTACAATAGCTTCAATATTAGAAGCACGCACGTAACTTTCAACTTGAACATAATCAGGCACACAGTTTACCAATGTACCGCCTTGATTAATGATGGGATGGAATCTGAAATAATCGCTTTCTTTGAAAGTTTCACGAATGGAGTTAACCCCCATAACGCCCATCAAAGCAGCATTAAGAGCATTGATGCCTTCATGAGGTGCCTGAGCCGCATGAGCTACCTTACCGTGATATTCAATCAGCTTAGATACAAAACCATTAGAGGTACTACCAAGCCCCATTTCACCAGCTGGAGTTTTGGCTGTCTCCACATGCATTTGCATAGCCATATCGATATCGTCAAAAGCACCTTCATAGATGAGCTGTTGCTTGCCACCCATATACTTAAGTTTGCCTTGCTCACGCAATTTATTGCGGTAATCAATCTCAATCATTTCCTCTGCCGGAACAGCAAATAGCACAACATCGCCTGCTAATTCGTCCATCACTGCTTGTAGGCCTATAGCTACGGCAAACATATTAGTAATTTGCACATTATGACCACAGCAATGAGCAGCCCCTGTTAAATCATCGGCACGAGGATGGCGAGGACAGAGAATGGCATCTAATTCCCCAACCATGGCAACCGTATATTTACTATCTCGGCCTTTCATTCTACCTTTTACACCTGTCAGTGCATGACCTGTAGTATAAGAAATGCCAAGTTCATCAAACATAGCTTGAACCTTTTTAGATGTTTTCACCTCTTTAAAACCTAGCTCAGGTTCAGCCATAATAGATTCTGCTAATTCTCGTAAACGCGGTTGTGCATCAACAATAGCTTTACAAACACGTTGTTTTACTTCTTCCTTTGTCATACGGCTCATAATATCTCCTTTATAAAATCGACCGTATAAAATACGGTCGATCATGGAATCATAATGTATAGATATCTTATAAAATATAAATCTATATGTATATCTTAACATAGTTTAGACATCTAACATTATGATTTAGTATTAAATTAAACCTTCTAAATGAAGTACTAATTGTGCTAATGCTGTTGCACAGATGAAGGTACCTGCTGTTACAGCTAGTGCAACAGGAATAATACGCCAAGATAATCGACGGAATGCACCAAGGTCTTTACCTAAGGATAAACCTGCATAAGCAAGTACAGGTGTTGTTGTTGCAAGGAATGTAACTTGGCTAGTTTTAGCAATAATCCATTCTTGGCCAGGCATACCAGGTAAGGATGCAATAACACCAACTAAAGATACCCAGAATACCATAGGCAATTTATTAGCATATGGCAAGTTAGAGATCAAAGCGCCAATTGTAGCAAGGACTGCCAAGATAGCTACGCCAACTAAACTATCACTAAATAGATGTTTGCCATCCATTACATTACCTACTGCAGTGATGATAGCAGCAATACAGATAACGATGACAAATTGTGTTAATTTTTCGCTTTTACTCATGACTTGCTGCCTCCTCTGCTAAATCTTGTTCACGGGTACGACCTGTAAAGAAGTTGTATGTTTTTTCCATAACAGGTAAAGAAACAAATAGACCAAAGTATACGCCTAGAACGGTAGTTAACAAGTTTGCAGCCCCAGCAAGAGCCATAATTTGTTGTTCATAATCTGGATATACTGCAATGATCGGAGCTGTAGCAGCAGCCATCATACTAGCACTACCTACGCCAGCGCCCATAGCCAATGCCAATGGATGGAACCAACCAGATTGTGCCAACATCCCCGCCAATACTGAAGACCACATAGCGCCAATAAGAACGCCACAAATGTACATGCCCATAACACCACGGCCCTCAGGAGAGCTAAAGCCAAATTTGTCGATAATAATTGCTACGTTCGGCTCACGGTCTACAGAGTAACATGCACCTACTGCTTCTCGACGCATACCTACTAGCAAAGCTACCGGTAAACCGAATACAATAGTACCAAAGAAGTGACCAAGCTCTTGTAATAACAATGCCCAGCCAGCACTTGTAAGAATGCCAAGATTTGGACCGATACCAAGTCCTACTTTTACCATCAAGATCATGACGGCAATACCGATATAATCAGCTGATTTTTCCATCTGTTTAATTGTAAGAATTTTAAACTTAGGAATAGAAATTAATAAGCCTAGAATCAATGTGTACAATAAAGGCAACAATACAACAGGACCTAGTTTTTTTATGCCTATAAATTCAGCGACTACAGTTAATACGAGCGCTAGAAAATGTATTTTGAGATTTCCCAAAAGCTGCATAATGACCTCCTATAAAAATATACTATAAATATTATTTCATTATATATAATCTATATTTATAGAGTCAACATTATATGTATATCTATGTATAAAACTAAACTTTTTTAATTAGAACAATTTTTAATATGCTCTAATTCTCTCATTAAGTAAATATTTAAAACTCTCTTTTAAATAAAATATATTAATTTTACTTTATATAGTTCTTAGAATTCTAATTGAATAAATCATTATAATTATATAGATAAAAATATAAACCACCTACAAAAGATAGGTGGTTTATAAATTAACCTCTAAAATACAATCTAATAATTCAATCTACTGATGTAAATCAAGATTTTACTACAACAGATACACCATCAGGAATGACTGTAATGCTTGCATCTTTACCTTTTAATGTCAAAGCTTTATTCAATGCTTCATCGAATGTATCAGCATGTTGCAAATGCATATCTGTAAGCATCTTAGGATCACATTGGTCTGTTACAACAATAACTGTAAATTGATCTAAAATACGAGCCAAGATTTGCATTTCCCATTGGTCTGGAATTGTTTCATTACGAGGAACCTTAGCAATGCGATCTAGTAATTCACGAGGTGTTTTCGCATTTTTAAGATTTTCGTATAGAGATTCCCCACCATGTCCATCATTACATGCGGCAATCATGATAATAATACCATCTTTTTTACAAGATGCTTCAGCGGCGGTCATACCTTTTACAGCTTGATATACGTTTTGATCTAATGGGTAACCACCATTTGTAGTGATGACGATATCTGCTGGTACAGCTTTTACACTTGCTAATTCAGACACAAAAGCACAACCAGTTTCATGAGCGTCTTCCATATCCCCAGCAAAGGCATTGATAATATGTTTTTCTGCATCAATGACTACATTTAAAATAAATGCTAATTTCGCAGTACGACCAGCATATACCATATCCTTATGAATTGGATTATTTTCGATAATACCTGTACGAGCATAAGGACTGTTAATAAATTCAGCACAGTGATTTGCCATTACAGTCACTTCGGAAGCAATTCCTGGTAATACGCTTTTTCTACCACCAGAGAAACCAGCAAAGAAATGTGGCTCAATAAAACCTTCAGAAATTAATAGCTCAGTTTCTACAGCTAGTTTATTGATAATACACTCCCCACCGGATGGCAATACACCAATTTTTGCCATTTGACTAGCATCGCCAGAAATATGATTTACAATCTTTTCATTCGCTACAATTTCAGGGCCAAATTTATCTACCATTTCTTCGTGAGTAGTAGGACGATGGAAACCAGTTGCCAATAAAATGGTAATATCGATAGATGGATTGGCTTCACGAATACGACGAAGTAGAATTGGCATCGTAATTTTACTAGGTACTGGACGCGTATGGTCACTTGTAATAATGACCATGTTGGATTTCCCCTTAACCAACTCTTCTAATCGTTGGCTACCAATAGGATTATCTAGCGCATGTTCTACTAATGCTTCTTGTGATAGCTCAGCCTTATAAGAATGTGCTTTAGATTCTAATATACCTACTATATTTTGATCAGAAATATTGATATCTACAAAGCCTTTTGAATAGGGTACTTTAAATGTTTTCATGAAAATCACTCCTTAACTAAAAACTACAAAACTATAAATAGATCACTACGACAAATCAATCCTCCTTCTTACCCAATTGTCGTTTAAGGTCTAATAAACTCATATCATTACTCTTAGCAATAGCAGCTAATGAATCATATTCATATTTATTTCTTATTACACCAAAGCCACTGCTTTTTTTGAAAGCAATCGTATTACCTTCCCATTCTATTTCTCCTATAGACCTATTCAAAATATATCGTTCACATCGATAGTATCGAATACCAAGGCTAGTAGTATGCTTGAAAATTAAATTTCGTATGATCTCAATATCTTCAATCTTACATAGAACAGTTAGCATTGTGCCTGGACGTTGTTTTTTCATCATAATCGGTGTTGTAAACACTTCTAGTGCTGGTGAAAGTAGTAACTGTTCTATACAAAAACCAATTTCTTCTGGTGTCATATCGTCGAGATTACAAGACAGTTCAATGATTGAATCTTCTGAATCATTTATCATTTCTACAAAGGCGCGAATACAATTAGGTCTTTCAAATTGTTTAGTACCAAATCCATAAGAAACCATCGTTGGTGTCATAACAGGCATTATACTAAATGATGTACCAAAATACTTTGCTAATGCAGCGCCTGTAGGCGTGCATAACTCACCCTTAATCTGATAATCTGCGTACATTGGAATGCCAGCTAATAACTTTATCGTTGCTGGTGCAGGTACAGGTAGTTCTCCATGAGCACAATGAACAGTTCCAGTGCCTACATGTATAGGCGATATAATAATCTCATCAAACTTCAATTTCTCTAAGAGTACACAAACGGCCACAATATCTGCAATAGCATCGAGCATGCCCAACTCATGGAAATGAATTTGTGTCACTGTCGATTTATGAACCTTGGCCTCCGCTTGAGCTACTAAATGATATACGTTTATAGCATTTTGTTTACAAACATCAGAAATAGATAAACTATTAATTATATTTGTTACCTCCTGTAGACCTCTACCATGAATATGCTTTTCACTATGTACATGGTGCAGAACATGTTCATTATGCGTATGTTTCTCAGTATGTTTGTCGTCTTTATAATGAGTACCATGAAGGTAATAATCATTATGATGATTACTATGATACTGATCATTAGAACTACCTTTATGGTTTTCAGATTCTTCTATACCATTAATGGTAACCACGACGCGATAGCCTTCTACTCCCTTATCTTCTTTAGATATTAGTGAGTAAGTAACATCAGGTATTCCCATTTGATTAAGTTGATTTATCCATGTTTGAGGATTATCTACTAAACCTAGTAATGTAGCGGTCAGCATATCTCCTGCAATGCCCATTTGGCAATCTAAAAATAATCGTTTCATTTATTTTCACCTATATGATTAATCATGTTTGCCGTATAAGCAGCACCAAATCCATTGTCTATATTGACAACTGTTACGCCACTCGCACAGGAATTTAGCATTGATAGTAGCGCAGTAACACCACCGAAGGCTGTTCCATACCCAACACTAGTAGGCACCGCGATGACAGGCACATCCACAAGTCCCCCAACTACACTAGCTAAGGCCCCCTCCATGCCTGCAATGACAACTATAACTTTTGCAGACATAATAGTATTTAGATGTTGTAATAATCGATGAATACCCGCAACGCCTACGTCATAAATTCGATAAACCGTATTACCGTAAAACTCTGCTGTAATAGCACATTCTTCGGCAACCTTATAGTCACTTGTACCACCAGTAATAACTGCTATAGCGGATTCAGTTTTTTGACTTGGAAGATCTCCAATATAACCAATATGAGCAGCATTTATATAGGTCAATTGATGCTGTTCTTGAACCTCTGCAGCCACATTCGGTGCTAAACGTGTAAGCAATATTTGCTCTTGCCCATAAGATAACATAGAGGAGATAATGGCAATTATTTGTTCTGTAGTTTTACCGGCACCATATATAACCTCTGGCACACCTTGTCGTATTTGACGATGAAGATCAATATGCGCAAACCCTAAGTCTTCTATAGGTTTTATTTTTAGCTTTAATAAGGCTGCATCCACATCTACCTGTCCGTTTTTTACTTGCTCTAAAAGAGCTCTAATATTGTCACTCATGAACGCACCTCTAAATCTAATACAACATCATCAAACATAGATTTAAAATATGTGAGGATCTCACTTCTTTTATTAATAACTATAGTTATTTGATTTTCTGGAACTTGGATTTTGGCATTATTTCCCATCAAACGAACCCGAAAATCAGATAATCCTAGCGAGAAAAGATATCCCTCAGCTCGTTCTATATGAATCAAATCATTAAAAGTAATTCGTTGTCCTAATTGAAATCTTGTAGCCAAGCAAGCATAAGATGGTTTATCCCAAGTAAACAAATCAGCTTTATGAGCTAATTTTCGGATCATAGTCTTAGTTAGATTACATTCTCGCAGAGGTGATTTAACAGATAGCTCTGCAATAGCTTTCATTCCTGGTCGATCATCTACATCATCACTAGCATTAGTGCCATCACATAAAATAGTAAAACCATCACGTCTAGCATGTTCACTTATAGTTGAAAACACATGATGTTTACAGTAATAGCATCGATTACTTGGATTACTCGTTATATCGTCATATTCAAGTACATCAATATCTATTATTTTTAAGGGAATATCTATTAATTCTGCGACTTTCTTAGCATCTTCTATTTCAAATTGTGGCACAAATTGAGATTTTACAGTATATGCTTTGCATAAAACTCCAGATTGTTTGGCTGCATATGCTAAATAAGTTGAATCAACACCGCCCGATAGGGCGATTGCAATATTACCAAGACCCATTAAATACTCTACTAAATTCATAACTTGTATAACCTTTATTAATTTTCTATACTCTATAGTATTATTTATAAAAACAAAAATAGAGTCTCAAACAAAGACTCTATCAACACACTTTCTTTTAAATTCAATAAAACAACTTACTTCTGTATGTAGTATATGCTTTTTGATTTAATATTTCTAACGCATAAATAAGATAAATATGTATATATCAAATTGTTTTTTTTCTATATAAGAAAACCACCTACTCCAAAAAGGTTTCTAAGACATTTTTAGGGTGGGTGGTTATTTATTAAGAAAAAAATATTATAAGTTAACTATATTTTCATAATTTCCAAATATATTTGATTTTTATATACTCATTAAAAACTTTACGCTTTGCAACGGCTTACCAATTTCTTGCTCGCAGTATGCAAATAGTAGCTTTTCAAGTTCCTTCCAAATTGTTTTGGGAAATTCTAAAAGCGTATCTTCGCCCCACTGGTAAGCTAGAATCTGAGGTAATGCGGCTTTCACAGAACGAGAAATGCTAAGATTTGTTGTTTCTTTCACCTGCATCCAGAATGGCTCAATTCCGTCTTGATGGTTAAAAGCATTAGCACTAGGGACAACCCCTGCGAGAGATAATAGTTGCCATCCAAGCATTATCGTTCCCAATTGTACATTGCGACGTCGAATTTGCTTGGAATAGTTTACAACAGTATCAAAGACCTTGCGATCTACGTCATACATGGCAAATAACTCTTGAATGAGCTCACTCGCTACTGCTGCATAAACAATATTATCGAGGTTTACATCTAAGGATTCCACCACATAAGAGCCATCAATTTGCGTAACATTTACATATTCCCCATCGGGTACAACTGTAATATACATGGCACTAAATGGACGTAAATAGGAGCTGTTGCGCATCGTCATCATTCGCTTATGTGGAATCGATGCTTTAATAAGCCCCAAGCTAGGCGTAATAAACGTAAATACGGAATACAACTTATACTTTTTTCGACTTATGACGATGGCTGGCGTATTAAAACCACCATTAAGCTTCTTCATTTTCTTCTTCCGTTGGTTCCTCTACTGGTATAGGTGTTACTTTAATGCGAGAGATACGATATCCTTGCATTTGAGTAACTTCAAAGATGTAACCATGAGCATCCACCGTATCACCTACGATTGGTGTACGTTCTAATAAACCAAAGACATAGCCACCTATTGTATCAGAATCAGAATTATCAATTTCAATATTCATAATTTCTTCTACTTCGTCTACGAGGACCTTGCCATCAAACTCGAAGGAACCATCTGCATAGGACATCGTAGCTGGTAAATGCGGCTCATGCTCGTCTTGTATATCTCCAACTAGCTCTTCTATAATATCTTCTAAGCCTACAAGACCTACCATGCCACCATATTCATCTACTACTACAGCTAGATAAATACGGCGCGTTCTCATATATTGCAATAATGTAGATAATTTCATTACCTCTGGAACAGTAAGAATATCTCGTTTAATATTGCGCAAATCCTTACGGGCTTGATTAGGGCGTTCCATTAAATCTTTAATATGAACGAGGCCAATAATGTGGTCCTTATCCTCTACACAGAGTGGATAACGTGTATGTACTTTAGAGCGGATAACCTTCATAGCTTCATCGTAACCATCTTCTACGAATACGCAGTCTACGTCTTGACGAGGCACCATAACCTCTTTCGCCATGCGATCTACGAAATTAAAAACATTATCGATTAACTCAGACTCTACTTGGTCCAGTTGCCCTTCCTCGTGACTTCGAGAAATCATCATGCGAATTTCTTCTTCTGAGTACACAAGGTCAAGCTCTGTTAAATATTTTGTTTTGTAAAAGCCTAAAATAACATTGGAGATTTTACTAGCTATCCAAATAAATGGATACACCAATTTACCTGCAGCCACGACGATACGGCTATAGGTATTTACATATTTTGTAGGGAAGGATAAGCCCAATGCTTTAGGTACAATTTCACCAAAAATTAGGACGATTAAGCTAATTAATAGTAATAGAATAATATCTAACACTAAATGCATCCAAGTACTATGGATATTAAGAACCGCCACTATACGATCAACAATATTATCGAATACAAAAGTACCTGTGCCTGCAAGGGCCAAAATAAAGAATAGAATCAAAAACTGTGTAGTATTTAAAAAATACTCAGGATTTTGATAAAGCTTTAATAAAAATTCTCTATCCTTCTCCAAGAGGATGTCCATATCCTCTACATGTTCTTTACGAAGGCGTGCAAAGGAGAACTTTGCAACCACAAAAAAGTTAATTAAAAAAATACATAACAGACCAAACCCTATGGGTAACAGGCCATCTACACTATCCATCTTTATTCCTTTCATATGAATATGGAAACACTTATTTCTTTTTATTATATCAAATTATTTTCTATAACCAAGTTCAGATAACATACCAGATTTATTTCGCCAATCCTTTTTTACTTTAACCCAAAGGTCCAAGTACACCTTAGTAGCTAACAGCTTTTGAATATCTGCGCGCGCTTCAGCGCCAAGTTGTTTTAACAAAGCACCTTTTTTACCAATAATAATGCCCTTTTGAGAGTCTCTTTCACAGTAGATTGTGGCGCGGATATAGGTAGTACCATCATCACGTGTTTTCATTTCATCTACGTCTACAGCGATAGCATGAGGAATCTCATCTCGTGTAGCTAACAAGATTTTTTCACGAACAATATCGGAAATAATAAGGCGTTCCGGTTGATCCGTAATCATATCTTCTGGGAAATATTGCGGACCTTCCGGCAATGTTTCTTCTAGAACCTTAAGAATTTCAGATAAGTTCTCTTTATCTTTTGCAGAAATAGGAATGACCCCTGCAAAAGGATATGCATCTTGATAAGAAACGATTGCTTCTAAAAGTTCTTCTTTTTTGAGTGTATCAATTTTGTTGACTACCAAAAATACAGGAACTTTTACACGTTTCAATTGTTCAATAATAAAATTATCCCCAGGACCACATTTTTCATTGCCTGCTACGACAAATAAAACAGCTTCCGTTTCTTTTAAGGACTCGATAGCAGCATCTACCATGAATTCGCCTAACTTGTGCTTAGGTTTATGCACACCAGGTGTATCCATAAATACGATTTGTTTGGATTCATCCGTATATACGCAGATGATACGGTTACGCGTTGTTTGAGCCTTATCGGATACGATAGCAATCTTATCGCCAATAAGAGCGTTGATTAAGGTAGATTTACCCACATTAGGGCGTCCTACAACGGCAACAAAGCCTGATTTAAAATGTTCGTTCTTATTCATTATATGGTGCATCCTCCCGCACATAACCCAGATTACCTAGGATAAATTCTTCCTCTGTGCGCATCTCTTTTTTATCTTCCTCGTTCATATGGTCATAGCCTAAGATATGTAAGCAACTGTGAGTCGTTAAATATGCTAATTCCCGTTCAAAACTATGTCCATATTCAATAGCTTGTTCACGGGTACGCTCTAAGGAAATAATCATATCACCAAGTAAGTGATGTTCCTCTTCACTACCTTCGTAATCATCCCCTTCATTGAGGGCAAAAGATAATACATCTGTAGGTCTATCGATGCCTCGATATTCCTTATTAAGCTCGTGAATTTTTGCATTATTGCAGAGTAAAATACTCATTTCATCTTCTTCGAGGCCATATACGCGACTCACTTCATCGCAGACCTTGCGTATAACAGCCTCAATATTAGAATCCTCTTGAATTCCTTCATCATAGCTAATGTGTATATACATGTTTATCCTTTCGCTACATTCTCTTTGGATACTGCGTTAGATTCTGTAGTCTCACCAGCTAACTTACGTTCGTGATATGCATCGTAAGCTTTTACAATACGACCTACTAAATCGTGACGAACAACGTCTTGATCGCTAAAGTACACCATATTAATACCAGGCACATGACGCAATACCTTTTCAGCCTCGCCGAGGCCAGACACAACACGTGGAGGTAAGTCAATTTGTGTCTTATCACCGTTGACTACCATTTTAGAGTTGTTACCTAGACGAGTTAGGAACATTTTCATCTGTTCTGCCGTCGTATTTTGAGCCTCATCGAGAATGACGAAGGCATTTTCCAATGTACGGCCACGCATATACGCTAGTGGTGCTACCTCGATAGTACCACGTTCCATAAAGCGTTGTACTTGCTCGATACCAAACATTTCATGTAATGCATCATAAAGAGGTCTTAAATAAGGATCTACCTTATCCTGTAATTCACCAGGTAGGAAGCCTAACCGTTCACCTGCCTCTACAGCAGGGCGTGTCAAAATAATTTTATCTACATTGCGGTTTTTTAAATAGAATGCAGCTAAAGCTACGGCCAGGAATGTTTTACCTGTACCAGCAGGACCAATACCAAAAGTAATGGTATTTTTTCGGATACTATCTACATAGTATTTTTGACCTTCCGTTTTAGGCGTAATATTTTTACCGCGCATATTAACGGATAAAGTATCCTCAAACATAGTATGTACGGCATCAGCTTTACCATTAGCCACGAGTTTGGCTGCAATACGCACTTGAGACTCAGTTATGGTACTACCTTCACGGTAAAGAAATACTAGTTCTTCTAAAGTGCGATAAAGAGCTTCTACTTGTTTTTCATCACCCTTTATAACTACCGTATCACCACGTGCCACTACATCTGCAGAGATGACTTCAAGCATCATATGCAGATATCGATTATGTTGACCTAGTATGGATTGTGCTAGGTCATATGTAGGAAATGTAAATACTTGTTCGCTCATACAACCTCCTAATCTATAAATTTACGAACTGCTTTACCATTTAGGTAATCACAGAGATCACCTTGATGAGCATCTAGTTCGTCTAGTTTATCATCAATTAAATCTTGTACGCGCCACCAACCCATGGACCAGTTTGTAAAAAGCGTATTATCTTCAGGCGCTCTCCCTACAAGACGCTGTAAAACAATATCAGGGTGTAAATGACGTACAAAATTAACAACCCGATCAGCATATTCTTCCGCACTAATTAAAGTAAACTGCCCCTCTTGATACCACTTGGCCATTAATGTATTTTTTACAATATACAAAGCATGCAGTTTCACTTGATCAACACCGAGTGCAGATAAAATACGAGCCCCTTCGATTGTATCCTTCATTGTATCCCATGGTAAATTAACTATCATATGAGTAGTTATGTTAAATCCATATCGTTTAATCCGTAATACGGCATCAATAAACTGGGCTAAATCATGACCACGATTAATTTTCTCTAATGTATCATAGTTAACCGTTTGAAGACCTAGCTCAATATAGATATCCTTATGAAAGCGATCCCTAATATCAGCTAATATTTCAAGATATTCATCGGCAATACAATCGGGTCTTGTTGCAATAGCAATGCCCACGGCTTCATCGATGCATCCTTGTTCAATATAGTTTTTAAAATCATCAAGATTCAAGTAGGTATTACTAAAGTTTTGGTAATAAGGGATGAACTTCTTTGCTTTATATTTAGGGCCTATGTGAGCAATGTTTTCCTCTAGCTGCATGCGCACCGTCATCCAAGCAGGACGATTTTCGTAGCCTGCGCCGATTTCACCACAAAAGGTACATCCTCCAACACCAGCTGAACCATCTCGGTTTGGACAGGTCAAGGGTAGTGCTACAGGTAATTTATAAACCTTTTCCCCATATGTTTCTTTATAATATTTAGATACCATGCGGTATCGTTTTGGTCTCGTTGTATCGGTCATAACACTCCTATTAAACTAACCAATCATCGCTTATTATGTAATATTTCAACTATCATAAATTCTCTAATCTTTTGATTATAAAAAATTAGATAAACTATTTTTATATTACTAACAAGCCTCTACATCAGGACGTATAAAAGGTTTTACCTCTTTATTTACGTCGATTACAACTGTAAAAGGTACATTTGGTACATTCTCTATACCTAACACTTTAGCCGTATCTTCAGACATAGGCATTTCTACATATTGTTGGCGAATTTTGCGCCACTCTTTAAATGTATAGTTAGGGATATACTGAGATGCAATTTCTTCATTGCGCCAGAATGCTTCCCCTTCTTGTAAAAGTTCTTTTGTCTGTTTTGGTAAACCTACGGCTTCACTGCGGACCTTACCACGATAGCTAACGAGTGTATCATATTGTAATAATTCGGCAGCTACTGTATCACCTTTAGACAAGAAAAAATTGTACAAGAACTCTATTTGATCTATATCTTTCAAATTAATCTTATGATTACCTGCATCGAGCCAAGCCTGTGTCATGTCACAAAAATAGGAAAAGGCATCGTTTTTTGTCTCCACTTTAGAAGAATCATACTTTTTCATAGGTGGTACATGATTAGTTTCTGTATCTTCCCCAGTTATAGATGTATCAGTATGTTCTTTTATAAGCTTACTACCAATATAACCAAACACAGTTCTAAATCGTTCACTATTATAAAAGCGTTCAAAGACATCTTCAAAGTGTTTTAAGAAACGTATATCTCTATAAGGGAGCACGTGAGTACTTAATACCTCATATGGCGCTAAGGGATCACTAATGTATTGATACTCCTCCATACGGCGCACACCAGAACCTTTTAACAGTTTTAAAAATCCAATTTGTAACGCATGTGGCTGTAAACTAAAAAGATCATTAAAGGATAATCCAAACCGCTGTTTATTCTCGTAAGGCAGGCCTACAATTAAATCCATGTGCACATGAGTTCGGCCTGCTTCAATAATAGGGCGAATAGCCTTTTGAATATACGGCCAATCATTATATCGATTAATAGCATCTAAGGTTTTCTTATGTGTACTTTGAACTCCTACCTCAATTTGAATACGGCCTGGTGGTGTTTCACAGAGAATATTTGTTTCCCATTCCGTCATTAGCTCTGGTTCCATTTCTAGATGGAAATTCGTCTCCGTATCGGCATCACGCATTAATTCCATCATAGGTCGATGATGATGTGGCGCACAGTTAAAAGTTCTATCAACAAATTTAACTTGTTTTACCTTATGATCGATAAACCACTGTAGTTCTTTAAAAGTTCTTTCCTGCGGAAAAAAGCGAACTGTATTTTTATTGCCAGATAAACAGTACTGACAAGAGAATGGGCACCCTCGAGAGGATTCATAGTAGATGATTTTATGTTCTAAATCTGTCATATCCTCTTCTACATATGGGAATGGTATAGTACTCAGATCTTTTACCTCCACCGTATCAGTAGAGCCCAGGAGTCGGCCAGAAATGTGTCGACCACGTACGCCAGGAATCTGCTCTTCTAAGCCATCCTTGCCAGCGATTAGTGCACTAATAAGTTGATAAAAAGCTTCTTCCCCCTCACCTTGTACGACATAGTCCACAGCAGCACAACGATTTAAGATTTCATCGGCTGTGAAAGACACCTCCGGCCCACCTAAAATAATTTTAATATCTGGTCGCACAGCTTTCACCATGTCTACTACATGTAAAGTCATCTCAATATTCCAGATATAGCAAGCAAAGCCCAATACATCTATATTGCGCTCTGTAATATCGCTAAGAATATGTAAAACAGGCATATTAATAGTATATTCTACTATATCGTATGCCTGTCCGTGAGCCTGCCCATACGCTTTGAGATAACGCAAAGCCAGAGAAGAATGTATAAATTTTGAGTTTAATGTGGATAAAACTACGTTCATAGGTCCCCTTTAAATCATCGAATGGCTCAGCCACCGTCTAGTCATAATATATGTATTATACCATTAAAAGAGACTAAATATAATAGAAATAATAGCACCCACTAAAATAACAACAGATGCGACAGTGAGAATGATACTGCCAAAGAATACAACAGCAGCCAAAATAATCCCTAAGACAATGAACAATATAATTCGACTAAGCCAGCTTGTACTATTAAAGCTATACACCTTAACTTTCGGTTCATATTGATTGTTTTCATCGTAATATTGTTGCTCGTCATTGATATTGGTTGGCGTTGAATCTACATGGACAGAATCGCCTACCTCTTCAATAGTTACACCATCAAATTCTCGTCTCTCATCATCGGATAATACGCGTGTATTAGGTTCACCAGAATAAGTACTGCGACTATAAGCATCATCTGATTGACCATTTCTATATGTATTTTGATTATTGTTTATATTGTGTTGATCATTCATATGTATTTCCTTTATATGAACAAATACTAATTGATTTTATACAATTTATTATACCATATTTTACCAACATAATGGCAAATAGAAATCCCTTCAGATATAAAGCCATATATCTGAAGGGATTATTTTTTATATTGCTTAATGCTAATATATGTTAACACTCATATCAGTCATTTAAGAATTTTTTAAGTAATTCATTTACCATACCAGGATTAGCTCGGCCTTTAGATTCCTTCATAACTTGACCAACTAAGAAGCCTATAGCCTTACCATTACCACTCTTGAAGTCTGCTACTGGTTGTGGATTATTAGCAATAACTTGCTTAACAATTTCTTCAATAGCACCAGTATCTGTGATTTGAACTAGACCTTCCTCTTTTACAATAGTATCAGCATCCTTGCCGGATTCCCACATGGATACGATAACTTTTTTCGCAATTTTGCCGGAAATTGTACCTTTATCGATAAGAGCAATCATACCAGCCAAGTTTTCAGGATTTACCTTGGATTCAGCAAATGTTAAACCGCTTTCATTAATCATCTTGGACAAGTCACCAAGCATCCAGTTAGCCACAGTTTTAGGATCTGCACCTGCTTTTACAGTAGCATCTAAGAAGTCTGCAGTCTTACGAGATACTGTGAGAATTGTAGCATCCTCACGAGACAAGCCATATTCAGATACAAAGCGTTCAATCTTAGCATCTTGTAATTCTGGCAATGCACGACGTACTTCTTCGATTTTTTCATCTGTAATTACGATTGGTACCAAATCTGGTTCTGGGAAGTAACGGTAATCGTTTTCTTCGTCTTTTTTACGCATTCCAAGCGTGATACCTTGTGCATCATCCCAAGTACGTGTTTCTTGATCTACTTTGCCGCCAGCTTCGATTAACTTAGCTTGACGCAAAGCTTCATATTCAACAACTTTTTGAATTGCAGTTAAAGAGTTAACATTTTTAGTTTCTGTACGTGTACCAAATTCTGTAGTGCCACGTAAACGTACGGATACGTTACAGTCACCACGTAAAGAACCTTCTTCCATACGACCGTCAGATACTTCTAAATATTGCAAAATAGAACGTAATTTTTCAACGTATGCTCTCGCTTCTGCACCGGAACGAATATCTGGTTCAGATACGATTTCAAGAAGAGGTACACCCGTACGGTTGTAGTCAACATTAGAAGATTTAGAGTCGGAAATAGTGTTGCCACTATGAACGAGTTTGCCTGCATCTTCTTCCATATGAATACGGGTAATACCAATGCGTTTAGTTTCACCATTAACCTCAATATCTAAATGACCATTCAAGCAAATTGGTAAATCATATTGAGATGTTTGATAGTTTTTAGGCAAATCAGGATAATAGTAGTTTTTACGGTCAAATTTGTTAAAGTTAAGGATTTCACAATTCAATGCTAAACCTACTTTAATAGCAAATTCTACTACTTGTTTATTTAACACAGGCATTGCACCAGGTAAGCCAAGGCACACTGGGCATACATGTGTATTTTGATCACCGCCGAATTCAGTGGTACAACCACAGAAGATTTTAGACTTAGTCTTAAGCTCTGTATGAACCTCTAAACCAACGACTGTTTCGTATTTACTACTCATATAGAAACCTCCCCAGTTGGTGCTACTAATTGACAGTCTGGACGTGCTTGTTCAAATGTGAAAGCGGCACGTAACAATGTTTCTTCACCCATAGCAGGACCGAGCAATTGCAAGCCAATTGGCAAATTGCTGCTGCTCATACCTGCTGGAATGCTAATACCTGGAATACCTGCAAGGTTTGCTGGTACTGTACAGATATCTTCTAAGTACATTGCCAATGGATCATTTGCTTTTTCACCAAATTTATAAGACGTATTAGGTGCAGTTGGTGTTAAGATCAAATCCACTTTGGAGAATGCTTCATCAAATTCATTTTTAATGAGGCGGCGAACTTTTAATGCTTTCAAATAGTAAGCATCGTAGTAACCAGCACTCAATACATATGTACCTAACAAGATACGACGTTGTACTTCTGGACCAAAGCCTTCTGTACGAGTTTTAGTAGACATTTCTACTAAATTATCCGCCGGTACGCGCATACCATAGCTTACACCGTCATAACGAGCCAAGTTAGAGCTTGCCTCTGCTAATGCGATGATATAATACGCCGATAATGCATATTTAGAGTTAGGCAAGGAAACCTCAACGATTTCAGCACCTAATTTTTTATACGTTTCGATGGCCTCTTCCATAGCTTTGCGAACTTCGCTATTAAGACCTTCGCCAAAGAATTCTTTTGGCACACCGATTTTAAGATTTTGTACATCATTTACAAGAGCTGTAGTGTAATCTACGCGAGCCCCTGGAATCGATGTGGAATCTTTTGCATCGTAACCAGAAATAGCATTCAATACCAATGCAGCATCCGTTACATCCCGTGTAACAGGTCCGATTTGATCTAAAGAAGATGCAAAAGCAATAAGGCCGTAACGGGATACATTACCATAGGTTGGTTTTAAACCTACTACGCCACAGAAAGAGGCTGGTTGACGAATGGAGCCACCTGTATCAGAACCGAGAGCCCAAATTGCAGAACCACTAGAAACAGCAGCTGCACTACCACCAGAAGAACCACCCGGCACACAGTCAATATTCCATGGATTAGTCGTTTTTGCTAATGCAGAATTCTCTGTAGAACCACCCATAGCAAATTCATCCATATTAAGTTTACCAAGGCTAATATAATGATTGTCTTGTAATCGCTCGATAACAGACGCATTATATGGAGGCACAAAGTTTTCTAACATTTTAGACGCACAAGTTGCGGGTTCGTCTTTGATACAAATATTATCTTTAATTGCACCAGGAATACCAGCTAGTGGAGAAATCGCTTCACCTTTAGCAATTGCTTCATCTACAACCTTAGCTATAGTTAAAGCACGGTCATGAGAATCGGACAAGTACGCATGCACAGTCGGTTCCACTTTAGCTTTATGAGCAATAACAGCATTCGTCAATTCAACGGCACTGATTTCTTTATTCACAAGTTTTTTATGTAATTCATGAATTGTCGGCACAGCAAAATCTCCTATTCTTGTACAACACGAGGCACTTTAAAGTACCCATCTTCTGCTTCTGGAGCATTGGATAAAGCTAACTCATGATCAAGGGATGGTTTCTTTTCATCCTCTCTAAATACATTGTGTAAAGGTACAGCATGAGCCATTGGTTCAACACCATCTAGTTCTAATGCATCTAGTTCAGCAACATAGGTCAAGATGTCGGACAACTCTTTTTCTACATGTGCCATATGTTCTTCTTTAACTTCCAAACGTGAAAGCAAGGCGATTTTTTTTATTTCCTCTTGGCTGATTTTCATCGGAACACATCCTTTCATAATTACTTATTATAAAGCATAGATGTATTATTTTCAAAGAAATTACTATACCTGTACAGCGACTTTACGTAGGACGGAGCAAGCAGGTATAGCAATTTCTTTTTTACTAATTAATGCTAATAAAACGGGACCCCATCAAAAATTAAATATCTTCTCCGAGTTCTTTTAATAGCTCTACGAACTCTTCTTCGTTTATCACACGAATACCCAATTCATTTGCTTTAGTGAGTTTACTACCACTATCTTCACCAGCTATAACAAGTGTTGTCTTCTTAGAAACGGAACCAGTAACCTTAGCCCCATGAGCTTCAAGGATTTTACCCGCTTCAGTGCGTCCCATCACCTCAAGCTTGCCTGTGAGAACGACGATTTCGCCTTCCAATTGATTGCCTGCAGCTTCTACTACATCTACAGTCATCTTAAGACCTGCTTGGGTTAAGCCTTCAATAATTGCCACATGTGCTGGATCTTGACGATATTCAATAATGCTATCTGCCATTGTGGGACCGATTTCTTCAACCGCAACTAGCTCATCCTTAGTAATAGTCATGAACCGTTCCATAGATTTGACCACATTAGCTATAGTGGTAGCAGCCTTAGAGCCAATTAAACGGATTCCTAAACCATATAAGACTCGATCCAAACCGCGTGATTTAGAATCATTAATAGCCTTCACCAAATTTTCTGCAGATTTTTTACCCATACGCTCCATTGTAACAAGTTGATCCACAGTTAAGTGATATAAATCAACCACATTTGTAATTAACTTGTTATTAATCAAATTTTCTACGATACTAGGACCAAGGCCATCAATATTCATAGCGTCACGAGAGGCAAAGTGAATAATTTGTTCCTTTTCAATGGCAGGACAATGTTTATTCGTACATCGAACTGCCGCTTCTCCTTCACGACGAACTGCAGGAGATTCACATACAGGACATGTATTAGGAATTGTAAAAGGAATTTCAGAACCATTTCGCTTTTCAGGAACAACACGGATAACCTCCGGAATGATTTCCGCCGCCTTGTGAATGATAACGTGGTCCCCAATACGAATATCCTTTTCATCGATAAAATCTTGGTTGTGTAATGTGACTCGGCTTACGTTCGTACCAGATACAAATACGGATTCAAGCTCACCAGTAGGAGTTAGAACCCCTGTGCGACCTACATTAATGGTAATATCTTTAAGGATTGTTTCCACTTCTTCAGGTGGATACTTGTACGCAGTGGCCCATTTAGGATCCTTTGCAGTGCTACCAAGAACCTCTTGATCATCAAAGCTATTTACCTTAATAACCATTCCATCTGTATCATATGGAAGTTCATGGCGCTTATCACCCCAATAATTAATGGCTTCAATTACTTCATCAATTGTTTTACATACACGATAATGAGGATTTACAGAGAACTTAAAGTTCTCTAAGCTCTTAAGCAATTCCTCTTGGCTATGAATATTGGCTCCCACTTCAGAACCTATAGCATATGCGAAAAATGCTAAATTCCGGTTAGCAGTAATAGCTGGGTCTTGTTGGCGTAAGGAACCTGCTGCAGCATTTCGGGGATTTACAAAGGTTGGGAGACCTTCTTCATCACGCTCTTCATTAATACGTTTAAATTCACTATGAGGCATATATGCTTCACCGCGAACTTCAATAAACTCAGGTGCATTATCTAAAAATAATGGAATAGATTTAATGGTACGTACATTAGCTGTTACATCTTCGCCAATGCGACCATCACCACGCGTAACAGCACGGACAAACATACCATTTTCATAATGTAAATTAACCGCTAAGCCATCGATTTTAAGTTCTACCACATACGCAGAAGGCTTATGGCCAAGTTCCTTTTCTACACGATTTCCAAATGCTCGTACTTCATCAGCATTAAATACATTACTAAGGCTTAACATAGGACGTCCATGAACGACCTTTTCAAAGGAGCCTTCCACCTTCATACCAACCCGTTGTGTTGGAGAAGATGGCACAATATATTCAGGATGAGCTGTTTCTAACTCCACAAGCTCACGATATTTTTTATCATATTCAAAGTCGCTCATAGTAGGAGCATCCTTTACGTAGTATAAGTACTGCGCATGAGTGAGTTCCTGTTGCAACTCTTTAATTCTATCTTTCGGATCCATTTTATATCCTTTTTTACAGAAATATAGCTATTTAAATAATTGTATATGTTCCCCATTTATCCATATACATAATTAGGATAATCATCCCTTTTTAACTGGTGCAAATTTTGCCATTACAACGCGCACACCTTGTGTAGGAAACTCAATGGTCAATTTCATACCAGCACCTTCACCAGTTACGTTGATTACTTTGCCATTCCCCCATTTACTATGAATCGCCGTATCGCCCACCTTCCAGTCAGCAATTACTTCATTGCGTACGATTGGCTTCGTCACGGGGCGGCTAGTAACACTCATATGTTGAGGTACATGACGTTTAATATCATCAGGCACTTTACGCTTAGCACGTAAGCCATCTACTAATTCTTCGGGAATTTCATCGATAAATCGAGATGGTAAATAACTACTAGTACGGCCAAATACTGTTCTAGTAGTGGCATTAGAAATATATAATTCCTTTTCAGCACGCGTAATGCCTACATACGCAAGACGACGTTCCTCTTCAATTTCTTCAGGGTTCATCAAGGTACGACTATGAGGAAATAAACCTTCTTCCAAACCACATAAGAATACGATAGGAAATTCTAGACCCTTTGCGGCATGTAATGTCATCAATGTCACCTTAGACTCTTCTTGCTCAAAAGAATCTACATCATTGACAAGCGCGACTTGCTCTAAAAAGTCCTCTACAGTACCAGATGGATTTGTATCTTGGAAGTCTTTTGCCACAGATAAAAGCTCACCAATATTCTCAGCACGAGCTTGATCCTGTGGGTCTGTACTCTCTTCTAATTGTGCCAAATAACCTGTTCTATCTAGAATAGATTCCAAGATATCTAGTACAGTTCGATTCTCCATTTCAGATACAAGAGTAAAGATGAGAATACCAAATTCTTCTAACTTTTCCTTAGTTTTTCCTTTAATAGAATCAATTAAATGTAATTGCGTAAGCGTCATAAATAAAGATGTACCATTCGCACGAGCATATTCTTGTAGCTTAGCAACCGTAGTGGCCCCAATACTCCGTTTAGGAACATTGATAATACGCAACAAGCTCAAATCATCAAAAGGATTATATAATACACGTAGATATGCTAAAACATCTTTAATTTCCTTACGATCATAGAACTTTGTGCCCCCTACCATCGTATAAGGTAAGGCCCGCTTAATGAGTGCTTCCTCAAGGACACGAGACTGGGCATTTGTACGATATAAAATGGCCATATCCCCATATGGAACATCGTGAATATCATGTTTCTTTGCGATTGTGTCACCGATAAAAGCAGCTTCCTCATGTTCAGATTGAGCCGTAAAATGCTGAATTTTCGCACCTTCCGTCTTATCGGTCCAAAGATTTTTCTCTGGACGTCCCTCATTATTATCGATAACAGCATTGGCTGCATCGAGAATAATTTTAGTTGAGCGATAGTTTTGCTCCAATTTTATAGATGTGCAATTAGGATAATCTTTTTCAAAATCTAAGATGTTTTGAATATCTGCACCACGCCAAGCGTAAATACTTTGGTCAGCATCCCCTACGACGGCAATATTCTTCCAATGTGAAGCTAATAATTTCGCCAATAAATATTGTGCATGGTTCGTATCTTGATACTCGTCAATCATAACATAACGGAAACGATGACTATATTTATCAAGAACAGCTGCATTAGACTGTAATAATTTAACGGCTACTAATAAAAGATCATCAAAGTCTAATGCATTATTCTTGCGCAACTCTCGCTCATAATACTCATAAACATCGGCAACCTTTTGTTGGTAAAAGTCTCGCGCTTGTTTTCTAAAATCAGAAGCAAAAAGCAATTGATTCTTAGCATCTGATATGGTGGCTATCATAGCCCCTACTGGATAGTATTTATCATCCAAATTTAATGCTTTCAATGCGGCCTTAATAACAGCTTGAGAATCAGATGTGTCATAGATAGTAAAATTGCTGTTATACCCTAAGAAACTATCGATTTCAAAGCGTAAAAACTTAGCACAAAAACTATGGAATGTACTGAGCCATATACGATTTGCCACATCGCCAACAAGACCTTCTACACGGCTTTTCATTTCTTTCGCCGCTTTATTGGTGAAAGTAATGGCCAATATTTCATAAGGATTAACACCTTGTGCCAATAAATGTGCAATACGAACCGTTAAGACCTTTGTTTTACCAGATCCAGCACCGGCTAAAATCAATAAAGGGCCTTCCGTATGCTGGACAGCTTGTTGTTGTTCTTTATTTAAACCTGTTAATAATGAATTCATCGGAATACACCTATTGCCCTTACATATACAACATAAACTCCAAATATACATAAATAATCTTTAATAAGCTGTGAAACAAGTATGTATAGTTAAAAGCTAAATTGTTATAACTAAATAAACACATCTATAATAGCAATTACAATATACATGCAATATACTTGAAGCCCTATAAATAGAGAAGAAGAACGTTGCGAGCAACGTTCTTTTTTAGTTTGTATACTATTTCATGGCACCAAGAATTGGTGGTACAATTTGTTTTTTACGAGACATAGTATTAGGTAAGAATACACCATTATCCTTTATTTCTTTTTCAAATGCTTTAGTAACTACGGCCTCTACATCTCCACTAAACAACAATGTAGTACTTTCATCGAGAATATTTGTAATCATGATGTAAGATGCATCATAGTTATTAGCATTGCGAAGCGCTTCTAAGGCTTGTACTAGTTCGCCTTGTTTAGCCAATACATCAGTTGTATCCATAACAGAAATTTGACCGATAGAAATAGTCTTACCTGCTTCAGAGAACTCTTTCATGTCTGTACGAACGATATCATCATTAGTTAAATCAGAAATATCTGCTCCCGCTTTCAACATATCTAGCCCATAGGACTCAATATCTACGCCAGCGATTTCAGCTAATTTATGAGCCATTTCTTTATCTGTTTCTGTACATGTTGGAGAACGGAATAATACAGTATCAGAAATGATAGCAGATAACATCAAACCTGCAATGCCTTTAGGAATTTCTTGATTATTCTCCATGTACAATTTAGTAATGATTGTATTGGAGCAACCAACTGGTTCTAAACGCATGAATACAGGTCCATCAGTTTCAAAATCACCAATACGATGATGATCTACAACACCACACATATTCATGGATTTGTAACCATCAATAATTTGTTTGGATTCATTATGGTCTGTTAAATACAAGTTGCCGCCTTCTGGAGCAAATTCTTCCCAGTTCTTAACGATTTGTGGGTGTTCAAAGCCAAAATGATTCAAAATATATGTTGTTTCTTTGTTAGCTTCACCTGCACAGACTGGAGTTGCTGGTGTTCCCATTTGTGTTAGTAAGTTAGCAAAGGAAATAGCAGAACAAATTGAATCCGTATCAGGGCTTTTATGACCTGCTACATATGTTTTTACATCACTCATAATATACCTCTTTTATATTAATTTCATACTTAATATCGACTTACGTCAATCCGATTTTTAACTATATCATTATAACATAAATCATATAAAAAAACACGCCACTACTAAGTAGTGACGTGTTTTTAACATTCTACAAAATATCTAATGTAAATGATTAGTCGTGATTTTTTTTGCGGTTTGTTAACAAACCAGGTCCAAGTGTTTCAATAATGATAAACAACATTGGAATGATAAAGATACCAAACAATGTAGCTGTTGTCATCCCTGCTACTACTGTAACCCCCATGGAAGTACGTGCACCAGAACCAGCACCAGTAGATACTGCCAATGGTAATACACCAAGAATAAATGCAAAGGATGTCATCAAAATTGGACGCAAACGAATTTTTGCAGCTTCGATAGCGGCATCAACCACGTTCATACCACGCTCGTCAACGCGAATCTTAGCATATTCGATAATCAGAATCGCATTTTTTGCAGCCAAGCCAACCAAGGTTAAAAGACCAATTTGCATATAAATATCATTTGCCAAAGAGTATCTGCCTGTAAAGTTCAATAAGAATGGTACTAAAGAAGCACCAATCATACCAGATGGTACGGAGAACAATACGGCAAATGGAACCTTCCAAGACTCATATAAGGCAGCCAAGATTAAGAATACAAAGACAAGGCCTAAACCTAGAATCAACATAGATTGAGAACCGGCTTTTAACTCTTCACGAGATTGCCCTGCCCAATCATATGTATAACCAGCAGGTAATGTTTTAGCGGCGGCCTCTTTTAATGCATTGATAGCATCACCAGAGGAATATCCTCTAGCTTGAGAACCACCAATTTGTACGGCCATCGCATTATCAAAGCGAGTAATGCTAGATGGTGTACCTGTTTGTTCCTTTGTAATATAGTTAGAAACAGGAACCATTTGGCCATTGCTATTTCTAACAGCTAACATATTAAGCTGATCCGCATTTTGACGATATGCGTCTTCCGCTTGGACTACAACCTTATAGTTTTTACCATAAGTAGTAAAGTCGTTAACTTGAATACTACCATAGAACCCTTGCAAAGTGGTAAAGATATCAGCTAATGCTACACCATCTTGAGCCGCTTTTTCACGATTTACATTAAATTGTAATGTCGGCGTAGATGTATCAAAAGTAGTATAAATAGATTGAATTGCTGGGCTCTTACGAGCTTCCGCAATAAATTCATTAGTACGGTCAGCCATAACTTGTGGACTATCGCCAGCTTTGTTAATGATGTACATACTAAAACCACCAGTAGTACCAAGACCTGGAATAGATGGTGGATTCATAGCAATAACTGTTGCTTCAGGTACACCTTGAGCGGCAAAACCAAAGGTTTGACCAACCATTGCATTGATAGAAGTTGCAGCAGTAGTACGATATTTCCAGTCAGACATAGTAGCAAAAATTACACCCGCACTAGACTTTTGACCACCACCTAAGAGGTCAAAACCAGCGACAGTAAATACTTCTTGGAATAATTGTTCGTCCTTAGGTTTTTCAGGATCATTTTTTTCTTCCAAGAAAGATGCAATTTTTTCAAGTGTAGCCATAGTACGTTCCGACGTAGCACCAGGTGGCTCATTAATAGCAATCATGTAGTAACCACTATCTTCAGCTGGTACGAAAGAAGTTGGTAAGAAGTGAAATACTAAGGCTGTACCACCTGCAAAGACTAGCAATGCAATAACAGTTAAACTCAAACGATGGCTTAAACGCGCTAATTGGATGCCATACCAATTACTGAATCGTTCTAGAGCAGCATTAAACTTATTTAATTGGCGATGTAACCAGTCTTCACGCTCTTTAGATATATGTGGTTTCAACATAGTAGCACATAATGCTGGTGTCAACACAAGCGCGATAATAGCTGAAATTACAACGGAAACGGCAATCGTTAATGCGAACTGTTTGTAAAGGATGCCTGTTATACCACCCATGAAAGCAACTGGTACAAATACAGCAGTCAATACAAAGGCAATACCAATTACTGGTCCTTGCACATTTTCCATCGCTTTAATAGCCGCCTCTTTTGGAGGTAAACCATTATATTTTAACTCATATTCAACAGCTTCTACTACGACGATAGCATCATCAACAACAAGGCCGATAGCCAAAACCATGGCAAAAAGCGTCAAAGTGTTAATAGAGAAATCTAATAAAATGAAAGCGCCAAATGTACCAAGCAAAGATACTGGCACAGCAATCATAGGAATGATTGTGGATCGCCAAGATTGTAAGAACACATATACTACAACTAAAACAAGGAGCAATGCCTCTACAAATGTATGCTCAACCTCATTAATAGATGCACTTACGAATTTAGTATTATCTACAACTACGTTATATTGCATATCTGGTGGGAAGGATTTAGATTGCTCATCTAGAACTTTCTTAACATTAGCAATTGTTTCTAATGCATTAGCATCATTTTGTAGGGAAATAGCAAAACCGGCAACCTCTTTATGAGCAGATTTTGCAATGAAGTCATATCCTTCAGCCCCAATTTGAATACGGGAGACATCTTTTAGATGTAACACCTTACCATTAGTGCTTTTAATAGCAATATTACCAAATTGTTCAGGTGTTACGAGACGTCCATCAATTTTGATAGGATATTGGAATGCTTGTTCACCATTTGTAGGATTTTTCCCTACTGTACCTGCTGCGGCTTGTAAGTTTTGACCTTTAATAGCCGCCGTAACTTCAGAGATAGTAACACCAAGTTTTTGCATCTTTGCAGGATCCAACCAAATGCGCATAGAATAATCAGATCCGAACTCCTGTACAGAACCAACACCCTTAATGGATTTGATAGTATCCATCATATAATTGGTACCATAGTTCTTTAAGAATGTTGCATCATATGTGCCATTTGGTGAACTCAAAGAGAATATAAGTGCCATATCACCAGAAGATTTAGTAGTTGTAACACCTACAGCTTGTACTTCTGAAGGCAATTGTGCAAGTGCTGCTTGAACACGGTTTTGCGTATTAACCGCATCCATATCAGCATCTGTACCTTGATTGAACTGAACAGTCAACGAATAGCTACCGTTACTGGAACTATTAGAAGTCATATAGTCCATATCTTGTACGCCTACAATCTGCGTTTCAATAACACTGGCTACCGTATCATTAACAACTTGAGCAGTTGCACCAGTATAGGCAGTATTAACGCGAACTGTAGGTGGAGAAATTTGTGGATATCGAGCTACCGGAAGGTTCATCATGGAGATAAGCCCTACCAACGTAATAACAATGGCTATTACGATGGCAAAGATAGGTCGATTAATAAAGAATTTCGACACGATCTATCCTCCTTTTATTTTGTAGCTTTCAACTGTTCTTTAGTTAGTAGTTTACCATTTACTTTTACGCCATTCTTCACCTTAGTTAAGCCGTCAACGATGATTGTATCACCAGCAGCCAAACCAGATTTAATGATTGTTTCATTACCTTTAGTACCACCAACCTCTACTGTCTTTTGTTCTACTACACCAGCTGCATTTACAACATAAACAAAGTTTTTGTCCATGATTTGTAAAATAGCACGACTTGGTACAAGGATTGCATTTTTAATCTTTTCACCAGGAGAAACAACAGTGGCATACATATTAGGTAATAATAAATGATTAGGATTTGGGAAGGACGCTTTCAATACAAGCTTACCCGTAGATTGATCTAAACTCTTAGCCGCTTGAACGATAGAACCAAGTTCATTATACGTTTCGCCATCAGCAAGTTTTAATTGAATATTTGGACCATTAGAATCATCCGTTGTAGGATTCTTCATGAAGTCGAGATATTCTTGCTCAGTCATACTAAACTCAACAAAGATTGGGTCAATAGAATCGATTGTAACCAATGTAGTAGAGCCAGCCTGAACGTAAGTGCCTGTATCTACGTCATCCATGCGTAATGTACCAGAATATGGTGCATATACCATTGTATCCCCCATGTTATCTTGAGCAATTTTTACAGATGCTTCATACGCTTCATACATAGCCTTAGCTTGCTCTGTAGCACTACGTTGCGTATCTACACGTTGTTGAGCAATCGCATCTTGTGATGCCAAAGTTTCATAACGTTGAAGATCCACTTCTGCATTTTTCAAGTTTGCATTAGCTTGAGCTGCTTGTGCTTCTGCATTGGCAAGACTCGCTTCATATTGACGGGAATCAATTCGATATAGTGGTTGTCCAGCTACTACTTGTTCGCCACCTTTTACAAACTTCTCAACAATATAGCCACTTACACGAGCATGTACAGCTACAGAGTTTTCCGCAACTACAGTACCAGCAAATGTTTGATCAACTTGTGTATCACTTGCTGTAAGTTTATATGTATTAACATTAATCTCACCAGCTTGCTGTTGATTGTTGCCACACCCTGCAATCATCACAGCAGACATTACGAGAGCTGCTAACATACGGGAATAACGATACTTCATTATCTGTACTCCTTTTCAGAAACTAATCATTCATGTCACATAATTACATAAATATCTTTATATATTTTACAGGATTCTATAGATAAAGTCAATTTTTCTGATACCCCTCTACCTTTGTAGAACATAGATAAAATCTAAATGGATTCATATTCATTGTATACAACAAAAGCGATAAAAATTATTGATTGTAAATATTCAAATATGAACACTTATAACTTTAAAAATATAAAGTTATAAAACACTAGTTTACTTTTTTACTTTCAAATAATACCGTATAACCATTATTATCCACTAAAACCGCTTCATTATTGTTGATCGGCACTAAATGTATCTTATCTTGATATGTATCTAATGTTTTCTGAGCAGTCTCTTCAAATGGATACTCCCCTAAATGAGGCACAACATAATGATCAAATACATTTACACCCGTATAATCATCTAATTCAGATACTATACTTTTATCATCCATTATCTGATTATATTCAATATTTTCAGACATAATAATTGCGCCAGCAGATTCACCAATATAAAATAAGCCTTCTTTGATTCTTTCATAAAGTAGGCCTATAAGATTTTTCTTTTTCAGCTCTTGTAATAGATAAAATGTGTTACCACCAAATATACAGATACATTCAGTCTTTGAAAATTTATCCTTTAAATAATCTTTATCATATTTAGAAATATCAATAATTTCCAATTTATATCCTAAAGATTTTAACATCTCAACACCTTCATCAATATATCCAGTATATGGTTCAACATTTCCAGCAGTAGGAATAAAAACTATTTTATTCGAAATCATTTTTGAAAGATACTTTTTTGTTATATTTTTTGTTCCTGCTAAATATGACATAAGTAAAATTTCCATGCTTTATCACCTCAAAGATTCTTTATTTAAATTAATTTAAAAGTTTTATTATTAATATACAAAAAACCGCCTAAGAATCTACCTAGACGGTTTTAAAACCATTTAATCGGCTGTTCTATATCAATTATAGCCGAATAATCACAAATTTATCTGTAAGCGCAGACTTATTTCTTAAAGTGTACGCTTCTATTTTGGTGGAGATGAGGGGAGTCGAACCCCTGTCCAAGAGTGTTGCCATATAGACTTCTCCGAGTATAGTCTATGATTTAAGTCTCAGGTTGCTATCGCTCACAGACAAGCTACACAACCCCAGTTCATATTGTCTCGCCTAATTCATATGAACAACTAAATTAGACCAGCCTACTGTTTGACGTCCATTCACACTTGGTAGGCACAAGTATGAGGGACGTAGCTTATGCAGCTAATGCAAAATTTTCTTCTGCGTTTAAATGTTTTCCCACCGTTTAACGGCCTCATGGAACGCCGACTCGCTATCTATACCACACGCACCCCTGTCGAAACCTTTACATCCCCGTGCGTCGGTTTAATAATTATAAGCCTATTTGGTATTACTGTCAATTGTATGAAACCTTTACAGTTCAGATATATTCACTCTTCTTAGACTACTCGATTTATCTAATATAGACTAATTAACCAATCAATTTAGGATTCTTTTAATACTGTCTTTATTTAGATATATTATCTACTATCATGAGTCTAATTGCTTCAAAGCATTATGCAGTGATTGGCACACATAATCAATTTGTTCTTTATTATGAGCAGCTGTAACGGTTAAACGAATTCTACTTTCACCAACAGGAACTGTAGGCGGACGTATCGCTGTACCTATAATTCCAGCATTGTATAAATAATTTGATACTGTTAGAGTATCCTCATTACTACCGATAAGTATTGGGAAAATTGGAGTATCATTCGTAGCATATATTCCTATAGAATTTAAGCAATCTGCCATATAGTTCACAGTATTTTGTAGTCGCCTTAAAACAGATGTATCAGACTCAAGAACATATAATGCAGCCAGGGCTGCCCCTATGTCAGCAGGAGATAATGCAGTGGAGAATATAAAGCTACGACTCATATTCACAAGATAATCAATGATGGTGCTATTAGCAGCTACATAGCCGCCAACAGAACCTAACGATTTGCTCAATGTACCTAGCTGAATATCCACTTCTTTTTCAAGACCATAATAAGCAGCCGTTCCATGACCGCTACCAATGGTACCCGTCGCATGAGCATCGTCTACCATAAGTAAAGCATTATACTCACGGCTAAGCTCGTAGAGCTTATCCAATGGAGCTATATCGCCATCCATGCTAAATACACCATCTGTGACAATTAGCTTTCTTGTATTTCGTTCTACTTCTTTCAATAAATACTTTAATTCGTCTACATCACAATGGTTATAAGCCTTTACAGATCCTCTACTCAGTCTACAACCATCTATAATACTAGCATGATTTAAAGCATCGCTAAAAATAATAGTATTCTTATCTGCTATGGCAGAAATGGTTCCTACATTTGCCATGTAACCCGTATTAAATACGAGGGCTTTTTCTGTATTCTTAAATTTTGCTAGTTCTCTTTCAAGATCTGTAAACAAGGGAAATGTACCGGATACTAGACGCGATCCACCTGATCCAGTACCATATTGTTGAGCCCCTTTAATGGCCCCTTCTATTACACGTTCATCAAAAGTAAGCCCTAAATAGTTATTTGATGCCATCATCAAATATTCTTTATCATCTCTTCTAACCCGTACTGCGTCTATAGGGCAATATTCCGTTAATGTGCGCAAATTTAGGTTATTGATTTTATTATCTAATTGCTCTTGGAAGAATTTATACATACAATCACCGCTGAACAAGTACTGGTGCTTTTTCCAAATACTTGATTACACAGTCCACATCAGTATTTGTTTTAACAAAAAATACACGCCCTCCTAGATTAGATCCAAATTCTTTCATGCTAGGAATTCGATGGTAAATATCATTGCAAGCCACATAGCCTACTGTGTAATCAGGATCATCAGACCAACATAATTCACCTACAATCCCTTCAGCAGATTGTACTTTAGAGGCCAATACTAAGGCCTCTCTCATATGTTCATTATCCCCTAGTTTTTCAGAATCAAAGGAGTCCATATGACTCACGCGAACACCACGGTTACCAGAATCTATGCGCTCACCAGAAATTGCGTCAACCAACATAGCACCTCGCATAGATGAATCTAAACCTTCTAATAGATAAATAGCATGTTTAACAGCAGTTTCACTAATATCAGCGCCCTGTAAAAGTTCAACAGCTAATTGATGCGCCTCAGCAACAGTATTAGCAAAATGTTCATTTACTTTTAAGCATTCTATATATGTAATTGTTTCTGAAGGAATCAAGTCCACTGTAATATTGATAAAATCAGCTGTCCCCTTACTATGATGTAGTGCTCGTTCGGCTAAAGACTGAGCGATAGCTCCAACTTGATTTAAGGTCACAATGCGTTCTGCGCCAGAAATATGGTGGCCCCCGTTTTCATGGGGACCACCTTGAGCCGCGCGCATACGCACACTATATAATTCGTCCATTATGATACCTTACCTTTAACTACATTACTTTGAGGTACTTGGTTGTGAATTTTATGGAATACTTTCACAAATACTGGTGCCATAATTACTGTAAAGATCATACCTGGAACTGCGAGAGCTATCATCGGTAATGCAGCCTTACCAACGTATAAAGACAAGGATAATCGCGCTAAAGCAGATGCAATTGGACCAGAAACCATAATACCTATCATGTGATTATGGCAAATCCAAAGGATTAGTCCCACAATGAGCCGGAATTGCATAGCAATCATAACATTTAAAATAGTTTGAGTACCTAATGCTAAGCCTATTAGACTAGATAAACAACCACTTATAATATACTTTTTAAATCCGAATACGGCACATATCGCTACCGCCAACGGGGCTGATAGTTGAAACTCTATACCTGGAATGACATTAGGTATTTTAATAGCCCCTAATACAGTAATCATGGCAGTTAAAATAGCAACCTCTGTAATGTACCGAATGTTCTGATTCATAATATATCTCCTCTACTTAGAAAATGTCAACTACAAACACCTCTTATTGTTTACATTATAAATTCTCACTGTATTTTTATCAACCACTAAAAATAATATAGTTAACAAATATATAAAAAAAGAACCAAGCCATATCGACTTGATTCCTTATGACTCTTAATATTTTTGTTGTTCTTTGATTCGCTTAGCAATATCGCGCTTGGCATCACGTTCCGCCATATCTTGACGCTTGTCATAAAGTTTCTTACCAGTTACTAGACCTACAGTAACCTTTACATAACCGTGACTGAAATGAAAGTTTAGCGGCACTAAAGAAAATCCTTTTTCCTTAACTTGAGCATGTAACTTATTGATTTCAGATTTATGCATCAACAACTTGCGTGTCCGCTCCGGTTCATGGTTAAAACGATTACCTTGTTCATACGGACTGATATGTACACCATACAATAAAATTTCCCCTTTATCTATACGACAAAAGCTGTCCTTAAGATTAAGCTTACCTTGACGAATAGACTTTATTTCAGTTCCTGTTAAAGCAATACCAGCTTCATAGGTTTCATGAATATGAAAATCATGACGCGCCTTACGATTGTCAGCAATAAGCGATGGGCTAGATTTCTTTGCCATATTCTCCTCTATCGTTTACGTTTACTTTTAGATTTTTTAGATTGACTACGTTTTGTAGCTTTATTTGACTTCTTGCGACTCGATTTACCTTTTTTAGATTTTTTACTGAAAGCATCATATCTAGAACGCCCAGCTTTTGAATCATCTCGTTTAGAAGTTTTTCTACCGTTTTTTCGGGATGACTTTCGCCCCTTTAGATTTCCAAAACCATCACGACTAGTAGCATGGTCAGAGCCACTACTCAATTGTTCTTGGATAGCCATCAGATTATCTACTTCACCAAGAACAAAATCGATTTGTTTCTTTTCTACATCGGCTTTTACAAGTGTAACAGTAACCTTTTCACCTAAGTGATAGGTTTTACCTGTCCGCTTACCAACAAGAACAAAATGTTCTTCGTCAAAGAAATAATAATCGTCGTTCATCATGCTAATATGCACGAGACCGTCGATACCATTCTCTAACTCTACGAACATGCCAAAGGAGGTTATGCTCGCAATAGTGCCTTCAAAAACTTCACCTACAAATGGAACCATGTATTGAGTCTTCTTTAGATCCGTAGTTTCTCGTTCTGCCTCGGTTGCCACTTGTTCTTGTATGGAAGAATGTTCCACAGCACCAGCTAAGAAAGCTTCATCTACATCTCGTTTAGAGTATCCACCCTTCCAGTGCATATCCGCTTTTAAAAGTCGATGTACCATCAAATCCGGATAACGTCTAATGGGAGATGTAAAATGCGTATAGCAAGTGGATGCTAACCCAAAATGGCCGACGTTTTCAATGCTATATTTCGCTTGCTGCATAGAACGTAAGGTCATAATTTGAGCCACTTGCTCGATATCTTGTCCCTTCACTACATCAAGGATTTTTTGGAAATCTCGTGGTGTTACACCATCAGCACTAAGGACAAGAGTTTGACCTAAATAATGTAATACCTTTTGGAATAAATCCAATTTTTCTTCACTAGGATGTTCATGAATACGATATACCGATGTACGTTGAGTATCCTTTAAATGCGTAGCTACCGTCTCATTAGCAATGAGCATACATTCTTCGATAAGCCGCTCTGCCATAGTTCGATCGCGTTTTACGATACGCAACGGTGTACCATCGAGATCAAGTAATACCTTATATTCCGAAAAATCAAAGTCTAATGCCCCTCTACGACGACGCATACGATTTAAAATCTTAGAAATTTCTGCTAAGTCACGAAGCATAGGAATAAAATCTACTAAATCGTCAGGAACAATATTTTCCTCTAACGCTTTATAAACTTCTTTATAGCTGCAACGACGTCCTACATGGATAATAGACGGACGAATACGATAATTAACAACTGTACCTGAATCATCAATTTCCATCATACACGTCATAGCATAGCGATCTTCATGGGCATTTAAACTACAAATACCATTCGATAATACCTCTGGTAACATTGGTACTACGCGGTCCACTAAGTAAACTGAAGTCCCCCGCTTGTATGCTTCATTATCAATAGGCTGGCCTGAAGTAACATAATGACTAACATCCGCAATGTGTACGCCTAGTTCATAATTACCATTTGGTAATTTACGACCACTTACAGCATCGTCAAGATCTTTTGCATCTTCTCCATCGATAGTTACCATTTGTAAGTCTCTAAGATCCCACCGCTTCGGATCTTCATGAACAATAGTATCTATCTTCTCACTTGCCTCAATTACCTCTTTAGGGAATGCAAAAGGAATCTTATGATTAGCCATAATACAGTTAATGTCTAGGCCTACATCCCCCTTATAGCCTAAAATTTCTGTTATAATTCCTTCAGGTTTTTTATTGCCTTCAGGCCATTTTGTAATTTTTACTAGTACCTTAGCTCCACTCCGAGCATCTAAAGTATCTTTTAAATCTACAAAAATATCTGTTCCAATACGTTCATCATCTGGTACAACAAAGCCGAAGTGTTGTTGTCTGTCGTAAGTACCAACTATGGTTTCATTAGCACGCTCAATAACATCAACGATGATGCCTTCACGTTTATGCTTTGTATAATCTGATGGTACAATACGAACACGTACCTTATCATTATGCATAGTAGTTCCTTTATTTTGTTCTGCTACATAAATATCTTCATCATTTAGCATAATAACAAATCCATAAGATTTACGATATCCTTTGTAGATACCTTCATATTCTTCATGCTGTTGATCTTCATATCGGTATACATCTGGTCGAGATGAAGTTAATACGCCTTCACGGGCGAGCATTTTCGCAGATCGAATAAACATTTCAAGATCTTTGCCACCTCGAATACGATTATCCATTGCTGCATCCTCAATATGGTATGCATGTGGTTGTATAGATTTATAAAAGTCCAATACCTTCTTCTTCAAATCTGCACCCCCTTATTAGGATGAAAAAAGAAAAAGCCTGCAAAGCAGGCTTTCATCATTAGAATTGATTAATCATTGCCCCTAACACTAAGCTCAACACAGCAAAGATAATCCCCAATATAATCGTACATTTAGATAAGAAAGCATCTAAACCGCGTTGCTTACCACCAAAAGAAGAGTCTGCCGCACCAGAAACAGCACCGCCCATGCCTGCATTTTTGCTATTTTGTGCAACAACTACTACAATTAATAAAATAGATACGATTACTTCTACAATCATTAAGAAATTTGTCACGACTGTCATCCTTCCTGTGATGCTCGATGCGAGCCCAATACACGATGTTCTAAATACTTCTCTAATTTACGTTTTACCCTTTGTAGCGCATTATCAATAGATTTAACACTACGATCTGTGACCTCAGCCATTTCTTGATAGGAACGTCCATCAAGGTATCCTTCCAAGACTTCCCATTCGAGATCACTTAAAATATGACCAATATTGCGCTCAATATCATCTAGTTCCTCTTGACTGATAATGAGGTCTTCAGGATTTGTAATCTTTGTTGAAGATAGCATTTCAATCAATGTACGCTCAGAGTCCTCTGTATACACCGGTTTATTTAAGGATATATAGGAGTTCAAAGGCGCATGTTTTTGTCTTGTAGCCGATTTAATAGCTGTAATAATTTGTCTAGTTATACAAAGTTCCGCAAAGGCTCTAAAAGACGCTAATTTATCATGTTTAAAATCTCGCGTCGCCTTATAGAGTCCAATCATCCCTTCTTGGATGATATCCTCTCGGTCGGCACCTACCAAAAAATAGGAGCGAGCCTTAGCTCTTACAAAGTTCTTATATTTATTAACAATATAATCGATTGCAAACTCATTTTGCTCTTCCTGAGCTATGACCACAACTTGCTCATCGGTCATTTCCTTGAAATTGTAATCGGACTTGCGTGTATGAATCATTTTCATAAGCTCCTCCTTACAATTGAGCGAGAAAAACCAATATATTTATTATACTGGAACGGTATATGATTTTCAACTATCAATGACCTCGACGCAATTTCTCGAGCTTTTCAGCAACTTCAGGAGATAATAAACCTCCCACTTCATTACGACGCACTGAGAATTGATCACGTCTATGTTCATGAGCATATTGAAGTCGTTCTTCTTCCTTAGCAATACGAATCATATTTTGCAACTCACGAGCAGGAATGCGCAACCCGCCAGAGCCTAGAATTTGATTCTGTTCTGCCCCATCGGAGGTTACAACATATACATTAGTATATTTGCCTTTACGTAAAAATACCTCTCGTTCAATAAAGGAATCCGCCGTTTCTCCATCCTCAGTATACACTTCGATAAATCCACTTGTAATAGATTCAATGGAACCTCCAGATTTTGTATACTTACCATCAAATACAAGGATTACTTCGTAACCCTTAAATTTACCATAGTTCAACAATCTATCTCGAAGCTCCATTCTCGCATGTTCTAAAGACTCATGAGCCAATTTTTTCAAATGAGTCCAAGCAAAAATAACATTATAGCCGTCTACAATTAAAATATCTTTTAGCATGATTATTTCGCCTGGCGTTGACGTACCGCCTCATACATAAGAACTGCAGCTGCAACAGATGCATTCAAAGAATTCAAATTTCCATACATAGGAATTGTTACAAGGAAATCACAAGCTTCTTTTACAACGCGACTAATCCCCTTACCTTCATTACCAATGACTATAACCGTAGGAATTGTCATATCTGCTTCATACAAGGTACGATCACCTTCCATATGAGCCCCCATTACCCAAAATCCTTGTTTTTGAAGTTGTTTAATGGTTTGCACTACATTGCCAATTTGTACAAGTGGAATTTGTTCAATAGCTCCAGCAGATGTCTTTGCAACAGTAGCATTAATAGGCGCATTATGTCGTTTAGGAATGAGTACAGCCGTAGCTCCCGCACATTCAGCAGTACGAATGATAGCTCCCATATTATGTGGGTCTTCAACCCCATCCGTTAAGATGAGTAAAGGAACCTCATGTGTCGTTTCTTGTAATACCTCTCCCAATTCTTTAAATTGAACGGCCGATACAAGAGCTATAACCCCTTGATGTGGTACCTCCAAATCGTACTTATTCATCTGTTTAACTGGTGTAGGTCTAACTTCAATTCCTTGAGATTTAGCAAGGCCTACAATATCAGCTAACCCTGTTTTTACCTTATCTTCACTGACCAGAATACGTTGAATAGAACGGCCACTTTTAAGGGCTTCTTTAACCGCATTGCGACCTACAATATAATTATCCATACTACATACCTCGTAGAGTTATAGAAAAGGCTTGCCCCAAGATATGCTGTAAGCGGTCTTCTTGGCGCGTTTCATAAAGAAATCCTAGTACTGCTTCAAAGGCCGTACTACTGCGATATTCTTGAACAGTACTACTTTTAGGCACGTTTACATTACTATTTCTAGCACGGCGTGCAATAGCTTGTTCCTCTTCTGTGAAAGCATCTTCTATTTCTAGCAATACTTTCGCCTGTGATTTAGCACAAATAAATTCAGTAACAATTGTATGCAATACCTGTACCTTTGTGATATTCATTTGCACTACTCGTTCGCGTACATACATGGAGTATACTGCATCGCCGATATAAGCTAGCATAACTGCATCAGCACTTAGGCACTCTTCTATAGTCCGATTACGCAAACGAAGCGGCTCTTCTTCAAGAGCCGTCAGTTTTTTTATCGCTTCATTCTTTAAGAATTGAAATTGTTTAAACTTCACGTTTTTTCCACCGTGCACCTTGAGGGGAGTCCTCAATAGTAATACCAATCTCAGCTAATCGATCGCGAATACAATCAGCTAATGCCCATTGCTTTTGGTCCCGACAAGCTTGACGTACAGAAAGAATAACTTGCATTAATTCTTCGTATTCAGCAGCATTAGCACCCGTATTGCCTTCCCAAGCTTTTTCAAGAACACCAATAACATCTGTCATAAATTTGAAGATTCGTTTCACTTCAGCAATTGCCTCTTGGCAAACAACGCCTTCTCTACTTGTTACAGCTTGATAGTAGATATTAATTTCTTTTGCAAGACCGAACATACTAGAAGTTGCTAGAGCAGTGTTGAAATCATCACTCATAGCATCCTCAAATTCTTCTTCGTATGCTTTCGCTTTTTCTAATAAGCGTTGAGCTTCATCACATGAGCCTGGCTCACATTTTTCAAGGTAAAGAAGGTTTTCAATAGCTGTGCTTAACCGTTCCAAAGATTTATTAGCTTCTTCTAGACGCTCATCAGAGAAATCTAATGGGCTACGGTAATGCGTGCTCAATAAGAAATAACGCAATGCATCAGGACTATATTGTTCTAAAATATCTTTTACCAAGAAGAAATTATTCAAGGACTTAGACATTTTTTCAGAGTTAATAGTGATAAAACCATTGTGCAACCAGTAGCGCACTGCTGGATGTTGACCAGAGCAACCTTCTGATTGAGCAATTTCATTTTCATGATGAGGGAAAATCAAATCGCTACCACCACCGTGGAAGTCAAATTCTGTGCCTAAATATTTTTGGCTCATAGCAGAACATTCAATGTGCCAGCCTGGACGACCATTCCCCCATGGGCTTTCCCAATAAGGTTCACCAGGTTTTGCTGCTTTCCACAAAGCAAAGTCCATAGGATTCTTCTTACGACCATCTACTTCAATACGTGCGCCTGCCTCCATATCGTCTAATGTACGACCAGATAACTCACCGTAATGTTCAAATTTCTCCACACTATAATATACATCGCCATCGAGTTCATAGGCGTAGCCCTTGTCAATCAATGTTTTAATCATAGCAATGATATCATCAATATGCGTAGATACACGTGGATACATATCAGCCCGTTGTACACCTAATGCATCCATTACTTCAAAATAACTATCGATATAACGATTTGCAATGGTATCCCAAGAGACGCCTTCACCATTAGAAGTATTGATGATTTTATCATCCACATCAGTAAAGTTTTGTACATAGGTTACTTTATAGCCTACATGTTTCATATAGCGACGAATTACGTCCCAAGTCACAAAAGGACGAGCATTGCCAATATGAGGATGATTGTATGGTGTGACACCACATACGTACATTTTTGCCTCACCTGGTGTTACAGGATTAAAAACCTCTTTTTGGCGCGTCATAGTATTATAAACAGTAATTTCTCTCATCGTTACCGATGCCTCCAATTTTGTAAAATAAAAAAGACCTCTCATCTCATACAGAGACGATGGTCCGCGGTTCCACTCTGTTAGGTACCAATAGCGATACCCACTCATCGCATAACGGTGCGTCGCCGGACAAACCTACCTATAATCGGAGTGTCAGCTCGTGAATGCATTTCATCTACCTATCCATGAACCCTCCCACCATCGGTTCTCGCTAAAAAGTTAGTTGTAGAGTACTTCTTTCAGTCTCAGCTATTATTATATAATCTATATTTATATATAAAAATATTTTACCAATAAAGCTATAGAATGTCAATATTTACAAGAAAAATCCCCATCTTTCATAGGCAGCTATTCACATATCATACATAGGTATTTTAAATAGCTTAATTAGAAAGATGAGGATATATAATCAGAATATTAAATTACTATTATCATTCATAACAATAGCTTTTATAGCACACAAGTAATAATAATGTCATTACATCAAATCAATTAATATTAAGCATTTTCTAATTTATCTTGATCATCGTGTTTACGGCAAATACCTGCAAAAATAGATCCTGTAAAGTTATGAATGATGGAGAATACTGCACCTGCTACCGCAGCTTGTGGTGTAAAGTGTTTTAGTGCTAAAGATACGGATAATGCAGAATTTTGCATAGCCACTTCGATTTGCATAGCACGACGAGAAGACACATCAATACTGAGAGCTTTACATACAAAGTATGTCACAACATAACCACTCAAATTTTGTACTAAACACGCTACAAAAATAATGAAACCAGTTTCGGCAATTTGCTTTTGGTTAACTGCAGTTACAGCTGCCAAGATAAGCAATACCGCGATAGCTGCAATGGTTGGACATACAGATTTTACAAGTTCAATTTTTGTGCCAATAAAGTAATTCAATACAATCCCCAAAATAATTGGTACTAACACAATTTTTACAATGGATATAAACATTGGCATAAATTGAATTTCAATAGAAGATGTTGCACCAGCATATAATACGACAAATAAAGGCGTTAAAATAGGTGCCAATAATGTGGATACAGTTGTTGCTGATACGGATAAGGGAACATTACCATTTGCAAGGAAGGTCATTACATTAGAAGCAGTACCACCAGGACATGCACCCAACAAGATAAAACCAATCCCAACTTCTGGAGGAAAATTAAATGCTAAGGCTACTAAGAAACCTGCCAATGGCATCCATAAGAATTGGATTACGGATACGAGAATAACCTTCATTGGTTGCTTAAATACATCAATAAAGACTTGAGCCGTTAATGTTAACCCCATCGCAAACATAACAAACTGTAGCATGTAAGCAATATAAGGAGTCATCCAAGAAAATACTGCAGGTAGCATATATGCTAAAACAGCCATCAATAGTACTATCCAGGATAGATAACTATTGAATAAGTGATTAATAGAACGAATAACACTCATAAAAACACTCGCTTTCATAATAAATCAAAATTTAATACGCCGATTATTATAGCATTTCTATAGAATATTAACAACACATACAAAAGGAGTTCACATAACACCTGTTACGTGAACTCCTTTGATTAATTGATCAAATTTATTTTGTTAATGCACCTACATTATCTAAACGATGTAAGCACTTTTCTTTACCAAGTAATGTGACAATATTATTCAAATCTGGACCATGCATTTGACCTGTTAAAGCTACACGAATTGGCATAAATACGAATTTACCTTTTAAAGAGGTTTCTTTCATTACGGCCTTGATTGTTGCTTTTACAACTTCAGGTGTAATTTCATCAAGTTCAGCCAATGCATTCCGGAAAGCGCCGAGAACTGTTGGAGCTGTTTCTTCATTCAATACAGCACGCAATTCTTCTTCATGGTCCTCTTCAAGGAATACTGTTTCGCCCATAAACAAGCCTACATGATCTTTGATTTGAGCACCATAGCTAATATGATCACGGAATGTAGAGCATAATAATGTCAACCAATCAATATCAGCTTGATTCAAGCTATCTGGAGCTAAACCAACCTCTTTCAAATGCGGCAAACAAAGGTGGAATAATTCTTCATCGCTCAAATTCTTCATGTAGTGGAAATTTATATGGTTCAATTTATCAATATCAAACACAGCAGGATTTTTCGCTACCCGATCCATAGAGAAAGCCTGAATTAATTCATCTTGTGTGAAGAATTCTTCTTCACCTTCAGGAGCCCAACCAAGAAGTGCCAAGAAGTTTACAAGTGCTTCTGGCAAGTAGCCTAATTGTTTATATTGTTCAACAGAGGTAGCACCATGACGTTTGGACATTTTCTTGTAATCTTTACCAAGAATCAAAGAAATATGACCAAATGTAGGAATGTCCCACCCAAGCGCTTCGTAAATAGCCATTTGGCGTGGTGTATTAGATAAATGTTCCTCTGCGCGAATAACATGAGTAATGCCCATCATGTGATCGTCCATTACTACCGCAAAGTTATATACAGGAATACCATCGGATTTAACGATAACAAAGTCACCTACACCGTTGGATTCAAAGGATACACGACCACGAACCATATCATCGAAAGTATATGTTTTATTCAAAGGTACACGCAAACGAATTGTAGGTTTACGACCTTCAGCAATGTATTTAGCCTTTGTCTCTTCATCTAAGTGTTCACAATGACCGTTGTATTTTGGTGTTTCCCCACGATCCATTTGATCTTGACGCACCGCATCTAACTCTTCAGGTGTGCAATAACACTCATAAGCTTTACCTTCATCCAATAAACGTTGTGTTACTTCTTTATATAAATCAAGACGTTCTATTTGACGGTAAGGACCATTATTACCACCTACATCAATGCCTTCATCCCAGTTCATGCCAAGCCATTGTAAGGAAGCTTTAATATTCTCTTCACTTTCACGTGTAGAACGAGCTAAATCTGTATCTTCAATGCGCAATACAAATGTGCCTTTTTCCTTACGTGCTAATAACCAGTTAAATAAAGCAGAACGAGCACCACCAATATGGAATGGACCCGTAGGGCTTGGAGCAAAACGAACTTTCATGGAACTCATGATTAAATCTCTCCTTCATATACAGAAACGACAGCTTGTGCAGCAATGCCTTCGCGGCGACCAATAGCCCCTAGCATTTCATTTGTTGTCGCTTTAATACTAATACGATCTAATGGTATCTCTAAAATAGACTGTAAATTAGACTTCATCATATCGATGTGAGGTTTTAATTTAGGTGTCTCAGAAATAACCATAATATCAATATTATAGGCTTGTAACCCACGTTCTTTCAATAAGAAATTTACTTTTTCTAGTAAAAGCATGCTAGAAATCCCTTTATACTGGTCGTCTTCAGGTGGAAAATAGTATCCAATATCCCGTAAACCAGCGGCACCTAGCATGGCATCCATCAATGCATGAATGAGAACATCTGCATCGGAGTGACCATCAGGACCAAGGTCAGACTCGATATGAACACCACCTAAGATACAAGGACGCCCTGCTTTTAATTGATGAATATCATAACCAAATCCAACGCGCATACGCTTATCCTCAATTCCTAAATATCGTTTTGCTACTGCAATATCATTAGGTGTGGTCACCTTAATATTACAATAGTCTCCACTTACTATATGTACAGGCTTACCTAAATACTCGACGAGGGACACATCATCAGTGCCTAAATATTTTTCGTCATGAGCCTTTTGATGGGCCTCTTTAAATAGATCTTTTTGAAAGCCTTGTGGTGTTTGAATTTGGTATAACTCACTGCGTTTCAAGGTTTCTATTACGGTATGCTCTGTATTAACCCGTTTAATCGTATCCGTAGCAGGGACACCTACAGTAGCAGCTCTATATTCTATTGCGGCCCTAACAACAGAATCAAACAGTTTAGTTGATGCTAATGGACGCGCTCCATCATGAACTAGCACAATATTACTATCTTCTGATACAGCTTTGAGACCATATGCCACAGAATCTTGACGTTCTCTTCCACCAAATACTATCTTTACAGGAATATGCAAATCCAACCCTTGAATATGGTTAGACATATATTCTTGTTCGCCTTCAGCTACAACAAGAATAATTTCTTTTAAACCTTCAATCTTTTCTACATTTTGTATGGTACGTTGAATAATAGAATGTCCCCCTAAAGGAATAAATATCTTATTTTCTTTGTATCCCATACGGCGACCAGCACCTGCAGCGAGAACGATACAACTAATTGCCTTGCCCATTTTGTCCTCCATCTACACGAGCAAAAATCATCCGTCCTGCACTCGTTTGTAATATGGATGTAACCATAACCTCTACATTTTGACCAACATAAGGCTTACCATCCTCTACGACAATCATCGTGCCATCGTCGAGATAAGCCACACCTTGGTGTACTTCCTTACCTTCTTTCATGATTTGAACGCGAATCCATTCTCCAGCGATTAGAGCAGGTTTTAATACATTTGCCAATTCATTAAGGTTAAGCACTTCAATACCTTGTACACGAGCCACCTTATTCAAGTTAAAGTCATTAGTCATCAATTTCCACTGCTTATCTAAAGCAAGTCGCATAAGTTTTGAATCAACCTCTACAAGATCATCATAATCATCTTCAACAACTTCTATAGCTACCTTATTGGCATCTTGCATATCCTTCAAAATATCAAGGCCACGTCGACCACGGTTGCGTTTCGTAGCATCCGCAGAGTCAGAAATTACCTGTAACTCATTTAATACAAATAGTGGCACCATAAGAGGGCCTTCAATGAAGCCCGTAGCACATAGTTCTTTGATACGACCGTCAATGATAACTGAAGTATCTAGTAATTTTGGCGTACTAGAGGATTTATCTAATTTATGAGTTGAAAACATTTTAAAACGACTTGTTTTTTTAGTGCTATCTCCTCCCCATTGTTGTACGTAATTATTGTACATTTCGGGGCCTTTACGAGCCATGATTTTAAGTCCACTATATCCAAAAATAGCACTCAAAATTATAGGAATATAAGGTCCTATAATAGGTACTTGATTGAATGCAACACCAATTAGATTTGCAATAATAAACCGATGGTGCCTGCAATCAATTCTTGATTTGGAATATGAGTAAGAATACGCTCTAATCTTTTAGCAATTACTAAACCTTGTTTCAGAATAAATGATGAAATCAGATAACCAATAACAAGGCCTAATAGAGTACCTACGATTAATACTGCAATACGTGCAATTGTTAACGACATGTCCCCAAAAGATTCAAATTGAGAAACCAAATATGGGTCAATAATAGGTGCTAAGCTATCCATTCCCACGTAGGCTGCTGTACCTACTAAAATGGCTATTACATAGCGTAAAATCCGATAAATCATGAAATCACCTCCTAATTATAAAAATACGAGTTGCATCGCCTCTTGTATAGATTTGACACCTTTAATTTTGATAGAACTATCATTATCCTTAATTTGTTTATAGTTGCCTTCAGGAATAATAAACTTTTTAAAACCTAATTTCTTGGCTTCATTTATACGCTGTTCAATGCGAGGAATACTGCGAACATTACCAGTTAAGCCTACTTCACCTAAAATTACCATATCTGTTGGAACGATTCGATTTTTCAGATTTGACACAATGGCAACCGCCATAGATAAATCACAAGCAGGTTCATTTACCTTGAGACCACCGATAACATTTACATACACGTCTTTATTACCTAATGTAAAGCCACAGCGTTTTTCTAAGACTGCTAATAATACGATTAACCGGTTAAGATCATAACCAATCGCCGTACGTCTAGGCATACCAAAAGCCGTAGTAACGACCAAGCTTTGTACCTCTACCAAGATGGGGCGAACCCCTTCAAGGTAAATCATAACAGCACTGCCGCTTTCTTCATCGGAACGCTCGGCTAAAAGAGAAGCAGACGGATTGGACAATTCCTGTAACCCTTCCTCTACCATAGCAAAAATGCCTGTTTCTGATGTAGATCCAAAACGGTTTTTAATGGACCGTAATATACGGAATTGATAAGAACGCTCCCCTTCAAAGTAAAGCACTACATCTACCATATGCTCTAACATACGAGGCCCTGCAATATTGCCTTCCTTTGTTACATGGCCAATGATTACAGTAGGTATATTTCGTTCTTTACAGAAGCGAAGTAGGCGAGATGTGCATTCACGAACTTGACTAACACTGCCTGGCGCAGCATCTATATCTCCAGTATACATAGTTTGTATAGAGTCAATGACTAGTAAGGAAGGAGTCATTGCTTCAGCTTGCTCCAATATATGATCTAGATCAGTATCTGCAATAACTTGTAACCGTTCACTATTAATATGCAGTCGTTCTGCTCGAAGTTTAAGTTGTAACTGAGACTCTTCACCAGATGCATAAAGAACTGCTCCTACTGTATCGGCTACCTTCTGGGATACTTGTAGTAACAGAGTAGATTTACCAATACCAGGATCACCACCTAAAAGCATTAGAGCACCAGGCACTATGCCCCCACCTAATACACGGTCAATTTCACCAAAGGTTGTAGATACGCGTGCAATAGAAGAAATTTCGATATCTGGCAAGGCGGTAGGCTTCGCCGTTTGATTTCCAACACCTCGAGAAGGTGTTCGACTATGTTTAGTTTCTTTAATTATTTCTTCAACTAATGTATTCCATTCTCCACATTGTGGACAACGGCCCATCCACTTAGAGGATTCAGCCCCACAATTTTGACAAAAGAATACAGATTTTGCTTTTGCCATAACACCTCAATACATTTAAAAAGAAAGGTCATGAATGATAACCATTCATGACCTTTTATGCATAATTTTACTACATGGTTAACTATCATCATTTTATAGTATACCATTTAACTTATATTTTTTATATGAAAGGTAGTCATCAACTGTATAATTTGTATTTTTATCATATTGATACAACAAGATCGTTATCCTTTGCATCTGCTTTAATAATTTTACCTTCTTTTGCATCTCCTTTCAAAATAAGATCGGACACTGGGTCCTCAATTAAACGTTGAATAGCACGTTTTAATGGTCGAGCCCCCATTGTGAAATCAGAGCCCTCCTTAACAAGTAAATGCATAGCCTCAGGAGAGATTTCTAATTGTAAATCACGCGCTTCAAGGCGTTTTGTAACATCACTCATCAAGATAGTTACAATTTCTTTTAAGTCCTCTTCTGTTAATGGATGGAATACAATCATTTCATCAATACGGTTTAAAAACTCAGGTCTAAAATGACGTTTCACCGCATCCATTACTGACTTCTTAGCCTCTTTAAACTCAATTTCTTTATTTTCATCTACATTGAAATCAGATTTTTTAGCCGCTAAGAAACCAAGTTCTGGAGAGTTTTTATGTAAAGCTTTAGCACCTAAGTTACTTGTCATAATAATAACTGTATTTCTGAAATCTACAGTTCTTCCTTGACTATCAGTAAGACGACCATCATCAAGAACTTGTAACAAAATATTAAAGAAATCTGCATGTGCCTTTTCCACTTCATCGAGGAGGATAACGCTATATGGTTTGCGACGTACCGCATCTGTTAATTGTCCACCTTCTTCATAGCCTACGTAACCTGGAGGGGCACCGACTAAGCGAGACACAGTATGTTTTTCCATATATTCAGACATATCAAGTCGAATCATAGCAGATTCATCGCCGAACAAGGAGGATGCAAGCGCTCTTGCTAGCTCAGTTTTCCCTACACCAGTTGGCCCAAGGAACAAGAATGAACCAATAGGCCGTTTTGGGTCTTTTAATCCAGCCCTTGCACGGCGTACAGCTTTAGCTACAGCAGTAACAGCCTCATCTTGACCTACTACGCGTTTATGAAGTTCTTCTTCCAAATGTAGTAAGGTTGCAGACTCTTCTTCTGCAATTTTAGCCACTGGAATGCCTGTCCATTGCGCTACTACAGCAGCTATGTCTTCCTCTGTTACTATTAACTTTTGATCGCTTTTTTCTTTAGCAATAGATTTTTTATCACCAATTTCTTTTAATAGTAATTGTTCTTCATCGCGAAGCTTTGCAGCCTTTTCGAAATCTTGAGACGTAACCGCAGCTTCTTTTTCTTTCTTAACTGTATTGAGGCGATCCTCTAATGCTTTAACATCAGGTGCTGAAGAAAATACTTTCATACGAACCTTAGATGCAGCTTCATCGACTACATCGATAGCCTTATCAGGTAAGAATCGATCTGTAATATATCGGCTAGATAAAGACACAGCTGCTGTTAATGCCTCATCTGTAATCTTAGCCTTATGGAAAGCTTCATACCGATCTCTTAATCCCTTTAAAATTTCAAGAGCATCCTCTTCGTTAGGCTCTCCTACTTGAACGGGTTGAAAACGACGCTCTAAAGCAGCATCTTTTTCTATATATTTCTTATATTCATCAAGTGTTGTGGCACCGATAACTTGGAATTCACCTCGTGCCAAAGCAGGCTTTAAGATATTAGCTGCATCCATAGCGCCTTCAGTAGCACCTGCCCCAACCAATGTATGAATTTCATCTATAAAGATAATCATATCATCATGTTGTTGTACTTCATCAATGGCTTTTTTCAACCGTTCTTCAAATTCACCACGGTACTTGGCACCCGCTAACATAGAACCAATACTAAGAGAAATAATGCGTTTATTACGTAAAATCTCCGGTACATTATCAGTCACAATACGCTGTGCCAAGCCTTCGGCAATAGCTGTTTTACCTACACCTGGTTCACCAATAAGAACAGGATTATTTTTAGTTCTACGGCTGAGAATTTGAATGACTCGTTGAATCTCCGTATCGCGGCCAATAACAGGATCAATCTTACCTTGTTTAGCAGACTCATTAAGATCAGTTGCAAAATCTGACAGCTCACCTAAATCATTATTGCTATTTATTCCCTCTTGACCACCATTATTGCTACCTTTATTCGAGCCAAGAATACTACGAATTGCTTCTACTACATCATTACTACGTATATTCATAGCTCGTAAAATAGCAACTGCAACACCGCTACCATCGCTAAGTAGGCCCAATAGAATATGCTCAGTACCAACGTAATTGTGATTCATTTGATTTGCTACTTGAATGGCAAGCTCAAGTACATGTTTAACGCGAGGTGTCATATATATTGACGTTGCCTTTTTATTACCACGTCCTACATGTTCTTCTACAGCTTCAAAAATATCTTCTGTAACAAGGCCAAGCTCTTCTAAAGCTTTAGCTGCTACACCATTTTTAACCTTTGTAAGGCCAATGAGTACGTGTTCAGTACCAACATAGTCATGTCCTAACTCCAAAGCAGCCTCTTGAGCTAACGAAAGAACACGCTGTGCATCGTCTGTAAACCGTTGCATCATAATATCACCTCATCTATCTATGTAAATTGTAATTATTTCTTTTCAAATATATATAAACAATGGTGAAATAACCATTGGAATATCAAAAATATTATTAAACTCTATTAATCTATTATGCTATCTAGTATTAATATTTACTATTTTTTACAAATCTCTTAACGGTAAACTAAGAAAATTATATAAATCAATCTATACAAAATAAATAATCATGCATTAATTATTTATGTATTTATATTAATTTGAAAGTTTTTGACGTATCACCTTTGCACGATAGCTGTCGCGATCGGTATCTGTCAAATTTTCACTACCTAAGTATTTAGAGAGGAAGTTTGGTCTAGTTATAGCAACAAGCTCATTAAAAGTATCTTTACCCCAGAATGGTAATATTTCTAAATCTACACCTAATTGAATGTCGCTAAGCTTACTAAGTGCCTCTTTACCGCTTACACGTCGTGCATATTGTAAAATTCCATAGGATCGCCAAAGTATATCTTCCAAACCTTCTTTATCGTTGTGTAATAAAGATTGCCGAGACTTTCGTTCTTCTGCAATAATTCCTTCTACGATTTTAATCAATTGCTCAATAGTTGCTTCTTCACTAATACCCATCGTTCGTTGATTAGAAATCTGGTAAATACAACCTAAAGCTTCGGAACCTTCCCCATACAACCCTCGTACAGAGTAACCTAGTTGTATTATGTTACGAATGAGTCTCGTAATACGACCAGATAACGTCAATGCGGGTAAATGTAACATAACAGAGGCCCGTAAACCTGTACCCACATTAGTGGGGCAAGCAGTTAAATAACCAAATCGCTCATCAAAGGCATAAGGGTATTTTGCTTCGATAGCTTTATCAATTTGAACCGCATGATTATAAGCTTGTTGCAATTTAAGTCCTGGAGCCATAGATTGAATACGTAAATGATCTTCTTCATTTACCATAATTGCGATAGAAGCATCATCAGATACGATCAAATTACGATACGGTAATTGTTCCTCTAAAGCAGGACTCATTAAATGCTTTTCAACTAAGACAGCACGTTCACATTGACTTAATTGCTCAAGGCTAATATTTGTATATTGGTGCTCATCAGCCTTTTTTAATATTGGCAATAGGCCTCGAGAGATTGTATTCACTTTTTCTAAGGAAACTGTATCTTCACGATTCGTAAACAATATATCATCAAAATTTCTCGCCAATCGTATACGGCTTGAAATTACAATGTGGTCTGTCGCCTCTGTATCCTGACACAGCCACTGACTTAGCGGAGAGTCCAATATAGTATCTAACATAAGAACCTCCTATTCGTTATCACCATCAATGATAACTTCTAGATTTTTAATTTTATCTCTCAAAATTGCAGCTTCTTCAAAGTTTTCAGCTTGAATAGCTGTATCTAATTGACGGCGCAATTGCTTTACTTCATACTTTGCTTTAAAAACATTAGTACCACGACTAGGTATAGTCCCTTCATACTCAGAACTACCTTGTATTCGTTCTAATAATGGATTTATTTCACTATTAAAAGTCTCATAACATTGACCACAGCCAAACTTACCTACCCGATTGAATTCATCATAAGTAATACCACACTGAGGGCATCTCTTAGATTGATGAGCTTTTAATAAGTTATCTGGATACACCATATTCTTAAAAAAATCATTAGTAAAAAAGTTATTATCCCACATATCATTCATAAAAGAACTATAAGGAGATAATTTCCCAGCTTGTTGTAACTCGGTGGCACAAGTACTGCAAAGATGTTGCTCAGTCTTTTGATTATTTATGATATTAGTCATATGGATAGTAGCTTCATTTTTATGGCAATGATCACATAACACAAATCATCACTCCTTCCGCAAAGTGTCCACCATTGATGCATATAATTGACGAACAGCATCATTACGTTCTTCTACGTCTACATTTTCAATTAATGTAGCAAAAGAATTATGCATCAATTGAGCTTCACGACGGGTAATCTTTTCAGATTGTAATAATTGAAATAATGATTGATCTACATCTCGCATATCAATTAATCGTTCTACCGTATTTGGACCTTCATAAATCCGATAAGTTGTAACAGCAGGTAAAGAATCTGAACTTTCTGGGTTAATTTTTTTGATTCGAATATATCCACCCAAGCCACGTCTTGACTCAACATCGAAACCGCGCTCATTAGAAAAACGCGTACTTAATACGTAACTAATTTGGGATGGCGCACAATCTAATTCATCAGCCAATTCATTACGCTTTAAAATTAGCTTTTCTTGTTCTTCACGCATACGGTCTAATATAAATTTTTCTATTTTATCAGCTATCATACTCATAAAAAACACCCCTTTAAAGTTTATTTACTATAGTTTTGACTATTTGTTCTTTAGCATAATTCTATTATATTTGACTTTTTGACTTTAGTCAATATAAAAGTCAAATTTCATAAAAATAACGTTTGACTTTTAATGTATTCTCATATAATTGGACTTAATCCTTAAATCTATGTATAATAAATGAGATATTATTTTCTGAAGGAAGGTGTTGTTATGGCAGAAGCATTAGGACAAGAACTGTTAATTGATTTATATTCCTGCGATGAAGATGCAATCTCATCCGCTACAGCTGTACAAGAAAGTGTAGCAACCGCATTTGATTTAGCTGACCTTGATGTTGATGAAATCAGTTGTCAAGTTATGGACGAGGAGATCGCCCTCCTATCTGTTGCACCAGGCTTTCACTTTACATTGCACACGTATCCTGCTCTAGGCTATGTGGCTGTTGATTTGTATTCTTTTGAGCAATCCTTACCGCTCACATTAATTATGAAAGCGTTGCGTAAATCTTTCAGAGCAGAAAAGGTAAAAGCAACAAGTGTACAACGTGGCGACTTTGGTAACGAGCGCGATATGAAGCCACGTCGCAAAACAAAGATTACTACACTTGGTCGTGTTTCTCGTACACGTATTCAACTCAAACAAACAGGCGGCAAATTGAAAAAACAAAGTGCTAAGGTTATCAAAACATTAGCTAAAAAAAGCGGCCTAAAAAAATAATACAAAGGACTAACCTTATTGGTTAGTCCTTTTATTAGATAGATACAAAAAGGCTAGAGGAAATTCCTCTAGCCTTTTTAAGGTTAATATTTTATTTATAAGAGCTTATCTACGAACCATCATTTCTTCAAGATCGAGAACATCAGCAATTTCATCAACATCATCACAGATGTACTCTGCATCGGCTTCTTTTAGTTCAGCTTCTGTACCATAACCATAAGTAACACCGATAGAAATACAACCAAGTTCGTTAGCCGCCTCTACATCATACTTACGATCGCCTACCATAAAGGCCAAACGACGACCATTTTCATCAGTTAAAGGATTGCCACAAAGTTTAAGAGCTTTTTCAAGAATCTCTTTCTTATGCAATAAACCACTTTCATAATTAGCACCTACAATTACATCAAAGTAAGGTGTTAATTCAAAGTGATCTAAAATATCCTTAGCATAATGCTCAGGCTTTGCTGTAGCAACGGCAATAGTATATTGTTCTGTTTTGCATTTAGCCAACAAGTCTACAATATTCGGATACACTTGATTTTCAAATTTACCGATTGTACCATATCGTTCGCGGAATTTAAAGTACGTTTCTTCCGCTTGGTCAAAGGTCATGCCACAATGCTCTTGAAAAGCATCTACCAATGGTGGTCCTAAAAATAATTGCAATGTTTCTTCATCAGGAACATCATAGCCAAAATGTTCCAATGCAAATTTAATACTTTTAAGAATACCTTCTTGAGAATCTGTTAAAGTTCCATCTAAATCAAATAATATTGTTTTCTTCATATTATTTCTTTAAAGCCTCTTTTAATGTATGCCATGCAAGAACCGCACACTTAACACGCGCTGGCATGTTAGAAATATTTTGCAATGCCATAGCATCTTCTAATTCTTCTAACTCATTTTCATCAGTAATTTCTTTTTTGATCATACCTAAGAAAATTTCTACCAAGCGAAGAGCTTCTTCAACAGATTTACCCTTAATAATATCAATCATCATAGATGCAGACGCTTGACTAATAGCACAACCAGAGCCGGTGTAAGCAGCATCTTTGATAATGCCATCTTCTACGTTGAGTTGTAATGTTAGATCATCACCACAACTAGGGTTATGGCCATGTTCAGAATTTGTAAAATGAGCTAACTCATGTTTATTACGCTTATCTTGGTTATGTTCCAAAATAAGTTCTGTATATAATTGATCCATTTCCATTGATGGTAAATCTCCTAATCTTTAAAACCCATTACTGAACGAACTGTCTTTAATACTTCAAGGAATGCATCTAGATCTTCCTTACGAGTATATAAGTACATGCTTAGACGAGTAGATGCAGATACATTATAGAATGCACCTAATGGTTGTGCACAATGATGTCCAGAACGAACACAAATGCCTTTAGAATCTAAAATTGTAGCTACATCATGAGGATGTACATCATCTACAGTGAACGCGATTACGCCATGTTTTTCCTTAGGATTTTGGGAGCCAATCACGTGAACATGTGGCAATGCAACAATTTTAGGAAGAATATACGCTACTAATTCTTCTTCATAAGCTTCAATAGCATCCATGCCAAAGGATTCTAAATAATCAATTGCGGCGTGCAAAGAAACGGCACCGTCAGCATTTGGTGTACCTGCTTCGAACTTATATGGAAGCTCATTGAATGTAGCAGTTTGTTCTTTTACATATTCAATCATATCCCCACCCAATAGGAAAGGTGGCATAGCTTCTAATAACTCACGTTTACCATAAAGTACACCAATACCTTGAGATGCACACATTTTATGACCAGAGAATACGAAGAAATCACAATCTAATTCTTGAACATCAATTTTTTTATGAGGTGTAGATTGAGCACCATCGAGAACTACTACAGCACCTACGGAATGCGCTTTTTCAGTTAATTCTTTTACAGGGAATTCCATACCAAGCACGTTACTAACATGAGCAAAGGCAACAATTTTAGTGTTCTCATCAATTTTATTGATTTCACCATCTTTTAAGTGCCCATGTTCATCAAGGTACATATATTCTAAGGTTGCCCCTGTTTGTTCTGCTACATATTGCCATGTTACAAGATTGGCATGATGTTCCGCAACAGTAATGACAATCTTGTCACCTTTCTTCACATTATGAAGACCATAGCTATGAGCAATCAAGTTCATAGATTCTGTACTATTACGTGTAAATACAACTTCTTCACGTTCACGAGCATTGATAAATTCAACTACGCGATCACGTGCATTTTCATAGTCTTCAGATGCTTCAATAGCTAAAATATGAGAACCACGATGTGGATTACCATTACGTTGTGTCATATGTTCCACAACACGATCAATTACGGATTGTGGAATTTGTGCAGTAGCACCGCTATCTAAATAGATAACGCGGTGCCCATTATGCTCTTTATGTAGTATAGGAAAGTCTTTGTATGCTTCTGCAATTGGTCTCATAAAAACGCCTCTTTAAATTTTATTACGTACAGCTGCTAACGCTGCTTCTTCAATCGTTTCATCACCAATGCGATCAATAATAGGTCGAATCATAGATTCTACAATGATATGTTTTGCTTCTACTTCACTAAAGCCACGGCTCATGATATAGAACAATTTATTATGATCAATTTGGCCTGCACTCGCTGCATGATTGCCCACTACATTATCTTCTTTACATAATAATAGAGGTAAAGAAACAGATTTTACAGTTGGATCTAACAATAAGCAAGTATCTTCTTCCGCACCTTCAGAAGCTGTTGCACCATGAAGGAAATCAAGAGTACCACGGAAAGATTTTTTAGAATTGCCACTAAGAGCACCTAATGTATGAATATCACTGAAGGATTTTTTACCACCATGACTCATAATCATGGAGATATCAAATTTTTGTTCTTCGTTACCAAGATAAGCAATATCATGAACCATACGAGATTCTTGACCTACTAAATCATGATAGTAGTTCAAAATATTTTCGCTACCACCAAGTTCAATGTTAATGTATTCTACATCTGCTTTATCTTCCAATTTTGTATAACGATGTTCGATATGTTGTACATGTTCAGGTAAAAGATTTACCTTTTTCACTACAACTTTACCGCCTTCTTTTACATCGTATTCATTTAGATAACTAACATTTGTTAAAGCTTCACCAGCGCCAGTTACATAGAATTGTACCTCTAGTTCTGCCCCTTCACCAACGATGAATTGGAAACGGTTAGCTACACGTGCATTAGCATCAATGCGGATGCCTACAACTTCTTTTTCCTTAGCAGGAACATTGATAGCATAACCTTCTGCATTGTCCACCAATGCTTGAACAGCATCCTTATTAGCACCTTCATATTTAGCATTTAACAGTGCTGTTCCTGTAGGCAATGGTGAAAGTATATTTTGATTCGCTTCTACAGCGATGGATTGTACAGATGTATCTTCTCCAGCTAGAGAACTTACAGTATGGTTAACACGCAACCATCTGAATGTCGGTCTAGGGAGTTCATTAAATAATAATTCGCTCATAATTCCTCCTTAACCGATAGAACCTTCTAATTCAAGATTGATTAGATTGTTCATTTCTACAGCATACTCAAGTGGTAATTCTTTGGAGATTGGCTCAACGAAACCACGAACGAGCATTGCACGAGCTTCTTCTTCACTAATACCACGTGTCATGAGATAGAAAATCGCTTCGTCGGAAATACGACCGATTTTAGCTTCATGACCTAAATCTACATTATCGTTTTCTACGATAATAGCTGGAATTGTATCAGATTGAGACTCTGCATCAAGCATCAAGGATTCACAAGATACAGTCGCTTTGGAATGTTCTGCTTTAGGGCCAATTTTCAAAAGGCCACGGTAAATAGCAGCACCACCGGATTTGGAAATAGATTTAGAGTTTACATTACTAGTTGTGTAAGGAGCATTATGAACTACCTTACAACCAGTATCAAGGAATTGTCCTTCGCCAGCAAATGTTACACCTGTGAATTCAGCATGTGCACCTTCACCATTAAGGATACTCATTGGATACAAGCAAGATACTTTGGAACCGAAGGAACCAGATACCCACTCAATAGTACCACCTTTACCAACTACACAACGTTTTGTGTTAAGGTTGTACATGTTTTTGGACCAGTTTTCAATTGTAGAATAACGCAATGTAGCATTATCCTTTACAAACAATTCAACGGCACCGGCATGAAGGTTAGATACGTCGTATTTAGGAGCAGAACAACCTTCGATGAAGTGCAATTTAGCCCCTTCTTCTACGATGATCATAGTATGTTCAAACTGACCAGCACCTGGTGCATTCAAGCGGAAATAGGATTGCAATGGAATCTCTACTTGTACACCTGCTGGAACATATACGAAGGAACCACCAGACCAAACGGCACCATGAAGAGCAGCCCATTTATGATCTGTAGGTGGAATCAATGTCATCCAGTATTTTTTTACGATTTCTTCATGCTCATGAAGCGCAGTTTCGATATCAGTATAGATAACGCCTTGTTTAACAAGATCTTCTTGGATACTGTGGTATACAACTTCAGAGTCATATTGAGCACCAACACCTGCAAGAGATGTTTTTTCCGCTTCTGGAATACCTAAGCGGTCAAAAGTACTTTTAATTTCTTCTGGAACTTCGTCCCAGTTTTCTTTCATATCTACTTTTGGCTTAACATAAGTATGGATATTTGCCATATCTAAGCCAGAAATATCAGGAATCCAATTTGGAATCCCCATGCGATTGTAGATTTCTAAAGATTTCAAACGGAAGTCAAGCATCCATTCAGGTTCATTTTTATTAGACCAAATTTCACGGATAATATCTTCTGTTAAACCAGCATCAGAAATATAAGAATATTCAAAGTCATTCTTAATATCGTAGACACCACGGTCCATATCCGCGACTTGGGTTTTCTTTCTTTCTTCCATTGTGCCTCCTATGCTAATGCTTTGTATGCGTCGTAACCTTTTTCTTCGATTTCACGTACAAGAGAAGCATCACCAGTTTTAACGATCTTACCATTGATCAATACATGAACGAAATCAGGTTTTAATTTTTGCAAGATTTGGTTATGGTGAGTGATGATCAATACAGCATTTTCTTCGTTGTGGAAACGTTGTACACCTTCAGATACGATACGAACTGCATCTACGTCAAGGCCGGAGTCTGTTTCATCAAGAATAGCCAATTTAGGATTTAAAATGGACATTTGAAGAATTTCATTTTTCTTGCGTTCACCACCGGAGAAGCCTTCATTTACATAACGTTGTGCATAAGATACATCGAAGGATAATTCATCCATTTTTTCTTTCAATTCTTTTTTGAAAGATAAAGCACGTACATTTTCACCAGTAATTGTAGATTTCGCAGTACGGATGAAGTTTTCTACTGTAATGCCAGGAATAGAAATTGGATTTTGGAAGGACATAAAGATACCTGCTTTCGCACGATCATTTACTGCATCTTCCGTAATATCTTTACCATCAAAAATAATAGAGCCGCTATCTACAGTATATGTAGTGTTACCCATAATAGCATTAGCAAGTGTAGATTTACCTGCACCATTTGTACCCATTACAACATGGATTTCACCTTTATTAATTGTTAAGTTGATACCTTTTAAGATTTGTTTACCTTCAACGGATACCTTTAAATCTTTTATCTGAAGTAATTCAGCCAAAATGTTCACTCCTTCTCATAATGTATGTATTAATAAGAAACATACAAGCATTATATGTAAAACGTATATATTGACACATATAAAAAGGCGGTACGCACTAACGTGAATACCGCCGTAATTCTCGCCAACTTAGCAAGTATGTGCATAACAATCTATAATCATTATACATTCTTATCTAAATGATAGCAAGATATTCCTACTAAAATATACAGGAATTAAAAGAATATCATATATTACATATATTGATAGGTTTTTATTAATATTCATTCTCATCCTATTCGATTCTCAATATTAAATTATAGGTTAGAGAAATCGAGGGTGCCAAACAAATCATCATATGTTTCAGCACGACGAATTTGTGTAACAGAACCATCTTTATGTAATAACAACTCAGCAGAGCGCAATTTGCCATTATAGTTGAAGCCCATGGAGTGACCATGCGCACCAGCATCATGAATGATGATACGATCGCCAATACCGATTTTTGGCAACTCACGTTGAATAGCAAATTTATCATTGTTTTCACATAAAGAACCAGTTACATCGTACACGTGATCCTTAGGTGCATTTTCTTTACCCATTACAGTAATATGGTGGTAAGAACCATATAAAGCTGGACGCATAAGGTTTGCCATACAGGAATCTAAACCGATGTAGTGACGATAAATATCCTTTTTGTGAATTGCTGTAGAAACTAAGTAACCAAATGGACCTGTAACCATACGGCCACATTCATAAGCCAATGCTACATCACCAAGGCCATTAGCTACTAGAATTCTATTATAGGCCTCTTCTACACCTTTACTAAGTGCATTGAAATCTACTGGTGTTTGTTCTGGTTTATAAGCAACACCTACACCACCGCCAAGATCGATAAACTCAACATTGATGCCTAGTTCATTTTTAATATCTACTGCTAGATTGAAGCAAAGTTCAGCAGTGCCAACTAAGCCATCAATATCAAGCTCGTTAGATACAACCATTGTATGGATACCAAAGTGTTTTACACCTTTAGCTTGCAACTGTTTATAAGCTTCAAGAATCTGTTCACGTGTCATACCATATTTAGCTTCTTCAGGAAGGCCGATAATTGTATTGCCGCCTTCTTTTAAGGAGCCTGGGTTATAACGTACGCAGAATGTATCAGGCAAAGAACCATGATTTTTTTCCAAATATTCAATATGAGTAATATCATCAAGATTGATGATAGCACCTAATTCAAGTGCTTTTTTATATTCCACATATGGTGTGTCATTAGATGTGAACATAATATCATGACCTGTAATACCCACTTTTTCACATAGCATTAACTCTGCTAAGGAAGAACAATCTGCACCAACGCCAAGTTTTTGCAATACACGCATAATATATGGATTTGGTGTCGCTTTTACAGCAAAATATTGTTTGAACCCTTTATTCCAAGAAAATGCATTGATGAATGCTTTCATATTTTCAATGATACCTTCTTCATCATAAATATGAAATGGTGTTGGGTATTGGGCAATAATATTTTCCAATTGTTCGGCTGTAAACGGAACTGTTTTTGTATTCATAATAACCTCGCTATACAAATAAAAGACCCATCAAACGATGAGTCTATTATCCTAATTATTATTTAAATAAAGCTTTATCAAGACTATAGCGGCCTGCGCCAGCGAAGAATAACATAAGAGCACCAAATCCCATTTGAGATGGATAGTCCCAACTAAAGAAACTACCACTAAGATTTAATATCGTTGCTATTGCTAGTGTACCTATAAGTAGCAAAGATCCAATTCTTGTAAATAGACCAAGTACTATAAGTACGCCACCTATCATTTCTGCATATGCTGCCATAGTGCCTAATATTTCATAACCACTAGGTACACCTAATGGTGCCAACATAGCTCCAACTTTATAAAGGCCTTCAGCACCGCTCAAATACTTTAAATATCCATGATAAAACATGGAAATACCAAGTGCCAAACGGTAGATTAAGAGGCCAAAATTAACATAATTAGGTTTACTTTTAAAAATAAAGTTCAACATAGTGATCCTTCTTTCAATTCAAATATAACAAATCGAATAAATTCGATACACTAATTATACTATTAGAGAATAACTATGTCAATAAGACTCACTATTAAATTCTATAGAATTATATCATACATTGTATACAAAATCAATTTTATCGATGTAATCAACATAATCTAGTCACTTTAAATCTGGTCAGCTTGAATATAATAATATCTTATTTAAAATATTACACCCTTACAATAGATTAATTTATTAGTAAAAAATAATCCTAATGAATATGAAAAATGTAATTCACAATTCATTAGGATTATTATATTTCTTATAAAATTAATTCTAAGCAGCTGATTACATCATACCGCCCATACCACCCATTGGAGGCATTGCAGGAACTGCTGCATTTTCATCTACCTTATCAGCTACGATTGTTTCAGTAGTTAATACAAGAGATGCGATAGATGCGGCATTTTGAAGGGCAGAACGAGTAACTTTTGCAGGATCAACAATACCAGCTTTAACCATATCGATGTATTCTTCAGTCAAGGCATTAAAACCTACACCAGCTTCAGTATTTTTAACTTTTTCTACTACTACAGAACCTTCGAGACCTGCGTTGTATGCGATTTGACGAAGTGGTTCTTCTACAGCGCGTTTTACAAGGTTAATACCAGTTTGAACGTCACCAGTAGCTTCCAATGTATTCAATGCAGGGATGATATCGATGAATGTAGTACCACCACCAGCTACAATACCTTCTTCAACAGCTGCACGAGTTGCATTCAATGCATCTTCAATGCGAAGTTTCTTATCTTTCATTTCAACTTCTGTAGCAGCACCTACTTCGATAACTGCAACACCACCGGACAATTTAGCTAGACGTTCTTGTAATTTTTCACGGTCGAAATCAGAAGATGTTTCTTCAACTTGTGCACGGATTTGGTTAACGCGTTTAGCAATTACATCTTTATCACCTGCGCCATCGATGATTGTAGTTTCATCTTTAGTGATGCGAACTTGACGAGCTGTACCAAGATCTTCAAGCTCTACAGAATCAAGCTTGCGACCCATATCTTCAGTAATAACAGTACCGCCTGTTAAGATAGCGATATCTTCAAGCATAGCTTTACGACGATCACCAAAGCCAGGAGCTTTAACAGCTACAGCTTTGAATGTACCACGCAAACGGTTTACTACTAATGTAGCCAATGCTTCCCCTTCTACATCTTCAGCGATAATAAGAAGTTCTTTGCCTACTTTTACTACTTTTTCAAGTGTTGGCAACATATCTGCGATGGCACTGATTTTACGATCAGTGATCAAGATATATGGGTTATCCATAACAGCTTCCATACGATCAGGGTCAGTTACCATATAAGGGGAAATGTAACCACGATCAAATTGCATACCTTCTACTACATTTAATGCAGTTTGCAAACCTTTGGATTCTTCAACAGTAATAACACCGTCATTACCAACCTTTTCCATAGCTTCAGCAATTAAACCACCGATTTCTTCGTCAGCAGCGGATACGCTTGCAACTTGAGCAATTTCAGCTTTACCAGAAACTTTGATGGAGCGTTTTTTAATTTCTTCAACCAAAGTTTTTACTGCTGTTTCAATGCCTTTTTTCAAAATCATTGGGTTTGCACCGGCTGCTACATTGCGCATACCTTCTTGAATCATAGCTTGCGCCAATACTGTTGCGGTAGTAGTACCATCACCTGCTACGTCGTTAGTTTTAGTAGCAACTTCTTTTACTAATTGAGCACCCATGTTTTCAAATGGATCTGGAAGTTCAATATCGCGAGCAATGGTTACACCATCATTTGTAATTGTTGGGGAACCAAATTTTTTATCCAACACAACATTACGACCTTTTGGACCTAATGTAACTTTTACAGCATTTGCTAATTGATCGACGCCACGGCCTAAAGCGCGACGAGCTTCTTCATTAAACAAGATTTCTTTTGCCATATGTATTACCTCCTAAATAGTAACACTATCCAATGTAACGAAATATATGTGCCCTTAGGCAATATAGAATGTATCATCAGTTTTTATAGTCATATAGACTATAAATCAGCGATTATAATACTGCTAAAATATCGCGTTCGCTAATAATCAAATGAGTAGCGCCATCGATTTCTAATTCGCTACCAGCATATTTTGCAAACATAACAGTGTCGCCAACTTTAACTTCTGGAGCTACACGTTGACCATTGTCATATACTTTACCAGCACCTACAGCTACAACTACACCTTCTTGAGGCTTTTCTTTAGCTGTATCAGGAAGGAAGATACCACTTTTAGTTTTTTCTTCTTTTGCTTCTAGACGGATAAGAACGCGGTCAGCTAATGGTTTTAACATATAATGTCACTCCTTTTTACTAGTTAATCTCCATAATTTATTAGCACTCTAACTCATTGAGTGCTAATCACAAGTATTATTATAACCGAAGTTAAAATAATTGCAAGTACTAATTTTGATTTTTTGACTTTTTAGATATTATTTGACTTATTAGACTGTTTAATGATGAGATTACATGTTTCTATAATAGATATTTGTTTATTCATACTTAAAGTGCGGATCCGATTATACGCTTCCACTTCAGATATAGAATATAGTTCCATTAATATACCAGTTCCCTTTTGAATGATTTTACGATCTTCTAATGACTGTTCTAGCTCAGCCATCTTTTCTCGCAACTGAGCATCACTTTTATAGCGACCTAAAGCCATCTCTAAGGTAGGAACTAACTGTTCCTCCCGTACTGGTTTAATTAAATAGCCATATACACCAGAATCTCGAGCCTTATCGATTAAATCTTGCTGGCTATAACTTGTTAATAATACTACAGGTGCTTCATGGTGAAAGCCAATTTGACGTGCAGCCTCAATACCATCTAATTCTGGCATCTTAACATCCATCAATATAATATCTGGCTTATGTTTTTTACAAAGTGCTAAAGCTTCAACACCATTTGTACCTTCTGCAACGACTTCATGACCACAAGACTCAATAATATCTCGTAAATCCATACGTATTAGGGATTCATCATCCACGATTAAAACGCGCATTTATGCCTCCTTTTTCATATATATCGTCACCAATACACCTGTTCCAGTATTTTCTATGGATAAACTTCCTTTTAATTCATGAGTAACTAAATTATTAATAATTGTTAAACCTAACCGTTTATTAGAAGAAACAGAGAAATCACTAGGCAATCCTTTTCCGTTATCTGTAAAAGCCAATTTAATTGTACTACCTGCATCAGTAACTGCTAGATGAACATTTCCACGATTCCCGTCTAACCCATGTTCTAAGCTATTCGTAATCAATTCATTAATTATAAGAGATACATAACTCGCCATATGAGAAGAAATTAGCATATCTTCGCCACTGTAAGTAAAAGTAACCTCTTGATCTTGTCGCACCATACTCATACGCAACAAACGACATAATTCATCGTAAATTGATCGGATACCAATATAATCCTCATCGTAATGAGACACTATATCGTGAACTAGAGCCATGCTCTCGATACGATTAATCCCCTCTTGGAGTGCTTGCTTTACATCTGGCAAGCTAGAGCGTCTCGCCTCCATACGCAATAACCCTGCTACAGTTTGTAAGTTATTTTTTACACGATGATGAACCTCTTTGATAATGGAATTTTTAACCAATAATTCTTGTTGCTGTTTACTTTCACGAGTACAATCATGAAGAACTAAAAAGCACCTCGTTTCATTGCGCCCCATAGCAATAGGAATCATGTGCTGACGAATTACCATATCTTGATAGATTTCTTCATTTGTACGTATACTTCTATCTAATAATACCTGCTGTATAGCGGACATCTTTAAGGTACTGCTAAAAATTGATGAACCTACCAAGCGACGATCAAAGCCTAATACATCTACTAACTTCATAGCTGCATCGTTAGCATACAGTATTTTATAAGTGTCGTCGAAAATAATTAAACCATCAAAATAGGACATAGGTTCGTAAGACACTATTTGTTCATCAATAGCCGTCAGCATAAGACGTTGCATCGTATCAGACAAAAGGTATTCTTGCTCATATTGTTCTGCCTTAATAGATGGTGATAATGTAAAAGATATACCCCCAATAATACGACCTCCGTTGTCTACGATAGGAAAGACATGTTGACGCTGTTTGTCATCTAACCCGATAAGTGGTTGACCATCTTTCATCATAGCATGCCACGTATGACTGCCTTTTAATTGACGTGTAGTAATCCCTTGATCACTGCGTTCTATACATAGCATATCTGCACATTGTTGTGATCTCTCACCTTGTCCTGTCTCTAGTAGGGGTGTAAAAATCTGTATCCTTTGACGAGTTAAAGACTCGCCAAAGGATATGAGTTTACTAATATGCTCAAGTAATGAGGTTTGTAATGGTCCTAATGGTGTTCTATTTAAAATATCTTGACCAATATCCACGATTAATCCTCTTTCCAAGATACGTATCCAATTTCAACACTAGGCTTTGCATTCAATGTTAAATCGCCAAATTTTCCAGCCTGCGCCATATAATAAGCTCGACATCCAATCATGGCAGCATTGTCAGTAGACAATATTTTATGTGGTTTGTAATAAGTAAAGCCTTCTTCTACACACATAGCTTCTAAAGCCTTTTGTAATCCTTTATTAGCTGATACACCGCCAGCAATAGTAATACGACTTTCACCTAAAGTATGTGCGGCATCTTTCGTCTTTTCTACTAACACATCTACGATGGCCTTTTGAAACGATGCAGCCACATCAGCTTGATTGATAGGCTCATTCTTTTGTTGCTTACTATTTAAATAGTTTAAAACTGCGGATTTCAAACCACTAAAGCTAAATTCAAAATTACCTGGTTCACTTAAAGCCTTTGGAAATTCAATAGCCTCTGGATTCCCTTCAACGGCAAGGGCATCGATATGAGGGCCCCCTGGATAAGGGAATCCCATAACCCGTGCAATCTTATCAAAAGCTTCGCCAGCTGCGTCATCTCGTGTTTGACCAAGAACATCAAATTCTTCATATCCTTTTACATGTACTAACATGGTATGACCACCAGATACAACGAGACTTAAAAACGGAGGCTCCAGTTCTGGATTAGCTAAAAAGTTAGCAAAAATATGACCTTCCATATGGTGCACTGGCACCAAGGGAATCCCTGTAGCAAAGGATAACCCTTTTGCAGCAGCTACACCAACTAATAAAGCCCCTACAAGACCTGGCCCATACGTAACACCAATATGATTGATATCTTGTAGAGTCACATTCGCATCACGTAATGCTTGGTCTATAACAGGTATAACTTGTTCTATATGATGACGTGATGCAATTTCAGGTACAACGCCACCAAATTTTCTATGTATTGGTACTTGGCTTGAAATAACATTAGACAAAACGGTGCGCCCGTCCTTAAGGACAGAAGCAGAGGTTTCATCACAGCTACTTTCCAAGGCTAATGTGTATATACTCATTCTATTTCCTCTGAAACGAGAGACATAATATAAGCATCTTCCGTAGGCTCTGAATAATAATCTTTACGAATTCCTTTTACAGAAAATCCTAAATTTCTATACATAGCCAATGCTGCTAAATTAGATATGCGCACCTCTAAGAAAATTTCTTTCATACCTCTCGTAAGACATTCATCTATTAATTGCTTGGTAAGTTTTGATCCATATCCCTTACCTCGTGCGGAAGGAATAATAGCGATATTCGTGATTTGACCTTCATCGTATACAAGCCAAGCACCTGCATATCCAACAATTTTGTTCTCCTCACAAATTACCATATATAATTTATTTGATGCCCCTTCTAACTCAACGAGAACAGATTCTAAACTCCAAGGAACAGAAAAAGACTGTTGTTCAATAGCATAGATAGCTTGAGCATCATCTATTGTAGCCAAACGAATCTCCATTATTCGACTCCCGCTGCCTCAGTAACTATAACTGTAGGATTTTGGTTCAACATTTCAGGATTATCCTTATGGCGTTCTTCCCATAACACTTCTGCTTCTGAGCGTCGAATATAATAAGGAACCATATCCATAGGGTCAGAACTCTCTTCAGAGACTACGAATCTACGGCCAGCCAGTAATAGAGAACTAGCTTTTGGAATACGTTGCGATATATCTAAAATCGTTAAATTTGTATCACTTTCATCTAATAGCTTTTCTATTCGCTTAACGCCATCCCCAAGGAACACTACATGTTCTTCAGATACTCTGAGTTGATCTAATAAATCATTAGCAGCAATGACAAAAGGTTCCTCTTTACAAACCAATTCATTATCATCATATTTGTAGATACCTGCATAAACATGTTTTTTCTGAGCATCGATAATAGTACAAATCGTGCGGTCCGTATAAGCCACATTACGAGCTAAACTATCCATGGTCATTACACCATATAAAGGAATTTGTAAGGCATAAGCCATAGCTTTTGCTGTCCCCATACCAATCCGTAGCCCTGTAAAAGAACCGGGTCCAATGCTAACCATAATCCCTTTTAATTCACTTTTTTCAACTTGACAGGTCCGTAATAACATATCAATATGAGGTACCAACTGCTCAGAATGAGTCAATCCAGCTTGAATGGTCAATTCCCCAATTAGGCAACTTTCATCCATTAAAGCCACACTCGACACAAGTGAGCTCGTCTCAATTCCCAACCACATATGGGCCTCCTATTTCTACTAAATCATCCGCTGTAAGGTAATCACTAACTAATGTAATGGATCGGCTTGTATCATCAATGCGCGTTAAATAAATCCATAGTGTTTCATCAGGAAATTCATGAGGGAATTTATCAGCCCATTCTACAATGGATACGCAATCTTCTGTATACTCATAAAAGCCAATATTTTCCAGTTCACTAATATCTTCCAAGCGATATACGTCAAAATGATATAAATGAGTTCGATTCACATCATAGGTATTCATGATGGCAAAGGTAGGACTTGTAATTTCTTCAGTAACCCCAAAGCCTTTTGCAATTCCTTGCGACAAATGTGTTTTTCCTGTCCCCAAGTCACCAACTAGTGCTATACAAAGAGGATTTCCATTCTGTTTAACCCATGCACCTAATAATTTACCAAATTGTTGTGTATCTTCTACTGTATAAGTCTTTAAATGAACCTGTACCTTATCCTTCATGAAAATGATTATATCCTTTCGCTTCTACAGTCTTAATCGTTTTATCAGGTGTTACCATTTGAACCCGTGGTGGGCCAGATAAAACTTCTCCAATCAACGTAATGCCTGATAGCTTTTCCAATTCCGAAAGTAGTGATTTTGGCGCCGTAAAGACTAACTGAAAGTCTTCTCCACCATACAAAGCATAATCTATTGGATTAGTTTGTAAATGCTTAGCTAATTCGTAAGTCTCCTCGTGTAGAGGGATTACTTGTTCTTCAAATACAATGGAAACATTACTAGCTACAGCGATTTCATTCAATTCACTTCCTAGTCCATCGCTAATATCATTCATACTATGGATACCAAGTCGTCGCAATTTTTGCCCCAATTCAATCTGTGGTTCGGGACGTTGATGCCCCACTTTGGTCATATCATATCCTACTAAATTATATGACAATGCTCCTAAACCTGTAGCTGCATAACCTACATAGTTTGTAACACCTACAACATCTCCTACTTTCGCACCACTTCGCATAACCGCAGTGCCTTTAGGAACCTCTCCGATAATTGTTACAGTCCAAACCATGGGCCCTTCTGTACGTACCGTATCTCCACCCAATATATTGAGTTGATATCGCATACATTGATCTTTAATTCCCCTATAAATTTCATCAAGAATGACTGTATCAACATGGTCTGGTGCGGCTACGGATAATACAATTTGTCTAGGAATGCCACCCATAGCCGCAATATCACTTAAATTAGCCGTCATAAGGCGATACCCTACATCATAGGGCATCATATAGTGAAAGCTAAAATGAACACCTTCCACCATTGTGTCAGTGCTTATCAATTGCTCTGTATTTTGTTCTGCTTTATAAATAGCACAATCATCACCAATACCATACACTACAGTATTAGGATTATATATTGTGTTATCTTGAATTTGGCGAATGAAATTAAATTCCCCTACATCTTTTAATTGCATCTGATCACCTAGTTTCCGTTTATTACTTATTGTATTGTAACATATATAAAAGACAACAAAAATAGCAGATAGTTGATATAACAACTATCTGCTATAAATGTCTTTAAAAGAATTATTTTTTAATTAGATTCGTCATTCTCTTAACAGGTTCTTTAGTATCAAAGGAACCTACAGTTGGCACCTTTTTACCATTATTGACAAATAGAACACCATTAATATTATCAAAGGATGTCAATGTATTTACAATAGCAGCCATTTGTAATTTAACAGTTAAGTCTCCGCCATTACCCTTTACGAATGCATCATTTACTTCAACAGAAGCAATACCATCTTTTACAGTAACAGATGTAATTTCAATATCCTTAGAGAAGACTGGATATTTTTGTGCTCTATCGGCATTTAACATTGCTAAAAGAGCTGCTTTAGGCGTAACTTTATTCGCCTCTATCTCAACGGTAGTTTGTTTTACCCCAGAACCATCCTCTGTAGGAACAAAGAAGGCCATCTTAACCTTTTCTTGAGATACTTTACTTGTTTCTGCATCCTTATTGACTTTCGTCTCTTGCGTAGGTTCACTTTTACCTGTTGTAGGAGCTTGTTCATGTGTACAACCCACTACAAATGCCAGCATACCTACACAGAGAATCGATAGAACTTGTTTACGTAATTTCATCGATTAACCTCCAAAGTAATTAGCAATACCATTTGCAATGCGGTTAGCAAAGTCTTCTTGAGTTTGAGGAGATTGTAGAACACGTTCCTCATTAGGGTTAGAAATAAAACCAAGCTCTACAAGAATTGCAGGCATATTAGAATGTCTCAACACGTATAAGTTACCTTCTTGAATGCCACGATCACCATTGAAACCAGGTGTGTCAGCAATTTGAGATTGTACCTTTTGTGCTAATCGAGCATCGTTACCGGTTTTGCTATAGTAATATGTTGCAATACCACCAACGCTAGGATTATTAAATGCGTTGATATGAACGCTTACAAGAGCATCAGAATTACTACGGTTAGCCACGTTAACACGAGCCCCCAATTCATCAACACCGCTTGCATTAGGGCCATATACATCTACATCAGTAGTACGAGTCATAAGCACTTTAGCACCACGATTTTCTAGAGATTTTTTCAAATACATAGAAATCGGTAGTGTAATGTTTTTCTCTTGTACACCGTGAGGTCCAATAGCACCAGAATCACTACCACCATGTCCTGGGTCAATAGTAATTGTTTTGCCAGATAAACCGCCACTAGTAGAGTATTTACCAGATCCTGTAGGTACATTTTTTGCTGGATGTGCAGATTGAGATGGCTTTTTACCATAGTAAGCAGGCTTAGCTATAGCACCTTTTTTCTGAACATCAACAACGATACGATACGGTTTCTTATTAACCGTATCTTTTTTCAAGGAAAAAACCTTTACATCACTAGTATCAATAGATGAAGGTGTCTTGATTGTTACTTTAACGTCTCTGCCATCTTGTGAAAGTTTAGCAGAGTTAGCAATAGCTGAGTCCATAGAAATGTTCTCTTTAGCCGTCTTTAGCTTTGTATTCTTTAAAGTAACAGTCGTAGTTTTCCCATCTTTGCTAATTGATGCAGATGCCTTTATAGGTGCCGATAAGTCCATAACAATACGAACATATGGTACAGGTGCATCTGTTCTAGTCACCCATCGAGCATCTTCCAAATTAGCTGCCTTTGCTTGAGTCAATAATAAAGGTATCGCCATCAAGACTGCAAGGCACATTAAAAATAGTTTACGCAATACATTCACTCCAATCTAACTGACATACATAGTGTCCAAACCATAGAGATGAGTCGATGATATTTTTATCTATCAAAATCTCATCGTTCCAATCTATCCATAAACTAATGTTAGATTATAAATAGATTATTTCATACAAACATGAAGATTAGTATGCCGATTACACATATTACTATATAAAGACCTTATACAGAATACACAAGAAACAGTTTCATAAAAATAATTTTTTGTATAAGTAATCAAAACTAACGTTCAGTTGTAATTTGCCATTCATTCCCATCCGTACTAATATGAATACGTCCCATCGTATCTGTACGGTAAATAGCAATATTATTTTCCTGTAAGCGACGTAATGTCACATCGTGAGGATGACCATACTTATTATACATGCCATTTGAAATTAATGCACTTTCAGGCTTAATAGATTTCAAAAAATCTTCAGAGCTACTTGTACGAGAACCGTGATGACCTACCTTAAGAATACGAGCAAACAATCTGGAATTCTGCTCTTTTATAAGTTTTTTCTCTTCTTGCCATTCAGCATCACCCGTGAAGAGCATAGAGAATTTACCGAAGATTAATTTACCTACAATAGAATTATTATTAAGATCTGTCTCTCCTTTTTTATCAGTTAAAGGTTCAACCCAAGGAGCATATACTACAAAGACAGCACCATGTCCAAAATCAACTACATCTCCACTTCTCAAAGTAATTCGTTGAATTTTATTTTTCTCAATCCACTTTTCATAAGTTTTGTACATATTATTATCAACGGCAATACCATCATCATATACATGTTCAATAGGCATAGCCTTTGCAATAGCATAGAAACCACCCATATGATCAGCATGAGGATGCGTGATAATAATATTTTTTAACTTTGTTACACCCATAGTTTTAAGTTGAGCTACAATATTTTCACGATGCTCTATGTCACCAGTATCGATCATGCTATACTCATCACCTACCTTAAGTAATATAGCATCCCCCTGACCAATATCTAGCATATATACATCTAGCTTACCTTCAGGGGTAGTCGTTTTAGTATCGATCGAGTAAGTTCCATTAGCGTTAGTAGTTAATTGATTTGCTGCGTTTGCTACATCATTATTTGTGCATCCTGCAATGGCGAAGATAGGAATACATAGTACTAACAAGAAAGCTATAAAGCGTTGTATTCTATTTGTCATTCATAATCTCCCAATAATTCACTAACCACGAAGCCTAAAGAAGCACTGACATCACTCGGAGTATAACCCCAACTCTTTGTTTCATTCAGAATATCTGCACTACGACTATGTACATATACACCGAGAATAGCACTATCTTGTAGTGAATAACCCTGACTTATAAAACCAGCAATTACACCGGTCAGCACATCTCCCATACCACCAGTACCCATGCCCGCATTACCGATAGTATTTACATACACTGTTCCATCAGGTAATGCCACAATTGAAGGAATCCCTTTTAGTACAAGAATAACTTGATGAGCCTTAGCAAATGCTCTAGCCAACGTGATATAATGACGCTCAATCCATTTAATAGGTAAATCAATAAGTCTACTAAATTCACCTAAATGCGGTGTCATGACACAATATGGAAGTTCTCTTTCCACTGTATATGCAGACTCAATATCACCATCTCGCAAAGCATCTTTATTAACACAACCAACATGTCCCAATGCATACAAAGCATCAGCATCTAGTACTAATGCTCCTTCGTAAGCTTCTAAGATATGATCCACTAAATCACAGATTTCACGAGTGCGACCTAAACCAGGTCCCATAGCAACAACTTGACGACAATCAAAAAGTTCTTTATTAGTCTCTGTGGAAGTAACCATCACCTCAGGTATGACACGGCTTTGTACAATCTGTTTAATTATTTTGGGTACAGCTAATGTTACTTTACCAGCACCACTATGAACTGCCGCTTCAGCAGCCAAAATAGGGGCTCCTATCATATCATTTGAACCACCAATAATTAAAGTGTTTCCATTGACACCTTTATGCGCCATTGGGGTACGATAGTTGATAATTTTTTCGGCTAAATCAGAATCAATGGTTATAGTTCTAACACGTTCACCCAGTACCTGCTGCCAAGGAGCACCCAATGGAGCAACCACAGCGGTTCCTCCAACAGCCTTTCCGGGATATAATAACAAACCTTGTTTGATAGCTCCAAAAGTAACAGTATAATCATAGGTCAGTGTGCCTTCTGCTACATGACCAGTAGTAGCATCCAAACCTGCAGGTACATCAATAGCCCACAAATCAAAATTATACTGACTACGCATAGTATCAATATCATTCAATATATCGATGGTCACCTCTCTTAACCTTCCAGTAAAGCCCGTTCCCATGATGCCTTCCACAGCGATGGCTACGTTGGACCAATCATTGAATTCATCATACATATCGATGCTACAGCCCATAGCTTTGCAGCGCTCAATTTGCACTGCAAAAAGATCACTATACTTGTTTATATCTCCTACTAGTACAATTTGTGCTGGTACGCCTTGCTCCATAAAATGGCGAGCCGCTACAAGGCCATCTGCCCCATTATTACCCGTACCACATATAAATAAAACAAAACTATTTATGGAACGGCCATTATTCAAGGAAAATAAATCGTACTCTCCCCATAAGGCATCTACGATACCACGTCCAGCATTTTCCATGAGGATTTCTAAAGAAATTCCTAATTGCTTAGGAACCTCTCGATCTATAAATCGAGCATCTTCTGTAGTTAAAATATTCATCTTATACTCCTTCAAGTATAACTGTACTCATTGCATAATCCTTGCAATGACTAATCGATACATGAATATCAGTATAACCTGATGTTTCGTAAATATCTTTGAAAGTATCTTGTAAACGAATTAAGGGTGCGCCCCATTCATCATGATAAATCTCTATATCTTGCCATGATCCATGCCTCATCCCTGTACCTAAAGCTTTAATAAAAGCCTCTTTTGCAGCATATATACCGGCAAAGGATTCGTAGCATCCTTTATTCCGACTTTTACAATATTCAATCTCATGAATCGTATAAACGCGCGCTTTAAATGAACTTGATTTCTCTATAGCTTGACGTATACGGTCAATCTCTATAATATCATTCCCTAATTTCATAATAGCTCCTAAAATACTCTAATACTATTATTATACACTCATAAAGGGGATTAAAACATAGGTAGTATCTAGACATTTACCGAAAATGGTAGGCTAGACAAACTATATATTTCAACTTTACCTTTGCGATTGACCGCCATATACATTTGACCATTTCGACAATCCATGTCTTCTACTTCCATTCCAGAAGCATAAGGGCTAATATTTTTAACAACTCCCTCTTCATCGACGTATACAAAGGTTGTCAACGTCGTAAATAAAGTATTTCCATTAGTTGCGTAAGCACCGTTATTATTTAAGTTTGTATGATTAGCATCAATTTTATAAGAACGAATACGATTAAAATTGGAGTCGTAATAATTAATTGTCCGTTCAGAGTTTGTTAAAGGCACAATTGATACATATTCATTGCGTACTTTATCATATGCAAAATTAAAAACTTTCTCTTTTAGTTTAATCGGTGCTTCAACAATCATGCTATCCGCTTCAATAGGAGTAAGGTTATATCCATTTACAACAGCATTTGTTGTATAGTAACGATTATTGACAGAATTATAAGTTAAGGTATTCATATGACCTAATAAACTTTTATAACTATACTCATATTTTGCAACAACAGTAAAAGTTTTTGGATTAATTTCATAAATAATTTGCTTCGTATTATCTGAATTAATACAAGCTAAAGCAAAAACGTCTTTTTTGGAATTATAACAAAATCCTTGGCACTGATTTACAGATCCATCTAATGGTATTTCTGCCAAGCGAGATAATGGCAATGGCATCTGTACAGCGCTAACCTGTTGAGTAAGTTTAGGAATATCAAAGATATTTGTAATATAATCAATTACACCTTGATCCATACTGTCACCTCATGAAATTAATAATGTATATTATAGTATATAAATTCATAAATATAAAAATAGGCGGTAAGACAAAAGTCTTACCGCCTAATGTTGGTGCCGGAGGTGGGACTTGAACCCACACGGTGTTACCCGCTTGATTTTGAGTCAAGTGCGTCTGCCATTCCGCCACTCCGGCGTATCGGAACATTTGTTATTATACAGACATCCCTAAGCAATGTCAACATATTTTTTATATTTCATCTAAAATATTTTGAACCCTTTTCATATCCGTATCACATTGTTGTTTCCATGTAAGTGCGACACCTGTAATATAGCCTTTACGGGCAAATTCTACATCTGTAGGAACACTTTCAGCACCATAGTCTAGCTCGCCAGCTAACCAATAATAATCCTGTCCTCTTGAATTAATGCGAGCTTCAATAATATTACTGTAGGTTTGTAAGCCTTGGCTCACCATTTTAAAATGGTCCCAATCACATGTACCACGTAATGGGAAGTTCACATTTAGTAAACCGCTAAACTGGCCCGCCACATAAATTTTCTCAATCAATTCATGTATAAATGGATGCATCTCGTCTCCCCGTTCAACAGAATATCTCTCAACAGATAATGCTAAACCGGGAATACCGTAAAACCCACTTTCCATAGCTGCCGAAACAGTGCCGGAATACAATACATCAGAGCCTAAATTAAATCCATGATTAATTCCAGAAATTACAAGATCTGGCATATCATCAGTCAATAAATAACTGAGACCGAACTTCATGCAATCGGACGGCGTTCCCGTTAGAGCATAAAGGCGAGGATTTTCATCCTCGCCTTTGCAAGCATCTAATTTCAATGGAACCTCGGTTGTCAATGCATGGGATTTAGCACTTTGCTCATTAGCAGGTGCTACAACGGTAATTCTATAATATTGACTTAAATACGATGCAAGATGACGTAAACCATCTGCTAAAATGCCATCGTCATTACACATTAAAATATGCATAGTCACTCCTACAGATTCTATTTTTCATTCTTATTCATATTGCCCATACGTGTTAATTTAACATCATCTAAGCCCACAGCTCTCGTATGGACTGTATGAGACCATACCTTATTATGACGGCGGAACCACCCTAAAATATTTACTGGAATCCAAGAGTAAACAAATAATGGATATAGTAAATAGTAGAACCAAATCTTTGGTGGTACCTTGATTTTCAACAATACAATTAATGGGAATAGATATTGACCAACACCTATAATTGTCCATACAGACATAGGCATAATTTGATACAAAATATTTGTATAAATTGGAGTATACGCATTGATGTAGGATAACACCAAGTATACGGTTGTCAACAATAAGAAATAAGGTTGACTCACTTGGAATATACCATCCAAAATCATAATATTCCCTGTTTTGATACCAATAGCAAATAATTTAGGAATATATCGACCCGCACAGTCAAATTGCCCCTGAGCCCATCGTAAACGCTGTCTGCAAGAAGCCATCATAGTCGTAACCTTTTCATCATATACGATAGCATCATGCCCCCAACAAGTACGGATACCATGAGTCAATAGTTTCATGGAAAATTCCATATCTTCGGTTAAGCTATTGCAATCCCAACCGTATTCGCGAATAATAGATGTACGAATACACATGCCTGTACCACCTAAGGCCGTAGATAATCCAAGACGATATTTTGCTAAATGCCACATATGGTTAACCATCCAAAAGGCTATGGAGAACGTACCGGCTACCCAAGAGTCAGTTGGATTTTTAGAGTTCAAGTAACCTTGAATTACAGACTCACCTTTTTCAAGATGATCATTCATTTCTAACATAAATTGAGGGTGTACTAAATTATCGGCATCAAAAATCAGGAATGCATCATATTTCCGATCCATTTGTTCTACCCGATCAAACATCCACCCCATGGCATAACCTTTACCTATTTCTTGTTTATTTTCACGTACATGTACATTAGCGCCAGCAGCACTTGCTACTTCCGCAGTCTTATCTGTACAGTTATCGGCAACTACAAAAATATCGTATAGATCATCAGGATAATCTAGGCCACGTAAGTTTTTAACTAACTCACCAACAACAGCTTCCTCATTATGAGCGCATACAACGATGGCAAAGGAATTTTTAGGGGTATAATTTTTATGTACTCGCGATCGCCACATACCTACGACAGCGAGTATAAAATAATAAACCGTATAAATTACGATTATTACCTGCATAGGAATCAGTAATAGATCCAGTAGGTAATTCATACTATTCTCCTCCACACATCTATTTACGCACTATATTTAAAGCCCCGTTAATAAGCCCAAACATTACATAGCCAGCAAAAATCATAACGGCCCATGTATGCCAATCATACACGAGACAAGCTATAACAAATATGGCTGTGAGTACAATAGAAAGTTTATTGATATAAATCTCACTTTTACCTTTAAAATCGGGATATTTAACTTCACTAACCATAAGGAGACCTATACCAATCATACAAACTACCAACACAAATTGAGGTACCGATACGCCACACAATACGTAAGTCGCCGCTAAACATCCAGCGGCTGGAATTGGTAAACCTTCAAAATAGCCATGAACTTCGTCAGTTTTAATATTAAATCGCGCTAAACGAAATGCACCAAGCACTGCAAAAGCTAATAGTGGCACATATGCAATCCATCCTAAACCATTTAATTCTTTCATATAAAGCATATAGGCAGGCGCTACACCAAATCCCACTACATCAGACAGAGAATCAAGTTCCCGGCCCATTGGTCCTGCAACGTTTAAAGCTCTTGCTACACGACCATCTAACCCATCTGCTACTAGAGACAATAATATACATATAGCTGCGCAGAAGGTATTATTTGTAGCAGACAACGTAATACCAAGAACACCAAATGCTAAATTTGCACTAGTAAATAAATTTGGAATAATAGATTTATTCATGTCGTAACCTCCCGATAACAGTATCACCGCCTGTAATATGTTGACCTTTTTCCACGAACAACTCTACATCCTTATCCATATAGAGCTCAGTACAGGAACCGAACTTAATCATCCCGTACAACTGACCGCGTTCAAGTACACTATCTAGGTCTGTCCAAGATACGATACGTCTTGCTAAAAGGCCCGCAATTTGCGTTACTAATACGGAAGTACGATCATTTTCAATACAAATAGTATGACGTTCATTTTCAAAACCTACATCATCTTTGAATGCTGGTAGGAAACTACCCATCGTATAGTGACGGTACGTAATTTTACCATCAATAGGCGCACGATTAGCATGCACGTCAAAAACAGATAAGAAAATAGTTACTTTTTTACACTCTTTATGTAAGTAAATATCTTCGTATACATCAGAAATATCCATGATTTTACCGTCCGCTGGGGATAAAATCAAATCTGGATCTTGAGGGATTACACGTTTAGGATTTCTAAAGAAATTGACGAAAAATAATGCCAGAATAAATGAAATAATCGCAATTACATAATGTCCTAAATATCCTAACACCACAGTGATAATGAGCATAGCTCCTATCAGAGGAAACCCTTCCTTAATTATTGGTCCTGTAGGCACGATTCAACACTCCTCTATTTATTTCTAATAACGGTCCACATAAACTTTGGAATAGCCAACATACGGCCAATCCGTTGAGGTTCTAAATATAATCGATACAACCATTCAAGTCGATTTCGTTGCATCCATTCTGGGGCCCGAGGAATATTACCTGCCAAGACATCAAAGGAACCACCAATTCCAATGGCAACTACGCCATCGAGGTGACTCAACTTTTCTGCAATCCATTGTTCTTGCTTTGGCACACCTAAGGCAACAAATACCAATTTTGCCTTAGATTCAGCTATAGATTTAATGATTTCTTGTTCCTCTGCACTATCAAAGAATCCGTCATGAATTCCTGCTATATTTAATGCACCTACCTGAGCAGATACATTACCAATCGCTCGTTGAGCAACACCAGGTGCCGCCCCCAAGCAGTATACAGGAATTTGATGAGTCGCCGCAACTTTAAACAATTCCATAGTTACGTCTACACCTGTTACGCGTTCAGGCACATGTTCTCCTTGACGCTCTGCAGCCCACAAAATGCCAGCCCCATCGGGAACAACGAGACTAGCATTATTCAATATGGAGTGCAATGTAGGATTTTCATTAGCCAACATAACCATTTCTGCATTAGCCGTTGCTACTAAATGTAGCCCCGGCTGTTCAGTTAATTGTAAAATACGTTGGACTGCCTCATCCATTGTGACACAATCGATAGGCACAGATAAAACAGAAATACGTTTATTCAATGTAATACTCCATTATCAACCACTATAATTTGGTGCTTCAACGGTAATGCTTACATCATGCGGATGACTTTCTTTCAAACCAGCCGCTGTAATTTGAATGAATTGAGTGTTTTCAATCATTTCTTGGATGTTATGACATCCACAATACCCCATACTTGCACGCAAACCACCAACCATTTGGAAAATTGTATCGGCCAGCATACCTTTATATGGTACACGACCTTCTATACCTTCAGGAACTAATTTCTTAGCTTCTGTTTGGAAATATCGATCTTTACTACCGAGTTTCATAGCCCCTAGACTACCCATGCCTCGATATACTTTATAAGAACGGCCTTGATAAATCACTGTTTCTCCAGGGCTTTCATCAGTACCCGCTAAAATATTACCCATCATAACTACATTAGCACCAGCCGCAATAGCTTTAGCAATATCTCCAGAATATTTAATCCCCCCATCAGCAATGATAGGAACTCCATAGCGACGCCCCACTTGAGCAGACTCATAGACTGCTGTGATTTGAGGTACCCCAATGCCAGCAATGACACGAGTTGTACAAATAGAACCAGGTCCTATACCAACCTTAACTGCATCAGCTCCGGCTTCGATAAGAGCCTCAGTGCCTGCTGCAGTTGCCACATTACCTGCAATTACAGGAATGTGAGGATACGCTTGTTTAATGTCCTTCAACGTACGAAGAACACCTGCAGAATGCCCATGGGCAGTATCAACAATAATTACGTCAGCTTTAGCAGATACAAGCGCATCAAGTCTATCATACAAATCTTGAGAAACACCTACTGCAGCACCAACTAATAATCGGCCACTACCATCCTTTGCTGCATTTGGATATTTAGTCGCTTTTTCAATATCTTTAATCGTAATTAAGCCTTTTAAGTTACCGTCGCCATCTACAAGAGGTAATTTTTCAATACGATGTTCGCTTAAGATAGCTTTCGCCGCTTCAAGAGATGTACCTTCCGGTGCAGTAACTAGGGAATCTTTTGTCATACATTCCCCAATTTGTCGGCTTAAATCAGTTTCAAAACGCATATCGCGATTTGTTATGATCCCTACTAGTTTACCATGTTCTGTGATAGGTACACCAGAAATTTTATATTTTTCCATAAGTTCTGCTGCATCGGATAGTAAATTTTGAGGGCTTAAGAAAATAGGATCAACGATAACACCGTGTTCAGAGCGTTTTACCTTGTCAACTTCATGAGCTTGCTCTTCAATAGACATATTTTTGTGGATAACGCCAAGACCTCCTTCACGAGCCATAGCAATCGCCATCCGTGATTCAGTAACCGTATCCATCCCAGAACTAATCATAGGAATATTTAATGTAATGTCACGAGTTAATTGAGTTTTTAACTCTACTTGATTAGGCAGTATATCAGAAGCTGCTGGTATTAATAATACATCATCAAAAGTTAGTCCACGCATACCGAATTTATCGTCTCTCATATTTCTTTCCTTTCCGTATAATAAAACAAAACTACGACCCGCCTAGTCCCTATGGACTAGGCGGTCAGTCGTAGCCTTAGCGTTCAGACCGCAAAATGCCGCCTTCCATATAATCGTCTTTTTTCATATCTACGAAGATAACTTTTACTGCATCAGCAGGAACATTTACGATATCAACCGCAGCTTTTGTAATTGCTTCACCTAATTGTTTCTTTTGTTCTTTTGTACGCCCTTCGACGAGCTCTACATGAATAATTGGCATATTAACCTCCATAGATGAAAAAATGAAATAAATTGTTTGTTCTATTATACGGTATGAAGGACATATAAACAAGGAAAAAAGCCAGATAAAATCTAATATTATCGATGCTTATATACTTATTAATCCTACCTCTTAATTATACAATATTCTTAGAAATTTTTCACCAAATCTTTTTTCTAATTCTTCTTTCATGATAGATTCTAATTTTTCTATTCCGAATTGATTTGCAAAATCTAGTACATCTTTACGAGCCTCTACTAAAATTTCAATATCTTTGATAATATTAGCAACACGCAAATCAGGTAGTCCTGATTGAGCTAATCCAAACAATTGACCTGAACCGCGAAGCAATAAATCTTGCTCTGCAAGCTCAAATCCATCCTGGATTTGTTCCATCAACTTTAAACGCTCTTGACTTACATCATTTTTAGAATCACTAACAAGAATACAATAGGACTGATGAGCGCCACGACCTACACGGCCCCGCAGCTGATGTAGCTGAGACAGACCAAATCGTTCTGCCCCTTCAACGCACATAATGGTCGCATTTGGCACATTAACCCCCACTTCGATAACTGTTGTAGAAACAAGTAATAAAATTTCACCCCTATGGAAGGCATTCATCACTTCATCTTTTTCACTCGGTTTCATACGACCGTGAACGAGGCCCACTTCATAGGCCTTATAAAAGTACTCTTTTAATTCTAGATACAATTCCTCAGCGGCTTGCAAGTCTAATTTTTCGGATTCTTCTACAAGAGGGCACACCACATAGACCTGACGCCCTTCCGCCATTTCCTTACCAAAGAAAGTGCGTAATCTCTCTTTATAAGAACTATCTACAGCATATGTTTTAACAGGTTTTCGCCCTGGTGGCATTTCTTTAATTAAAGATACTGCTAAATCTCCATATACGGATAATGTCATGGTACGAGGGATTGGTGTAGCCGTCATGATAAGTACATGAGGATATGTTCCCTTCTGTTGCAATCTCGCCCGTTGATCTACACCAAAGCGATGTTGCTCATCAATGATAACAAGGCCTAAATTATGGAAATTAACCCCCTCTTGGATAAGAGCATGCGTTCCAATGATCATTTGGATTCTGCCATCTGCTAAGCCCTCATAGATGCATTCTTTCTCTTTTTTCGTAGAGGAGCCAGTTAATAGTTCTATAGTAATACCTAAATTAGCACATACAGTTCGTATCCCTTCGTAATGTTGAGCCGCTAGAATCTCCGTAGGGGCCATCAATGCCCCCTGATACCCATTTTCAATGGCTTTTAATAAACTCAAGGTAGCCACAATAGTTTTACCAGAGCCTACATCTCCTTGCAACAAACGTTGCATAGGTCGTTCATCTTCCATATCAATACGAATATCCTCTAACGCTCGTTGTTGATCACCTGTTAAGGAAAACGGTAAATTCTCTATACACTGAGCCATTAGTTCCCCATTTGGTCCCATTTTAGGCCCTCTATGGCATTGTTCTTTATTTCGCAACAAAGCTAGGCCAGCTTGCATGACGAACAACTCTTCATAGGCCAATTGATAACGAGCCTTTTCATAGAGCTCTGAGGAGTCTGGGAAATGCATCATCTTAAAAGCATCATAGCGACTCATATAATGATGATCTTCACGAACCTCCACAGGTAAAATCTCTGGTAATTCATGGTTAGCTGCGAACCAATTGCGTACAGTTGAACGAACCACAAACTGAGATACCCCATCAGCAAGCGCATAAATAGGAACAATACCTCGATCTGGTTCACCACCATCTCCTAAATTTTCCATTTGCGGTGTATTCATTTGCATGGAACCATATTGAAACTCAGCCTTACCATATGCATATATACACTGTCCTTTTTTGTAAAAGTTCTTTTTATACCCTTGATTGAACAAAACAATCTTCAAAGGTCCTGTGCCATCTGCAATGACTACCTCTAAAATAGACAATCGAGGGCGAGGTCGTTTCTCTTGTACAGCAATAACAGTACCTACCACACCACCTGTCATACCTGATTTTAAATCACCAATTCTATAAATCGTACGCCGGTCTTCATAGGTTCTGGGAAAGTAAGTCAATAAGGATGTAACATTGGTAATTCCCAATTTATGCAATTGTTTCTCACGACCAGGACCAATTCCCTTTATAGTCGTCAATCGTTCATCCATAAGAACTCCTTTAAATATACGATAAACACATGAGATATATCCAATTTTTGTATATCCTTGTGTAAAAGTCCATTTATATCTTAGAATATGATATATAGTATACCTTATATTGTAGTATATTTCATAAAAAGAGCAATATGTACGACAAAAATACTTGCTTTAAGCTATTCTTTATGATAATATACTTTTGTTATGTTATAGATTAAGCTTGGAGGTGGAAACTATGGCAAACCTTTGCGAAGTATGTGGTAAATCCACATCTAGCGGTATGAACGTGAGTCATTCTCACATTCGCACAAGAAAAACTTGGAAACCGAACATTCAAAGAGTACGGGCGGTTGTAGACGGTGCTACAAAAAAAGTAAACGTATGCACTCGCTGCCTTCGTTCTAATAAAGTTACACGCGCGTAAAATAAAAAGTACATGTACTCTTTGGGGTTCTAGAGCCCCAAAAAAAGCAGTTAGTTCAAAATGAACTAACTGCTTTTTTTGTTATTTATAATGTAATATTGGGAATATAATATTGCTTAAATAACTTAATAGCATATTGATCTGTTAAGCCTGCTACATAATCAACTACATCACGTGTAGAGTAAAACGCTTTACCTGTTTCACAGCCTTCCATATCATTAGGGTGTTCCATGAAGTGAGTAAATAGATTTTTCACCACATGGGATGCCTTTTTGCGATCTGGAATTAAAGCTGGTGCCAAATATACATGTTTAAACATAAATTGACGGAATAGATTCATCGTCATTTCCACATCAGCAGACATAGATATAGCTGGCTTATCCAAGGATTCGCGTACCATATCCTCTACCATTGCAGTAATCATACTGGATGGAGTCATACCAAAATGTTCGCGCACTTCAAAAGGCAACGCCTCTGCCGTCAACATACCTGCTCGCTGTGCATCATCAAAATCATGGCACAAATACGCAATACGGTCTACAATACGAATAATTTGACCTTCTAAGGTCACAGGAATTGTAGCCCCTGTATGACCTACGATGCCATCACGTACAGCAGTTGTTAAATTAAGACCTTGATGGTCACCATGCTTTTCTAAAACCTCAACCATACGCAAACTTTGTTCATTATGATTAAAGTGACCAACCATATCACGTAACGCATATTCACCTACATGACCAAATGGGGTATGTCCCACATCATGACCCATAGCGATAGCTTCTACTAAATCTTCATTGAGTCGCAACGCACGAGCCACTGTACGACCTATTTGTCCTACCTCAAGGGTATGGGTCATACGCGTCCGATAATGGTCACCTGGCGCAATATAAACTTGTGTCTTATGCTTTAACCGCCTAAAACATTTACTGTGAATAATGCGGTCCCGATCACGTTGAAAGGCAGTTCTAAGTGGATCGGGTGCTTCCTCTAAATCACGGATGGCATCACGGCTTTTAGCTGCATAGGGAGAGAGGAGTAAAACCTCCCTCTCCTCTATTTGTTCCCGTATATTCATTTACCCTCCGATGCACGGTTTTTATCGATCAATTGCATAACTAGAGATGCTGTTTCTTCGATAGATTTATTAGAAACATCTAGCACTTGGCAATGTAAACGACGCATAATAGCTTTTGCATATTCTAATTCAGATTGAATACGCTCAATAGATGCGTAGTTTGCTTCGTCTTCAAGACCGATAGCACGCAAACGTTCACTACGAATATTATTTAATTTGAATGGGTCAATAATAAGGCCCACGATTTTCTTTGCTGGAATTTTAAATAATTCCTCTGGTAATGGTACCTCAGGTACTAATGGCAAATTGGCAGCTTTAATCTTTTTGTAGGCCAAGAACATAGACAATGGTGTCTTACTTGTTCTAGATACACCAATAATAACTACATCGGCCTTTTCAAAGCCAGATGGATTTTTACCATCGTCATATTTTACGGCAAATTCAATGGCTTCTACCTTTTTGAAGTATTCTTGGTCAAGCTTATGAACCATACCAGCTGTCATACGAGGCTTTGTGGATGCAACAGTACCTACAGCATCGAGAACTGGGCCCATAATATCGACAGCAGGAATATTGTATTCCGCCACTTTTTCATGAAGATATTTACGTAAAGTCTCAGATACGATGGTATGACAAATAACATGATTACCACGTTTTGCATCTGCTATAACTTCATCAATTTGGCTTTCACTATCAATATAAGGAATACGAACAATTTCAATTTGTTCCTTATCATATTGACTCGCCGTAGCTCTTGCTACAGCCTCTGCGGTCTCCCCAAGGGAGTCCGATATTGCATAAATAATTTTTTCTGCCATTCTATCAACCTCAATGTATGCTACATTCTAAAAATACTTTCGCTACCGTCGTTTTAGATACACGGCCTACAACCTTTAGACGTTTCTTGTTTTCCACATCCTCGCGAACGACAACAGGTAAACAATCCACTTCATAATCTATCATCTTCTGTGCAGCCTCTACTAATGTATCAGTAGGCTCCACAGTTATAACCTTGCTCACAGGGGTCATAATCATAGATATAGGCATTGTGTGCGAATCTGTTTGCCCCATAGAGGCACGCAACAAGTCCTTACGAGATACTACACCTACTAAATAGGAATCATCACACACTAGAATAGTCCCTACATCTTCAGTAAATATAGTAACAATCGTATCATACAAACTTGTATCCCCATTGACCACGACGGCTTGAGATAATACATCACTTACCAGAAATGATTTTAATCGCTCCGCCGTTTGTGTTTCTTTTGAAAGTCCCACATAGTAGTAACCTACATTCGGACGCGCATCTAAAACACCTAGCATAGTTAACACCGATAAATCTGAACGCAATGCAGATCTAGTAACCTCTAAATGTTCAGCAATAGCACTGCCCGTTACAGGCCCTTCTTCACGAACGATTTGAGCAATTTGTTCTTGTCGTTTCGACAGTTTCACACGGTAACCCCCTTTCATCTCTGTTTGTATTATATCCTAAGTTACCATTCAGAAAAAGAGGAGACCAACGGGCCTCCTCTTTCAATACCACTATATGATTACCAAGTTAAGTCATCAGTTTCTTGACGACCACGACCAGTCATAGCATCGAGCATAATTCGTTGTTCGATTTGAGCCACCATTTTCTTAGTGTTCACAACCGCATCTGGATTAACAGAAATAGAGTCGATACCACTCTTCACGAGGAATTCGCAAAGTTCAGGATACACACTTGGCGCTTGGCCACAGATGGATACAGTTTTACCATCTTTGTGAGCCACTTCGATGAGATGGCGAATCGCTCTGCGAACTGCTAGATTCCGTTCATCATAGATATGTTGAACTGTTTCATTATCACGGTCACAGCCAAGAACGAGCATAGTCAAATCGTTAGAACCGATGGAATAACCATCTACATATTTATTGAATTGATCAGCTAAGATAATATTTGCTGGAATTTCAGCCATAAGCCAGATTTTGAAATCTTTACCGCGTACAAGGCCTTCTTGAGCCATTAAGTTAGTAACAAGTTCAGCTTCCTCTACAGTACGGCAGAATGGAATCATAACTTGTAAGTTTTTGAAACCAAATTCGTTACGTACTTTTTTGATTGCTTCTAATTCTAATTTGAAAGCAGGTGTATATTTTGGATCATAGTAGCGAGCTGCACCACGCCAGCCAAGTAATGCACTGGATTCATGTGGTTCATATTTGTCGCCACCGTTGAGATCACGGTATTCGCTAGATTTGAAGTCGCTCAAACGAACTACTACTTGGCGAGGAGCTAATGCTTGACACACTTTACGCATACCTTCTGCCAATGTATTAACCGCAAAGTCACTGCGACCAGTTTCAATAAGGTGTAATGGGTGTTCGTGAATGAAAGTAGTCCAAATGAACTCTTCACGCATTAGACCAATACCATCACATGGTAATACACCATGTTTTTCAGCTAAATCAGGATTGCCTAAATTCATGTAAATCTTAGTGCCTGTTACAGGAACATATTCAGTGGCAACACTTGCAGTAGCTTGTGCTTCTGGCTTTTTAACGATATCTTCTAATACGCCATCATATACGATACCATTTGTAGCATCAACAGTAATCATTTGACCATCTTTAATGGATGTTGTTGCTTCATGGCTACGACTCTTAGTACCTACGATACAAGGAATACCAAGCTCACGGCTAACGATAGACGCGTGACAAGTCATACCACCAGCATCAGTAACGATTGCTTTTGCCTTTTTCATTGCTGGTACCCAGTCAGGAGCTGTCATAGCTGTGACAAGGATTTCGCCTTCTTTGAATTCATCAATGTCCTCAGGATTGATGATAACATGAGCTTTACCGGCTGCATTACCAGGGGAAGCTGGCAAACCTTTTACAATAATTTCACGATTACCTGCATCTAATGTGCTAGGTTTTTCAGTTATTTTTGGTTTTTCTTTACGGGACCAAACTGTTTCTGGGCGAGCTTGTAAAATCCAAATTTTACCGTCTCGTTCATCTACGCCCCACTCCATATCCATGTAACAACCATAATGTTTTTCGATTGCTTTTGCGTATTTAGCAAGCTCCAAAACTTGGGCATCTGTAATAACTTGTTGTTTAGCTTCATCTGCTGGAACAACTTCTTCAACGCAATCGCCGTCAGCTTTACGAACTAAGCGGATATGTTTGTCATTAATCATGCGGTCTGTAATTTCCATTTTCTCTTTATCTACATGGAAATTATCTGGTGTAACTGTACCTTGTACAACGTACTCACCAAGCCCCCAAGAACCTTCGATAAGGATGTTGTTATCGTTGCCTGTTACAAGGTCAACAGTGAACATTACGCCAGCGGCTTTAGAGAATACCATCATTTGAACGGCAGCACTCAATGCTACTGTCATATGATCGAAACCTTGTTTTACACGGTAGTATGTTGCACGGTCTGTGAAAGTAGATGCGTAGCATTCTTTTACTTTCTCGATGATAACGTCAGCGCCACGTACATTTAAATATGTATCTTGTTGGCCTGCAAAGCTTGCGTCTGGCAAGTCTTCTGCTGTTGCACTAGAACGAACTGCTACGAATGGATTTTCTTCGTTTACTTTTTTACCAAGTTCTTCATAAGCATGACGGATAGCATCTGCCAATTCTTTTGGCATTTCTTCTTCGCAAATCATGCGGCGAATTTTAGCACATACTTCACGCAATAATGCAGAATTTTCTACATCATCTAACGCATCAAGTTCAGCGCGGATTTTATCTTCCAAACCTGTTGCTTTCATAAACTCACGATAACCATGAGCAGTTGTAGCAAAACCGTAAGGTACAGGTACATTAGTGGAGGATGTCAATTCCCCTAAGGAAGAAGACTTACCACCAACTAAATTAACATCTTCACGTTGTAATTCATCAAACCAAAGTACGTATGCTGTTTCGCGATTCATGTGAGAACCTCCTAGTCAATTAGTGCAACACATTAAACCTTTTACACATAAATAGTATACCTTAATTTGTAATCTGTCAATTTATATAAGGATTATTATGCAAATAAATCTCCTTATATATATCTAAAAAGTTTTTTAGCACTCGCCCCGTTAGTCCCCATATGGTGTATTGTTTATAGGGATAGAAATAAACGGAGTAGTTTTGTCTAATTTTCCAGTCTATGTTGTAGCCTTCTAATAAATGGAATGGAAAATCTTTCAATGGTCTTGTAGCTATATCTAGATGACCTACAGTTGGCTCCATCTCTAATAGATATTGTAATGGAACGGTGAATACCTCTCCTACTTCATCAGGATTTGGTTTTAAATCACTTGTATGTAGGCGTACGGCTACGGCATATAGTTTTACCCCTATAGCAGATACCAAGCAGTCTAAATTACCAAGTAATTCTATTTTGTCTAAATCTATACCTAGTTCTTCAGAGCACTCACGCATGGCAGCATGAGCACCACTTTTATCATTAGGTTCACAGTGGCCACCAGGAAAGCTAATTTCACCAGGCTGACGGCGGAGTTTGTTACTGCGCACAGTAAAGACTACATGATCTTCCCCATCGATATCTAATAATGGAACCGCTACTGCCGCAGTTATAATATCGATATCTGTAAGAACAGTATGTTCTCGTTTTTCTAGGAAATTAGATAGTTTCTTGTCCATATATGGTCCTCTTACTTTATAGTAAAATTAATATAATATCTGTATAAATGTTTTATGTATCAAGTTAGTATTTTATATTTATCTGTTATATTCATTATACATTAACTTGTACCTAAATTTTGGAGTTACTATTAATAGATACAATAGAGGAAAATCTTATAAAGAAAATGGACAAAAAAACTGTGATGAGGTTTCTACCCCATCACAGTTTTATATTAGTTAAATTTAATTTTTATAAATTTACGTTTACCTACTTGAACGATCATGCCCTCTTCAAGGGTAAGGTTTTCTTCTGTATATTTTTCTCCATTTACTTTAAAAGCACCAGCTTTAATGGAGCGACGTGCTTCGCCATTAGAGGCAGTTAACCCAGCATCTGTACAGAATTGTGGTACAAAGATTGGTTCTGTTGGCGCATCTATAGCGTATTCAGGAATATCTGTAGGCAACGCGCGTTGTTGGAATACGCGTTTGAATTCTTCTTCTGCTTCGAGAGCAGCTTCTTCACCATGGTACAAACGAACGATGGTACGAGCTAATTGCATTTTAGCATCACGTGGATGTAATTCACCACTTTCAAGACGTTTTTCCATATCTTCTTGCTCTTCGATTGGCATATCTGTAACGAGCATGAAATAGCGCATCATCAATTCATCAGGAATGGACATTGCTTTACCGTACATTTCTTTAGGCTCTTCGTCAATACCGATGTAGTTACCTAAAGATTTACTCATTTTTTGAACACCGTCAAGGCCTTCAAGCAATGGCATTGTGATAACAACTTGTGGTTCTTGACCTTCTAATTCTTGTAAATGACGACCCATTAACAAGTTGAAAGTTTGGTCTGTACCACCAAATTCAACGTCAGCATGTAAAGCAACGGAATCATGACCTTGCATCAACGGATACATAAATTCATGAACACCGATTGCACGACCTTCTTTGAAACGTTTATTGAAATCATCACGTTCCATCATACGCGCTACAGTGTAAGAACTTGCCAAGCGAAGTACATCAGCAAAGTTCATGGATTCAAGCCATTCACTGTTGTCACGAACGATAGTTTTTTCAGGATCCAACACTTTGAAGATTTGAGTTTTATATGTTTCAGCATTTTTCAATACTTCTTCTTTTGTAAGTGGTGGACGAGTAACGCTTTTACCAGTAGGATCACCAATACGAGCAGTGAAACCACCGATAACGATTACGACTTGATGACCAAATTCTTGGAACAAACGTAGTTTACGAAGTGGTACTGTATGGCCTAAATGAATATCTGGCGCTGTTGGGTCCAAACCCAATTTTACAACTAAAGGTTTATTTTCCTTAATGGATTTTTCTATTTTCTTTACAAGATCTTGTTCGTTAATTAAATCTGCTACGCCGTGTTTAATTTGGCGCACTTGTTCTTGAGCACTAACCATGATAATCCTCCTCGAAATACTATTGTTTTAGTATACCATTATCTAAAAACTTTCACAATTATATATATAGTATTGGTTTTAAGCCTTTTATGATATAATATTTATAACTGCGTAATAGAATTTACGTTATATTTACTAACAAAAGAAAAAAGAGGTGACTCTATGAGTAATAACTCAAATGCGAGAAGCAGCCGCCGTTCTAATGGTAGCGGCTCTACACCGAAGAAAACAAGTCCGAAGCGTCTATTTTGGATTTGTGCCCTTCTCCTTATACTCATCGTAGCCGGAGGTGGCTGTGGTTTTATCAGTGCCACACTGTCTAACCTACCAGATGTATCCAATGTACGTCCTTCCGCATCGTCTCAAATTTACGATGTCCATGGTAATCTCATCACAACGGTTCATTCCACAGAGAATCGATTACCAGTACCTTTAAAAGATGTACCAAAGGATTTACAAAATGCCTTTGTTGCTACTGAGGACTCTCGCTTCTATTCCCATCACGGTATCGACCCTGTTGGTATCTTGCGTGCTGTATGGGTTAACATTGTTCATAGTGGCGTATCTGAAGGTGGTTCTACAATCACTCAACAGTTAGCGCGTAATGCATTCTTATCTCAAGACAGAACATTTAAACGTAAAATTTCTGAAGCATTGCTAGCACTTAAAATTGAACAACATTACACTAAAGATGAAATCCTTGAAATGTACATGAACCAAATTTACTTTGGCCAAGGTGCATACGGTGTACAATCTGCAGCTCATGTATACTTTGGTAAGGATGCTAGCCAATTAACGCTAGCTCAAGCAGCACTCATTGCAGGCTTACCACAAAGTCCTAACTACTACTCTCCATTCAATGATTTGGAAGCTAGTAAAAAACGTCAAGCTGTTGTATTAGGCCAAATGGTTAAATACGGTTACATTACACAAGAGCAAGCTGATGAAGCACGTCAAGCAGATTTAGGCTTAGTGGCAAAACAAGAACAAACGCATGAAAAATCTAATGCATCTTACTTCATCAACTATGTTATTGCACAAGTTTCTGAGAAATATGGCGATGATGCAATCTATAAAGATGGTTTAAAAATTTATACAACTCTTGATATGGATGCACAAAATGCAGCTGTAGCAGCAATGCAAAACTTGCCTAATTACTACACTGATAGCAATGGTTTACATCAACCACAAGGTGCTATCGTAGCTATGAACCCTCATAATGGTTACATTATGGCTATGGTTGGTGGCCGCGGTGATGATGCATTTAACCGTGCTACACAAGCAGAACGTCAACCAGGTTCCAGTATGAAGCCATTTGTATATTTAGCAGCTATTCAATCTGGTAAAACTCCTGGTTCTATTGTAGATGATAGCCCTGTTACATTTGGTAACTGGAGCCCTAAAAACTATGAAAATGACTTTGTAGGTAATATTACATATCGCTATGCATTACAACATTCTCGTAACGTAGCTGCCGTAAAAGTTGCTGATGAAGTAGGCATGTCTAAGATTATTAAACTTGCCAAAGAAATGGGTATCACTACCCTTACAGATCAAGATAATAACTTGTCTACTGCACTTGGTGGTTTAACTCATGGTGTAACACCTCTTGAAATGGTTCAAGCTTATGGTGTACTCGCTAATGGTGGTATCAAGGTTCAACCTACGGCAATCGTTAAAATTGTTGATCGCAACGGCCAAGTGGTGGAGGAAAACTCCATCCAAGAAAAACGCGTTGTAGACGAAAAAGATGCAGCAATCATTACAAATATGCTAGAATCCGTTATAAATGGCGGTACTGGTGGTAATGCCGCAATCGGTCGTCCTGCAGCAGGTAAAACTGGTACAACAGATGATTCCAAGGATGCTTGGTTCGTTGGTTACACGCCTGATTTAGTAGCTGCCGTTTGGATTGGTGATGACTATGGCTCGGAAACATTACGAGGCATGACCGGTGGTGACACACCTGCTATTATGTGGGGCCAATTCATGGCAAATGCTCTTGCCAATACCCCTGCTTCTGACTTCCCTGTTCCTTCTAGTGCTCAATCAGCAATCGCTGAAGGTTATTTCAATCCTGTGAAAGTACAGCCGAAAAAAGAAGCTGCTAAGGACGAAAAAGCAGACAAAAAAGACGATAAAGACAAATCGAAAGATGAAGCTGTAAAAGATGACAGTGGCTCAAAAGATGATGCAACTGAACAGAAATCTAATTCATCCAAAAGTAAAAAGTCTAGTAAAAAAGATCGTTAATCTCATACGTTAAAGGAGTGGAACATGTGTTCCGCTCCTTTCTTTTACGTAAAAAAAGGTAGTAAGTTCAAAGAACTTACTACCTTTTCTATTTCTATATATGTATATAGCTATACCCCATAATCAATTTGATAGACGATAATAATTTACTGTATTATCTATAACTATATCACTATTGAGTAGCTTTATTTCAGAACTACATTAGTAGCTCCTGCACCACCTTCATCATAGCCTGCTGTTTCAAAGTGGGCTACATGCGGTAAGGTACGCAAATATTGATGAACACCTTCTCGTAATGCACCAGTTCCCTTACCATGGATAATACGTACTTGGCTAACACCACCCAGCAAGGCTTGGTCAATAAATCTACCAACAGATACTGTCGCTTCATCTACGGTTTGACCGAGAATATTGATTTCAGTGCGAACCTCTTTTTGGCGTTGTACAGCAGAACCACCCATACGTTTTCGTGTCTTAGGCATGGATGCCTTTTGTTCACGAGCCAGCTTATTGCCTTCTTCACGTGTAGTAGATTGTAATTCGCTAACCTTAACTGTAGCTGTTAATCCATTAATATCTACATTCACTCGATTACCATTGATAGACAATACAGTACCTAATGAGCGCAATGACGTAACATACACAGCTTGGCCCACCTTAATAGCATCTGCTGTCAAGGACTTACGATCATCATCTACTGGAGCTTCCGGTACATGTACATTAGAAATGCCCTTACGTGCAGCATTAATAGCAGATTGACGCTTATCCTTATTTGTTTCGGAGAATTGCGATTTCAATTGCTTGATAATCGCTTCCCCTTCTACGCGTAAACTACGTTTTATAGCTTCTGCATCTGCTTGAGCCTTGGCTAAGATTTGTTTACGTTTTTCATTAAACTGTTTCTTTTCCTTCTCTAATTGGCCGCGCATGCGACGTGTTTCGTCCAGCTCTTTCTTTAATGCTCTTTCACGTTCAGAGGCTTTACGAAGTTGTTCATTTAAGTCGGAAAGAACTTCTTCCATTTCATGACTGCCAAATTGAGATTTATACTCTGCAGCACGTGTTACGATGTCTTTTGGTAAGCCTAAACGAGCCACAATACTCAACGCATGGCTACTACCAGCTACACCGATATGAAGTCGATACGTAGGCTTTAATGTACGCTCATCAAACTCTACGTGGCCATTTTCAATCCCTTCTGTATGGTACGCATAATTTTTAAGCTCATTATAATGGGTACTTACCATCATAAGGGCGCCTTTTTTACGGAAGAACTCAAGGATAGATACAGCAAGTGCACTACCTTCCTCTGGATCTGTACCAGAACCTAGCTCATCAAGCAACACCAAATCATTAGGTCCACAATGTTTAATGATAGAAATAACTTGTGTCATATGAGCAGAAAACGTACTAAGGCTTGCTTCAATACTTTGTTCATCCCCAATATCGGCAAAGATATTATGGAATATTGGCAACATAGAGCCGTGATCAGCAGGAATAAATAAACCACATTGGTTCATTAAACTCAATAACCCTAATGTTTTAAGGGAGACTGTTTTACCGCCTGTATTAGAACCAGTAATCAATAAAATACGGTAAGATGTACCTAATTGAATATTTGTAGGCACTACCACATTCGGTGGGATTAATGGGTGCCGAGCTCTCATGAGATTGACAGTTCTATCAGTACTCAAGATGGCCGGTACACCCTTATAAGCAATAGCAAGGCTCGCCTTACCATATACAAATTCGATGTGTGATACCTTTTCACAGGCATCCATCAAATCATTACTATGTTGTTTTACAAGGGCTGATAACTCACGGTAAATACGCAATACCTCTTGCTCTTCACCAATCAACGCCTCTTGTAATTCATTATTTAGATTCACCAAGCGCATCGGTTCAATATAGAGTGTTTGACCCGTTGCAGAACGGTCGTGAATAAGACCATCAAAGTATTGGCGATACTCCTGTTTTACAGGTATTACGTAGCGATTATTACGCTGCGTAATAATCATTTCTTGGAAATACTTTTGATTATCCTTGTCGTGCAAGATAGCTTGAATGTCATTTTTAATCTTTTCACGTGTTTTAATAATCGTATTTCTAAGGCTCGCTAATTTAGGAGATGCTGTATCAAGCAATTCCCCTTTTTCATCAAAAACGCGTTTAAAACGGTTTTCAATGCGATCTGTATTCGGCATATCCTGTACCCATAGGGATAGCAATGGATATTCCATATATTTTGTTCTAAAGAACTTTGTCATCCGCTTATAAGCACCAATGGTCAAGTAAATATCCCACAATGCTTCACGAGTAAGGACAAAGTCTTTGCGACTCTTTTTACAGGATTCGCGAATATCTCGCGTACCACCTAACGGTTGTTCTACCTCAGTTTGTAAAGAACGCATGGCTTCTGCTGTTTCATCAAGGTTCTCTTGAATAGCTTTAGCATCTGTCATAGGTTCGATGTGCATGGCTAATTCTTTAGCAATGGTAGAACTACAATGTTGTTGTAATTGTTCTTTTATATGGTGAAAGTCTAATACATCTTCGTTAAACAATGTACTACCTCTTTTATAAAATACCTCTAAAATAGTGGCCCCTTGTAATAGGCGTATCATCCTTGCCTACACTTTTAGGAGGAGCCTCTTTTGTTCCATTTTGAATGGATACATAATCTGCTACGATAGTACGTAATCTCTTTGGATCCATATGACGTCCATCGATGCGCAAAATATGTAGCCCTTTTCGATGTAACTCTGGCACATACGCGCGCATATCCATTTCATGACTATTCATGATGTGCATACGGCAATACGGATCCGTACGAAGTGGGAACACTTCCCCTTTACGGTCCCTCAATGCGTAATCTTCCTTTACACACGGCATAGGACAGTTTTCCTTTTTACCAGTCCCTACAAAGCTAGCGATGGCACAGTATTCAGAAATCATCATTTCCGTATACCCATGAACCATAACCTCTAATGGCAAATTAGTAGATTTTTGTAAGCTTACGAGTTGCGTCAATGTTAACTCTAAGGATGGTGCTACGCTACTCATATGTAAATCTTCCCATACTTGTAAGGCGGAGCCATTAAATATGTTAAGACCTGTATCGGCTTCAATAGCACCTGTATACCCTAAGTCACGAAGCCATAATAACGCTTGAGGGACGTGAATAGAAATACTATCTGGTTTCGCCTCAACTATGGCCTTAAGGGTATTCATATACGCCTCAACTTCATCATCTTTCACAACCCGAGGCGTAGCAAATACACAAAGTACATTATGGTCTTTACAAAGCTTAGCCACCTGCTCGTAGATGCTAAGTTCATAAGGCTTACGTTGTAAACGGTCACCACCGAAGATAATCTTCTTAGCGCCCCCTTCAATAGCTGCTTTCACAGCCTCTAGTTCATCAACGCGAGCACTCACCATAGGCTCAGAATATTGAACCTTATCCTTAGCAACCATAGATGACATATCTTGAGGTTCTATAGCCAGCTCAGCCCAAGCCGTTTCATGGTCTGTAATCAATAAATTTTCTAGTGATTCTACAGCATCTCGGCGCAATGCATTTAACACACTAGCTGGCCACATATAAGGTCCATCAGGAATAGACATAGAGCCAAGCGTAAACAATGTATTGCCTAATCTACCTACTTGGTCTGTCACCTTCTCTAATGTAGTCGGTTTGTTATTAGCATAAACAGGTTCAAACTCATTAGATACTGTCACAGTACGACCATCATTTAATACAAAGGTAAGGTCTGTGCAAGGTTGTTCTCGGTCTGTATTAATAGATAGATAACCATGTACCTCTAATTTAGCACTAAAATCTTGTAAGCCTCGTTGCTTTTGAGATTTTGGCGTAGATGCTAAAAATACTTGTCCCGCTGCAAACCCTTCATCAGGTTTGCCTACAAAATGCTTTTCATCCATTAAGGACCAATTCTGATCTATTTGATAATACGTAATACTACCAGAATCTTGCATTACCTTTAAAAGTGATCCTTTTTCAATCGGTTCTGTTAGGAATAAATGAACTTGTCCCTTTTTGACCTCTGCTTTACCAATTAATTTGCCTTGATTATTTGGAGCTACAACAGTCATCATAGATTTCCCTACATGGTCTGTTAAATAATCTGTAGAGAAGCCACGATTAAACCCAGATGCCAATGCATCGGCATCAGCAGCATCCATATGAGCTGTATCTAAAATATGACGATAAGTCCCAATGACTTGGCGCACATAGGAAACCTTTTTCATACGCCCTTCTACCTTAAAGGACGTAACACCGGCCGCCACAAGTTCATTCATATATTCACTATAGTTAAGATCCTTTGGACTTAATAGATAGGCTTCGTGTTTTGGCAACAAGCTAGTACCTGAAGAATCCAATAGCTCATAAGGCAACCGACAAGGCTGTGCACAAGCACCACGGTTACCACTGCGACCACCGATGAAAGAACTCATTAAGCATTGACCAGAATAACATACGCACAACGCACCGTGTACAAAGACTTCGATTTCAGCTGTACAGTTCTTGCAAATATGTTCAATTTCAGCGAGGCTTAATTCACGAGCTAAAACGACACGTGTAAAACCGAGACTTTCATAAAAACGAACCGCATCGAGCGTAGCTGCAGTCATTTGTGTACTGCCATGTAAGTGTAATTTAGGAGCCACTCGCTGCGCCAATTTAGCCACTGCTAAATCTTGAACGATGATAGCATCCACGCCGATGCGCTCTAAGTCCTTTAAATATGCCTCAAGAGCAGATAATTCGGAGTCACCTATGAGAATATTTACCGTTACATATACAGACACATCTAGAATATGGGCCAAGCGAATAGCCTCGGTTAATTCCTCAATTCCAAAGTTTGCTGCATGAGCTCGGGCATTAAAACCTTTGCCACCAAGATAAATGGCATCTGCTCCAGATTCTAAAGCGGCTATAAAGTTTTCCATCGTACCGGCAGGAGCCAATAATTCCATGGACAGTCCTTTCTACCTAACTAAAGGCATAACTATAGTACTAAAAGGGTTTACCATACGGTAAACCCTTTCAATATACTGCTTAAAATTAACGTAATCTGCAGTTAATTTCTGCTAATACATCAATAATAGCTTGAATATTACCGTCAATATCCTCATCATTCAACGTACCTTCCATAGAGCGGAATTGTAAGTTGTATGCGAGACTGCGGTAACCTGCTTCGATATGTTCACCTTCATAAACATCAAAGATAGATGCACTTTCTAAATATTCTCCACCATGTTCTTTAATGATAGATAAAATTTCACCACTGAATACGGACACAGGTGCAACGATGGCAAGGTCACGGCTAGTGCCTGGGAATTTACTGAAGGATGTATAACGGAACGGTGGAATCGTTAAGGATAATACGGCTTCCAAATCGATTTCAAACATATATACTTTGCCAGGTAAGTCAAAGTTTTTGCTCACTTGTGGATGTAATTCACCATATTGAGCAATCATTTTACCATCAACTACGTATTGAGCGCTTACACCTGGGTGAAAGTATGGCTCAGTGCCACGATTTATTTCATAGCTTGTAACGCCTAGCTCAGCTAACAACGCATCTACAATACCCTTTACATCATAGAAATCTGTAGTACGTTCTGCTTGATTCCAACCAGCTTGGTTTGCCTTCCCCATCAAAATACCACAAGCCATAGGGCGTTCATGAGGTACTTCTGTTAAAGGTAACGTTTTTGGTTCATATACATTAGCTGTTTCAAATAACCAAAGATCCTTATTTTGTTGCGCAATATTGCGTTTTGCTGCTTCAATAACAGCCGGTACCAATGTTGTACGCATATAAGGGAATTCTTCGGAAATAGGGTTCAAGATTGGAATGGCTGTATAACGGCTATCCCCTTCAGGAAGCATCATATTGGAAAGACCATCTTTATGCATGAAGCTAAACGTAATGATTTGAGTCATACCCAATTTAGCCAATGCATGAGTTACCTCTTTAGTAAGAGCTTTCTTAGGTGTCATACCACCAGAGGATAATACGGCTACCGGAATTGTAGGCGCAATATTATCGTAGTTGTAAATACGAGCTACTTCTTCAGCGATATCAGGCATCACCGTTACATCGCCACGCCATGTTGGAACGAGGGCAGACAATTTGTCTCCTTCTTCGGTTACAACGAACTCAAGGGCAGTCAAAATACGAACCATTTCGTCTTTTTCAATATTTGTACCCAAGTAATCGTTGATTTGTTCTGCTGTAAAAGTAACTGTATGTTGTTCTACAGGGTTTTTATATACATCGATAACGCCTACATCAACTTTACAAGTAGGACAGATTTGTTGTAATAATTGAGCTGCTCTGTCGATAGCATAGGCAGTGTATTTATGATTTACACCACGTTCGAAACGTCCAGATGCTTCAGAACGCATGCCGAGAGCTTTAGCTGTACGGCGAATAGATGGACCATTAAATACAGCAGCTTCAAACATAACTGTGGTCGTTTCGTTTGTCACTTCACTATCAAAGCCACCCATGATACCTGCTACACCTACTGGACGTTCAGCATCAGCAATGATAAGCATGGAGTCATTCAATTCGCGTTCAGAACCATCAAGTGTAACAAGCACTTCACCATTTTTAGCACGTCTCGCCACTAATTTATGACCTTTTACATGATCATAATCATAGGCATGCATAGGTTGACCAAGTTCTAACATAACGTAGTTTGTTACGTCTACTACATTATTAATAGGACGAATGCCGCTATTACGTAAACGGTTTTGCATCCACAATGGAGATGGCTCAACCTTAACATCAGTTACTACACGAGCTGTAAAACGCGTACAAAGATCATCAGCTTCGATAGATACAGATGCTTTGCCTTCAATGGATTCGCCATTCTCGTTAACCATGATAACAGGGAATAAAGCTTTTTGATTTGTCATGACTCCAAATTCACGGGACAAACCAACCATGGAAAAGCAATCTGCTCGGTTAGCAGTCAATTCAAATTCATATACTGTATCATTTAAGCCTAAAACCTCTTTTACATCAAGACCAATTGGTGTATTTTCCGGGAAAATGTAAATGCCTTGAGCTTCTTCTGGCAATACTAAGTCGCTAGAGATACCAAATTCTGCAACGGAACAGAACATGCCTTCAGAAACAACGCCACGCAATTTACCTTTTTTAATCTCTGTACCATCAGCTAAGCGAGATTTATGGTATGCTACAGGCACGATTTGGCCTACTGCAACATTTGTAGCAGCCGTTACGATTTGTTTTGTAACAGGTTCACCTTCTTCTGTAAGGCATTCAACTTGGCATACTTGTAATTTATCTGCATCTGGATGTTTTGTAATCTCCACGATTTTGCCCGTATAAATTTTCTTAATGCCATTATCCATAGCAATGACATCTTCTACAGGAATACCAGCTTGTGTTAATTCATCGGCCAATTCTTGTGCAGGACGATTCATATCCACAGGCACGTATTCATTCATCCACTGTAAACTTGCTTTCATGAGTTCCTCCTAAAATTGTTCCAAGAATCGTACATCATCTTCAAAGAATAGACGTAAATCGTTAATGCCATATAAAAGCATAGCAATACGTTCTACGCCCATGCCAAAGGCGAAGCCTTTAACCTTTTCAGGATCGTACCCATTAATACGCAATACATCGGGATGAACCATACCGCAGCCCAAAATTTCAAGCCAACCTGTATGAGAACATACACGGCAACCTTCACCACCACACATTACACAAGAAATATCTACCTCTGCAGATGGCTCTGTGAATGGGAAGAAGCTTGTACGGAAACGTACCTTTGTGTCATCACCATACATGTGACGTAAGAAGGACTCTAATGTGCCTTTTAAGTCAGCAAATGTAATATGCTCATCGATGATGAGACCTTCCACTTGATGGAATACAGGGGAATGAGTCGCATCATAGTCCCAACGGTAAACCTTACCAGGCGCAATCATACGGATTGGGCTATTAGGTTCATGACGTTGCATTGTACGAGCTTGTACTGGAGATGTATGCGTGCGTAATAAGAAGTTTTCTGTAATATAGAAGGAATCTTGCATATCACGTGCAGGATGATCTTTAGGCAAGTTTAAGCATTCAAAGTTATAGTAATCTTGTTCTACTTCTGGACCTTCTTCAACGGTATACCCCATTTTCATGAAGAAGTCTTCAATCATTTCATTAACCTTTGTTAATGGATGGATATGACCAGCTTTTTGTGCACGGCCAGGCAATGTAATATCGATGCGCTCTTTTTCTAAACGAGCATTTAACTCTGCAGTTTCCATACGAGCTTTAACTGTATCAATTTCAGCCTCTAACGCTTCACGAACAGCATTAACAAGGGCCCCCGCTTTAGGACGTTCTTCTGGAGATAATTTACCAAGACCTTTTAATAAAGCCGTTACCTCGCCTTTTTTACCTAAATATTTAACACGTATATCTTGCAACGCTTGTTGATTAGCAGCGCCTTTGATGGCATCAAGGGCTTCTGCCTTAATACGTTGTAATTCTTGTTCCATTCAAGCATCCTCCTATTTGTAAAAGTCTAACTTATATTATACCAAATCAGGGTTATCTTCTTCAATAAAACGCCATGGTAAATCAGGTAATGGCTTCTCTTCTAGTACAAAAAATGTACCCCGTGCTAAATGAACAAGTTCACCTAATTCATTATAAATACGAGCTGTCGCAACCATGGTAGTTTTACCATTATGCTCTACATTAGCTACCCCACGCAATACAGCACCGCCCTTAACAGCTTTCACATAGTTACCATTAAGATCAATGGTGCTAACAGATTTTCCCAATGTAAAACAAGCAGTCCCCATCACACTATCTGCTAAGCCAATACATACAGCACCATGCAAATCTCCTCTAAAATTACAGTAATCTGTTTCATTAGTTTGCAATGTCATTTCCGCATGACCTGATTCAACAGCTGTAATCTCAGAATCTTTTACCCAAGAAAATGGATTCTGATCTCGTAATTCGTTGAAATATTCTAACAATGTTGTAGCCATAAGGTTCTCCATTCTATATACATACCCCATAGATTAACTAATCTAAATACTAAATCTATTACATTACCTGTATGAAAATCTTTATAGTTATATGTCAAAATTCAATACAAACATATAAAAATGGTGCGTTACATCATACATATTGTATCATGCAACGCACCATATGCGAATAACTCTATCTAATTATATGGTATGTTCTTAAGAAAACACATTTATAAATTCAAAACTATTCATAATGCAATGCATCGATTGGATTGAGCTTAGCCGCTTTACGGGCTGGGTATATACCAAAAATCAAACCAATAGCCATGGAAAAGGCAAAGGACATTATGATTGTTGGAACAGATACAATTGTACTCATTCCAGATACCATTCCGATTACTTTTGAGGCTCCTATACCGAAAGCAATACCAATAAAGCCCCCCATCAAACTGATTACAACAGCTTCTATTAAGAATTGCGTAACAATTACGCTATACGTAGCCCCCAAAGCTTTACGCACACCAATTTCTCGAGTCCGTTCCGTTACAGATACAAGCATGATGTTCATAATACCAATGCCACCTACAACTAGAGAAATCGCAGCAACAGCCCCCAGGAATAACGTAAATGTTCCCGTCGTCTGAGCCACTGTTTCCATAATAGATTTCATATTTTGAATATTGAAATCATCCAAATTTGTATCTTTAATATTATGACGAACACGCAACAAGTTCTCTATATCTGCCTGCAAACGATCGATACTCTCATCATCCTTAGCCACAACATACACCCTGCGAAGATAGTCAATGCCCTCTACGCGCTCCATCGATGTTGTATATGGAATTAACACCGTATCGTCTTGGTCATTACCCATGGTTCCGTTCCCTTTACTTTTGAGAACACCAATGACACGGAATGGAATATTTTTAACACGGATTTCCTTGCCTACAGGATCTTCATCAGCAAACAAATTTTTTACTACCGTTTGTCCCACAACCGCTACACGTTCTCGGTTCTGAACATTTTTATCGGAGAAAAATCGACCAGATGTCATAGTCCAATTATTTACGTCCTGAAAGTTAGAATTAACCCCCGCAACAGATGTAGTCCAGTTTTTATTTTGATAAATCACCACATAAGAGCCATTTGTCATAGGACTGGCGGCTTTTACACCTTCTAACTTAGCAATAGCTTCATAGTCAGATATTTTCAACGATTTCATGGACCCCTGCGAAGGTCTAGCACCTGGCGTCCGCGGCGCCCCTGGCAGAACTACCAACAAGTTAGAGCCTAAGCTAGAAATAGAATCCTCAATATCTTGCTTCACCCCATTACCGATAGATACCAAGGCAATAACAGCTGCTACACCGATAATGATACCTAACATGGTCAAAAGGGAGCGCAATTTATTAGCAATCAAGGAAGCCCATGCCATTAGAAAACTTTCTTTATACATTAGGCACCTCCTTTATAGGAGTCATATTAGAATTGATCGAATCCTCTACGATTATCCCATCTTTCAAGACTACATTACGACTCGCGTATGTAGCAATATCCGGTTCATGTGTAACTAGAAGAATCGTACGGCCTTCATCATGAAGGCCTCGAAAGATGTTCATAACGTCAATGGTTGACTTGGAGTCAAGATTCCCTGTCGGTTCATCAGCCATGATAATAGCAGGATTATTTGCCAATGCACGAGCAATCGCCACACGTTGACGTTGCCCACCAGACAACTCGGATGGCAAATGGTCCATACGCTCGCCCAAGCCGACAGACTGTAATAATTGAGTGGCCCGTTCAATACGCATCTTTTTATTTACACCGGCATAAATCATAGGAAGCGCTACATTTTCTAGGGCTGTCAATTTTGTCAACAAATTAAAGCTTTGAAATACAAAACCTATCTGTTTGTTACGTACATACGCGAGTTCATCATCAGATAAGGTAGCAACCTCGTCTCCATTGAGTCGATAAGAACCAGTTGTAGGTCGGTCCAAACATCCGAGAATATTCATAAAGGTTGATTTACCAGATCCAGATGGCCCCATAATGGATACAAATTCACCCTTATTGACAACTAAATCAATGCCATGTAGAACAGGTACTGATAATTTGCCATTCACATAGGTTTTTGTAATTCCTTGTATGTCAATTACTGTTTGGTTCATAAGCACCTACCCTTAGAATGGTCCAGCTACATTATTTTTTGGTGCATTCACATCACCACTTACGATAATTTCATCACCTTCAGATAAACCTTTTAAGATTTGAACATTAGTATCCCCAGTTACACCTGTAGAGACAGCGGTTCGTACTGGTTGACCATCTTTTATAACATATACATACTCACCTTGTTTGTCCGTACGTACAGCAGTAAGAGGAACTACCAATGTATTTTTAATATCTTCACCAAAGATTGTGGCACGAGCCGTCATAGTTGGTAAGAAATTACCTGCAATATTTTCAGGAATTTGAACCTTAACAGTATAGTACACAACACTACTACTTGTAGTGCCCATATTACCCTTTGTACCTTTTGCAATTTCAGAAACGTAACCTGTGAAAGTTTCACCTGGCTTAGAATCTACAGTAAACTCTACCTTAGCACCTTGTTTAATATTGCCAATATCGGTTTCGTCTACAGTAAGATAAATCTCTAAATTTTTTAAATCTGCAATGGTAGCAATGATCATTTGTGTGGAAATTCCAGTACTAATAGTTTGACCGGCTTTTAGCGGTGTACCAACAACAGTACCAGACATTGGAGCTGTAATAGTAGCATCACTTAAATCTGCAGCCGCACGTTCATAAGTAGATTTAGCACGTTCATAAGATGTTACAGAATCATCATATGTTTGTTGTGCAATAGCATCTTGAGCCGCCAAAGATTTATAACGATTCATATCAAGTTCTGCTTTGGCTAACGCCGCACGAGCATCATCAACAGATGCTTGTAATTGACGTGTATCAATATAAGCGATAACTTGACCGGCCGTAACTTGATCATTCTCTTTAACTAAAACTTTTTCAAGTTTACCAGCAACATTTGTAGAAACATCTACATAATTTACAGGGTTAATAGTACCTGTGGCACTGATACTAGTTTTTACATCACCCTTTTCAACCTTGCCAGTAGTGTATAACGTTTGTGCTTGATTTGCATTTAGACTATCCATGTAGTAATATGTGCCGCCACCAAGAACACAAAGAACAACAGCACCAGTCACTATGCGTTTACGATGCTTTTGTAAGAACTCTTTCATTATGATCTCCTTTTTTTAAGATGAAGATATATTAAAAAGACATTTATTCTATATCAACACATATAGTATTTTTAAATTATACAGCACCAATTGCTTTTACGCAATATAATTTCATTAATGAATAAATTATGATATATAAAAAATGGCCCTTACGGGCCATTAACTACTCAATATTGACAATAATCTATAATCCTTCTCATCGATTGGAAATTCAAGACGTTCTGCCTCTTCATAAGATAGCGCACGGATATGACCATCTATATAGCCCACTAATCGGTTAGCGACACCACTCATCAATAGATTAATACAGACTTCACTCATGCGAGCCGCTAAAATAGCATCAAATGCCGATGGACCACCGCCACGTTGTAAGTAGCCTAACACAGTTAGGCTAGGATCAAATTCTGTATGCTCCTTGATAAAAGCTTTCACCTCACCGCTGTTATAGGCACCTTCTGCAACAAGGATAACACTATATTCTTTACCCCGAATTTGTGTTTCCTTTAAATGACGACAAACCGCATGTAAAGGCATGGGATTTTCAGGAACCAAAACTATTTCTGCCCCACAAGCTAGGCCTGCCTTTAATGCAATATGTCCAGCTTTGCGCCCCATAACCTCCACAATAGCTACACGTTCATGGGAGTTTGATGTATCACGAATACGCCCAACCGCATCAACTACCGTATTGAGAGCCGTATCATAGCCTATCGTATATTGTGTGCCACCCATGTCATTATCAATCGTACATGGAATGGTCATAGTAGACATACCAAGTTTAGATAAACTTGTAGCACCACGCATGGAGCCATCACCACCGATAACGACTAGATGGTCAATGTCATAAGCTTTCAAAATATTATAAGCTTTGCGTTGAATTTCTTCATTTTGAAATTCTGGAAAACGTGCTGTTTTCAGCATCGTACCACCTTGTGTTATGATGCCACCAACGTCTCGATTCGATAAGGGAAATATCTTTTCCTCAATAATACCTAAATAGCCACGTTCAATGCCAAATACTTCAAAACCTTCATGTATAGCTTTTCTAGTTAGCGCTCTTATGGCGGCGTTCATTCCAGGTGCGTCTCCGCCGCTTGTTAGTATTGCGATTCTTCTCATATCCATTACCCCCTTGTGGTGTACGTTGTTTGGATATACTATGTGCCTTACCTTTTTTATTCGTTTGATTAGAAGTCTTTTGTTTATACCTTTTATCATAACGAATTTTATTAGACATTGCTCTTTTTGATACTGCTTCAGAAATCTCTTTTTTCCTACTTTGGTGATTATTAAATTGTATATCTTCAGATGCTTCTTTAGCATCTACATCGTTTGTATCATTGGGTTGACGTCTTGCTTTAAATTGCACATCTGAGGCATCTAATTCATCCTCAATACGCTGTATAAAATCATAGGTCCGGCCATTTGTTGTATCTAGTACAAAATCGCACTGCTTATACACGGGCTTCCACGATTGTATCATAGCATGTACAAAGGCATTCACATTACTATAGTCCATGGTAGGCCGTTTCCCAACACGGCGATTCACGCGACTGACAATACGGAATTGTGCAGCTCGGATACCAATAATATAGGAATATTTTTTTAATACCTTTAAGGTGCGATGTTCAATAGGAAAATTCCCCCCCACAGAAATCACTGCTTCATGGTATAAGCAAACCTTTTTTAGTACATCCATTTCGGCGCGGCGGAATGCTTTTTCTCCTATCTTTTTAAAAATCTCAGCAATGGGCAACCCAAAACGACTTTCTAATACGCGATCGGTATCTACAAATTGCCAACCCTTGCGTTCTGCAAGGTTCCGTCCAAAGTGACTTTTGCCACTTCCCATAGAACCGATGAGCATAATATTCCGTTTTATTATCATCTATTATGTGCCCCTTATCATTACATATCCTTCATTGTACTATAAAATGGTCCAAAAACAAAGACAGACTATAGACATAAAATCTATAATCTGTCTCTATACAGTACACCCGATTTTCATTAAGGTTTTATAATCGATTTAATTGCACAATGCACATAAACTACATTACCTTTACGTTCTATATCTTCTATTTCTATACGGCGTGAAGGATCCTTTTCTTCAACAGTATTTATCCAGTTAATCATACGCTCTGTACTACCTAATACTGTTAATTCTAGTATACCTTCATGCTCATCAGTACTGACAATCATTAATGGTTCTCCTTGCAAGGAATCAAAAATATTTGTATTAGAACTCGTATTAGATGTCTTGTTCCGTGTAAAAGATTCTAATAGTTTTGCTTCATTAGACACTATATAATCTGACTCAGCATTCATTTGTATATTATAATTTTCTTGTTGATTTTTTAAGCTATTATTTTTGTCTTCAAAATAGATAAGCCCATACATAGAAAGGCTAATGAGCATCCCCCACAACACTAGGCCCGTTAATATTCTCTCGACCTGATACGTTGTGCTCTCTTTTAGATCCGTCCATATGGAATGTATAAACACCTTTATCTGCTTTAACTGTTCCATGACACTCCATCCCTAGTAATTTTTGTTGGAGAATAGCAATAAATTTACGACACATTTCGTCACTCGTACCTATACCATCTATACTGATACGCCCATCCTTAATGCTAAGATGCTGTAGACTAATATGTTCTGACATAGCGGCATCAAGAATATATACGACCATTGTATTGGGTAATATATCTGTTTGATTCTTAAGGATTTTATTCTTTATTATTTTATTTCTTATTTCCATTAATTCACCATATTGTTGATGTATTTCTTGATACTGAGCATTTGCTTGCAATCGCACAAAGTCTATCTTTCGATTTTCATAGCTACGATAGCTTGACCAACAACTATATATAGTAACAAGCCCTACTATAATGTATATAAGACTTATCCCATAAAGAAGGTATCGATAGGTATGCCATAAACTATGCCATCGTAACGAGCGAGGCATTAAATTAATACATCTGTCCTTACCAGCCCAATCCAATCCATTTAAGCCCCCTTGCCGCCATACCAATAGCCATGTCCCAATCTAATTGCCCTTGCTTGCAACGATTACGGCCACGACCTAAGAATAATAATGGAATATATTCAGTTTCTCCATACATGGAAATTATACCTTCCATATCTGTCCGTTCTTCATTTGTTATAGATTCTAACCCATACATCCGAATTCCCTGTATCTCATCTATACCAAAGTCTTGTAATCTCACTCCTAACTTATCCATAGCTTCAGCTACATCGCTACTAGTAATAGGTACAATACACTCTTGAATACATATATCATTCCACCAAAGCCATAAATGCATGGCGCCTTCTTCCACAACACCTGTTACAGTACCGCTGCGCCGCATCAAGCAATAACAAATAGGAATAGGCCAAAAATCAATAACATCAACAGGTGCATAAGTATCTCGTATACCTTGCTTCAAAAGCTCTAGTGAATGCCGATCTACAGCCACCATAAACATATGATAATTGTGTCGTGGATATTCCCGGCGACAAGCATCCATTTGGAAACTATCCCCCTCAAAACTAAAGTAGTCCTCTATATTCCACTTTATAAACTCCTTCATATCAAAATCATGAGGATCATAAGGTGCTACATGCATTTGTGTATCAATATTAGCAACAATACTATAGGCCCCTTCATCTAAATCATACGTTTCTATAAATTTTGTAACGTCTTCATCAATAGGTCCTGTACGCTTCATTTCTAACGCATCAGTAATGACCATTGTTTTATTTTCTATATGAGCGGTAACACATACAATATGTTCGTCAGTTATACATACTCCAGAATGTATTCTCTTTTTTCGTTTCATAGAATCACCTCAATAAGGTTTTACCTTTATAACATGCATATGTTTTTCTTTATCTACGGTCACATACATATGTACACGACTCACGATTTCACTATTTTTCAATTTTCCATAACTCATAATATGACGCGGATTGTCTGTTGATTGGTCCGCTTCAATAGTAATCTCTACATTTTCATCATCTATCACAACTAGTTTATTTTGAAAGTCCCATACATTTCCTAATTTACAATAGCCTACAAACCAATGGGCACCTCTCTGTGCCGCGTAATGGGCCTCTTCCAAGTGCAATTCGTCTACCACATTACTTTCACATATTTGTCCTATACGAAGCCCCATAAAAGCTAATAGTAATAAAAAAGACATCGTAAGTATCGCTATATATGTAATAAATCCCGCGTTATGGGCTCCTATGTTCATGACTTGTGTCCTCTTTACTTGTATACCAATCATAAATAGCACTCTGTCCAATAGAAACCTCATATATGGATAATCCTCCATAACCACTTGTGTATTTTTTATCATTAACAAAACGATTATTAATGTACCAGCGTAAATACACGGTCCCATTAGTATCTACACTAAAAGGGTATTCTTGTGTATAGCCCACATTTCGTTTATCTGTAGTTCCCACGATGCGACTACCACTGACAGGCTGCAAGCTGCCATCTGTTAATTTCCTGTATAGTGCATGACGTTGTACAGTTAAGGTTGTACGCTTTGTATCGTGAATATATAAACTTGTGTTATGGTCTTCTACAGTAACCTTCACAGGATTCCATATCATATGAGCCACAACCATACGCCGTGTATATCGACCATCCTCCATCATAGCTACACTATCAAGTAATTTAGCATCCCACATAACTGCATAGAATACGATACCTAACAATAAGGTAAGGACTATGATAGAAATCATCATACTAATAAGCGTAGAATACAAAATAAAACCCATATCATTTCTATTTTTATTTCTATCTGTTATGGGATTCTGCTTGTATTCTTTATTCTTCCCAATTACCGTTTCTATATCCTCGCCCTTCAATGTATCCCCTCCAAATCAACTGATAGAGAATAGACAACAGATTGATTGTCGATGGCATCTACTGTTAATCGTTGTAAAGATACACCTTCTATCACTACAGGCTTTATATGTGTTTTATAGGTAATTTTTTCACTGGGACTCATTGTAAATTGAGAATTATATACACCAGTTTCTATTGTTCCATTCTTATAATAAGAAGCTTTAGCCACTTCTAAATACGTTATGGTATCTTGCAATATATGATCCCAATAATACGCCTTATATACCGTAAGAGTAGCCATCCAAAATATAGATAATATAATCGGTAAAATGAACATGATTATAGCGGCTGATATTAAAGCGTCACCATACATAAATCCTTCAGTGCACTTCTTCCCATCTAATTCGCCCCGTTTGTACAGATATCCATATACGATTTTTCTCACCACTTTCACGATCTTTCAAAATAATTTCTGTCCCATCATAAGGTAAACCTAAGGCTGAAAAAGAAATAATTGTCATAGACCGTTCGTTCTCAATATTTTGCGGTAATGATATGTTTACCGTATGATGATTAACATCTTCCTCTAAGGTATAACTGTCCTTATTTAAAATAAAAAGCATTCTCCCTTTACCATTAGATTTATGCCCTAACATAGACCACAGTTGAACTTTCTTGAGCATATACGCCACCTCTTGCGTAGCACCATTTAAAGTATAACGACTAGGTGTTGTCACAATAGGTAAGGCAATAGAAATAAGCAATAAGATTAAACCAATAGTAATAATCCATTCCGCCAATAAAGATCCACTTTGACGATTTATAAGTTGCACCTTAACCATTGATAAAGCACCTCCATATAGGAACCACCATGTAAGGCACACCATCCGCCAAAGCATAGAAAGGGACCAAATGGGATATATCGATTACGATAACCGGTGAGTAAGAGATAGAGAGAACCAACACAAAAAGTTACGTAAAAGAAACATATAATTTCCCATGGAGTTAGCCATATTGCAATAGCAGAAAACCATTTAATATCGCCTATGCCAAAGCCTTTATGGCTAATCAAACGAAGTCCATATGTAATAGTACCTACGCTGATAACACTTAATAAGGTTACTAACATAGATTGATCATTTATATAGCTATATATAATGCCACCTATTACAAGAACTAATGCCCCTTCATCAGGCAATATATAGTAATGCATATCGATGGTAGCACCTGCTATGATGATGAGTGAAAACACAGCATACAAAGCAATGTGAGTATAAGATATTGCTTTTGATGAAACTATAACAGGTAGCAATATAGATGCTATATATACAAAAAGTCCTATTACATAATTGGTCCCTTTCATACCTTGTCCTTTCATATAACTAACGTATGTAATTCATAATCTATACAAGTTAATTAAGGCTCATTAGGTGCTTTAACAACAACAGATTTTGAAGTCCCACCACTGACAACTTCATAAGTAATAGTGTATTCTTTTCCTTTTGCAGTCTTAACATGTTCAGTAAGATATCCTTCCTTATATAGATTTTCTACTGTTGGAGGTGTATCGACATTTTTGTCAATCATATACAATTGAGTAGCATTTTTTATAATTTGAATATCTGCTGTTTCCTTAGCGTTTCGAGCTTTATCCGCAGCAGATAAGAATTGTGGCATCGCAATAGCCGCTAATATAGCGATAACCGCTACTACAACCATTAATTCAACGAGAGTAAATCCGCCTTTTCTCGATTTTTTAAACCCTTCTCGAACACGAGAAATATGTAATCGATCTACGACCCATTGACCGCACATTTCTAATCGATGATTCACTCCATGAATCATATGCATAACAGACTTCATAATATTCTCCTTTTAATAGTTAAGTAATAACATTATCTATTGCCCTCCTAAGTTGGCAATGGACGTAAATAAGGGATACATAACAGATACAACTAATACGGCTACACCGATTCCCATTATGGTTAGTAAAATCGGTTCCAATAATCGTTCTAAACGAGCAATATATTTTGAAAGTATAGATTCATAGTAGCAGCCACAGTGGTTTAACATTTTTACTAATTCACCACTCTCTTCTCCAATGGACACCATTTGCCATATAAAAGCGTTTCCTATCTGACCACTACGTAAACTTTCTTCCAGTGAGTGTCCTGATAATAATCTTGCTTCCACTTGTTTACTACATTCAACACCATATATATTCCCCCACAAAGGGCGAGTAATATTCATGGTTTGAATGATAGAAATACCAGAATCTAGTAAAAGAGCCCAAACTTTTAACATACTTGTATAATACACACAAGTACTCCATTGGTATCGGTGAGCCAACAGCCAAAGCCAACGATGTACTTTACACTTTATACTATGCTGTTTATAAGCAAATGCTAAGGAACCTATTACAACACAATGTATAGCTATTACCATTAGAGGATGCGATTTTAACCCTTGTCCTAATGCAAAAAGAGCTCGCGTCATCAAAGGTAATGTAATATGCATAGTAGTAAATACCTTTTCAAACGAAGGAATAATAAACAAAATGGTAACTATAAAAAATATATTCATCATTAAAAGAAGAAATAAAGGGTAGGAAATAGCACTCATAACCTTTTGTTTCAGCTGCCTCTCCCAATCATAGTGACGGGATATATATTGTAAACTCTCACCCAAAGTGCCCGCTGCTTCACCACTTTCTAGTAAAGCCAAAGCAATAGGAGGACATCCTTCACTTCGTAAAGCCTGTGATAAAGTCTGACCACGCTCTATGGATTCATATAAAGCTGTATAGAGTAGTCCTCGTTTCCCCTGGCAGAGCAACTGTAAGGCTCGCCGTAATGGAACACCAGATTCAATGAGTAGACCTAATTGATAAGTCACATCTACCACCATAGTATGATTCCATTTATGTTTCTTTCTTTTATCCTGCAACGATATTTTATAAATTCTATAACCATCTCGTTTTAACCGTATTGCAATTTCTTGTTCTGAATCCCCCCACATCAAACCTTTTTCTGTTTCATTTTGATTATTTTTTACGACATATTCATAAGCCTCCATATATTCACCTACGATAATTGTTGATCAAGCAAGGTATGCAATTGCTGTTGGGCTCCATATTGTGCCTTTACATCTCGCACAGCCATTTCTAATGTTTTCATCGGTAGTTGCGTTTCTTGAATAGATATGATTTGTGGTTCCTTACGGGTCCGTATCAAATTTGCTACTGCATGGGTATTTAGCAAAATATCACGAATGGTAATGAACTTTTTATTCCATCGAAGTAAACGCTGACATATAACGGCTCGTAACACTTGAGATATTTGATTACGTATCTCTTCTTGCTGCTCCCCAGGAAATAGAGAAATCATGCGATGAACCGCCATCACTGCACGCTGTGTATGCATAGTCGCCATTACAAGGTGACCAGTCTCTGCCGCATGAAGTGCCGCTTCAAGGGTTTCACGATCTCGAAGTTCGCCTACCATAATGACATCCGGATCCTCTCGTAAAGCATCTCGAATACCATCTGACATAGTATTAATATCAGCACCTAATTGTCGTTGATGTATTAAAGACTTTTTAGATACAAACTCAAATTCGATAGGGTCTTCTAAGGTAATAATGTGACGCTCCATAGTCTGATTTATATAATCAATACAACAAGCTAAGGTAAAACTTTTACCACTGCCTGTAGGGCCACAAACAAGCAATAGACCATCATGTGCTTCACATAGCTTTTGTAATAACTGACCTTCACTATTATCATCTAACTTAAGTTGCTGATGACAAAGTAATCGCAATGTACCGCATATGGTCTGATTAGCTCGATATAGATGAACACGGATACGCACACCACAACAGGAACAAGCCTCATCAAGAGACTGCCATTCATAGGATGCTATACCGCAACGGCGCAATATATCCTCGATTAATTCTGTAGTACACATAAATGAAGTAGCCTTTAATCCATCACCATGTCGCAAATAGATAGGCTGACCACATTGTAGATGAATATCTGTTGATGATAGTTGTATTGCATTTTCTACAATAGTTTCTAAACTTTCACTCTTACAGCATGAGTCCACAACGATGCACCTCCTCTATAGATGTAACATGCTGAGATACGGCCTTACGAGCAGACTCTTCTAATGACAATAATAAATGTGTTTCTAATTCGTCCCAATGAGCTGAATTAGCTGGTATTTCTAAGTATTCAAATAGAGCAGTCCGTCCCTGATATTCTGTACCATCGAATTTTCGTACTAGCCGTTGTGCAATAGCCCCCATTAAAGTAGCCCGTATTAAGTACGGCTCTACGCCCATATCCATGAGTCGCGTTACAACGCCTATAGCTGTATTGGTATGTATAGTAGATAATACGCGATGCCCCGTTAAAGCAGACTTAACGGCTAACTCTGCGGTCTCCTTATCCCTAATTTCACCAATCATAATCGTATCTGGATCTTGCCGTAATACAGAGCGAAGACCTTTGGCAAAGGTAAATCCAATCTTTTCATTAATACCAATTTGTATAGCCCCTTTGATTTCGGCTTCTACAGGATCTTCAAGACAGATAAGCTTAGTTTCGTCTAAATTTAACATGCGAAGCATGGCATATAAAGTAGCTGTCTTACCACTGCCTGTAGGTCCACAGATAAGTAATAATCCATAAGGACGTTTTAATAATTGTTCAATGTGCTCAAAGATATCCGGCTGCATGCCTAATTCTTTTAAGTCTTTATGACTCCCTTCATTTCCCATAAGGCGACATACTAAGGTTTCTCCGTATAAGCTGGGCAATGTAGATACACGCATCGTTACAGACTTATTTTTATGACTCCAAGACCAACGCCCATCTTGTGGTAAACGCTTCTCGCTAATATCTAGAGAGCTACAAACCTTAATACGGTTGATAATGAGTTCAGCTTCTTCAAATGATACAGTCATGTAATGTTGCAGCAGTCCATCTTGTCGCAACCGAACATGAGCACCCCTTTCAACGGGATCAAAGTGGATATCACTTACATGGTGCTCTAAGGCATACAAGATAATATCGTCTAATGTTACGTCTACATACATGGTCACCTCCAATACCTTGCGGTATGTTTTTACCTCACACTAGCGTATGGCGTTATAGGTTTCGACATCAACCCCTAAATCCCTCTTTTATTTTTAAAAATCCACGAAGCGAAAACTTTTCTTTTTTAGACATACAAAAAAGGCGCCCCAAAGGGCGCCCTTATTGGACTATTAGATATAACGTATCCTATTTTAAGTTATAAAAAACGTCATTACCTTTATATTGAGCTGTTTCGTATAACATTTCTTCAATGCGAAGTAATTGATTATATTTTGCTACACGTTCAGAACGAGCCGGTGCACCAGTCTTGATTTGACCAGCATTTACAGCTACAGCGATATCAGCAATGAATGTATCTTCAGTTTCACCAGAACGGTGAGATACCACGCAAGTATAACCAGCGCGTTTAGCAAGTTCCATAGCATCGAATGCTTCAGTGAGAGTACCGATTTGGTTAACTTTTACAAGAATAGAATTACCTACACCAAGCTCAATACCACGAGCCAAACGTTTTGTGTTAGTTACAAATAAATCATCACCAACAAGTTGTACGCGGTCACCAAGGCGGTCTGTCAACAATTTCCAGCCTTCCCAATCTTCTTCAGCAAGACCATCTTCGATGGATACGATTGGATATTTACCTACTAGGTATTCGTAAAAGTCTACCATTTCAGCAGCTGTTTTAACTTTGCCTTCGCCAGCTAGATTGTATTTACCATCTTCGTAGAATTCAGAAGATGCAGAATCAAGTGCCAATTTGAAATCTTTTCCTGGTTCATAACCAGCAGCTTTAATAGCTTCACAGATTACTTCTAATGCTTCTTCATTAGATGACAAGTTAGGTGCGAAACCACCTTCGTCGCCTACTGCAGTGCTAAGACCTTTACTGTGAAGTACGGATTTCAAGGTGTGATATACTTCTGCACAGCTACGAAGAGCTTCTGCAAAAGATTTTGCGCCTACAGGCATGATCATGAATTCTTGAATATCTACGTTGTTATCTGCATGTGCGCCACCATTCAAGATATTCATCATAGGAACTGGCAACTCTTTAGCATTGAAGCCACCAAGATATACAAATAATGGCAAGTCCAAAGATTCAGCCGCCGCACGAGCTACTGCCATGGATACGCCAAGAATTGCATTTGCACCAAGGTTAGATTTATTGTCTGTACCGTCAAGTTGCAACATCAAGTTATCGATTGCCACTTGTTCTGTAGCGTCATAACCGATAAGTGCAGGACCAATTTTAGCATTTACATTATCGATAGCTTTTAAAACACCTTTACCGGAGTAACGGGATTTATCTCCATCCCGTAATTCTACGGCTTCAAACATACCTGTGGAAGCACCAGATGGAACAGCTGCTGTCGCAATAGTACCATCTTCTAAACATACTTCAACTTCAACTGTTGGATTACCGCGGGAATCTAAAATCTCTCTTGCAATGACTTGTTCAATTACTGCCATTTTTTCACCTCATATAATCTAATGGAATAACTGCCATCTGACAGCCATTATATATATTGAGCTAAACCTTATAGGCTTATAACTCTAATTAACTACTAATATAGTGAAAGCTCCATATTATGCTTTATGTACCAAGCTGTGACCTGTCATAGCTTTTGGTTGTTGTATCCCAGCTAAATCTAATAATGTAGGAGCAATGTCACATAATTTACCAGCTTCTAATGTAGCTGTTTTTAAACTGTCGCTCATTAAAATTAAAGGAACCAAGTTCGTTGTATGTGCCGTATGTACCTTACCTGTTTCATGGTTAACCATAAGCTCTGCATTACCATGATCTGCTGTAACTAACAGATGACCTTTCTTGCTACGAATAGCCTCCACGATACGACCTAAACAAGTATCTACTGCTTGAACCGCTTTAACGGCAGCTTCAAAGCTACCAGTATGACCAACCATATCTGGATTTGCAAAGTTCAAGATGATCATGTCATATGTTTCATCTTGTATTGCTTGTACAACCTTATCGGTCACTTCATAAGCGCTCATTTCTGGTTGTAAATCATAGGTGGCCACTTGAGGGGATTTTACGAGAATGCGGTCCTCCCCTTCAAAGGGTTCCTCTTCACCGCCATTAAAGAAATATGTAACATGAGCATACTTTTCTGTTTCCGCGATGCGCAATTGGCGATAACCACCTGTACTTAGAACTTCACCTAATGTTTCAGATAATGTATCCTTTTGATACACAATATGTACGGGCAAACCATCCTCGTATTTTGTCATAGTTGCCATATATATAGATAGTGGCTCCCGTTTAAAGCCATCAAAATCAGGTAACACTAGTGCCTTTGTAAGTTCACGACCACGGTCTGGGCGGAAGTTACAGAATATAACCGCATCTCCATCTTTGATAGTCCCTGCAGCATCAATCACCGTAGGAAGTACAAACTCATCTGCCGCATCTTTATCATAAGACTGTTGCACTGCTTCACATGCAGATGTAGCTATTTCACCTTGACCATGTACGATGGCATTATATGCCAATTCAACGCGGTCCCAACGATTATCGCGGTCCATTGCATAATAGCGACCACTAACTGTAGCAATTTTACCACAATTGAGATCAGCCATATACGTTTCTAAGTCCTTTAAATAGCCTTGTGCACATTGTGGAGCTACATCACGACCATCGAGCAAAGCATGGACATACACATGCTCGATTCCATTATCATGAGCCCCCTTGATGACTGCCTTAATATGATCTAAGGAGCAATGCACATTGCCATCTGAAACTAGGCCTATAAGATGTAAGCTTTGCTTCTTAGCTACTTCGTATAGTTCCTTCATAACAGGGCGATTATAAAACTCACCAGACTCGACATCTTTAGTAATACGAGTCAAATCTTGATACACTATGCGACCAGAGCCAAGATTTAAATGGCCAACTTCAGAATTTCCCATTTGACCTTCTGGAAGGCCTACCGCAAGCCCTGATGCTTCTAATGTTGTATGTGGATACATATCCCATAATCGATTAAAACAGAGCGGCTTCGCCTGTACTACAGCATTGGTTGTGTCTGATTTATCCCCCAAGCCAAAGCCATCTAGGATGACTAGCATTACGGGAGCCTCTAATTTAGCCATTTGTAACCTCATATTAAGCGCTTACTTGGTTTGCAGCTTTAATAATATCAATAAATTCATCGACCACAAGTGATGCACCACCTACGAGAGCACCGTCAATATTAGGCTCTCCAAGGATTTCTAGTGCATTTTCTGATTTAACGCTACCACCATACTGGATGCGTACTGCATCGGCAGTTTCATTATCATATAAAGATCGAATGTAATTGCGGATTTCTTTGCATACCTCTTCAGCTTGATCAGCCGTTGCTGTCTTGCCCGTACCGATAGCCCAAATTGGTTCGTACGCAATGATTAATTGACTGACTTGTTCTTTCGGAATATCAGCCAAAGCCCCTTTTAGTTGAGACGTAATCCAATCAAGTGTATGACCCGTTTCACGATGTTCTAAACTTTCACCAACACAGACAATAGGATTCAAATTATGATGAAATGCACTTTTAATTTTTGCATTAACGGTCTCATCTGTTTCGCCATAATATTCACGGCGCTCAGAGTGACCGATGATTACATAATTAACGCCTACTTCTGTAAGCATAAGTGGTGAAATCTCACCAGTAAACGCACCAGCATCATGATAATCCATAGTTTGTGCACCTACTTCAATAGCTGTATTTTTCGTCAATACTACAGCACGTTCGATAGCTGTAAAAGGCGGACATACAACTACATCACAGGACAATTCCATATCTTGTAACACGCTGTTAAACGCTTCGATCAGAATTGATCCAGATGCAATGGTGCCATTCATTTTCCAATTCCCTGCAATAATGGGTTTTCTCATATTATGCCTCGGACAATGCAGCAATACCCGGTAGGATTTTGCCTTCTAAGAATTCTAAAGATGCACCGCCACCTGTGGAGATGTGGCTAATTTTATCTGCTAAACCACTTTTTTCAATGGCTGCTACAGAGTCGCCACCACCAACGATAGTCATCGCATCAGATTCAGCTACAGCTTTCGCTACTGCATTTGTACCAGCTGCAAAGTTTTCCATTTCAAATACGCCCATAGGACCATTCCAAATAATAGTCTTCATTGGCGCCAATGCTTCTACATAAAGTTCGCGGGTTTTAGGCCCAATATCTAATATCATCCAGCCATCTTCGATTTGATCAACATCAGCGATTTTAGTATTAGCATCGTTGCTGAAAGCATCTGCTACTACAGCATCAATAGGTGTTAGTAATTTAGCACCTGCTACACGAGCTTCCATAACAAGGTCTGTAGCGATAACTTCTTGACCTTCTTCAAATAAGGAGCTACCAATATTGCAACCTTGCGCTTTAATGAACGCATTAGCCATACCACCGCCGATGATCATTACATCAACTTTAGGCAATAAGTTAGAAATAACGGAGATTTTATCTGTAACTTTCGCGCCACCAATAATAGCTGCCATAGGTGTTTTGGGATGTACTATAGCTGCACTTAATGCGTCAATTTCTTTTTTGAGCAAGAAACCTGCTGCCATAGGGATATAATCAGCAATACCGACTACAGATGCCGCATTACGGTGAGATACACCAAACGCATCATTGATAGCAACATCTGCAAGAGATGCCAATTGCTTAGCAAACTCAGGGTCATTTTTAGTTTCTTCATTGTGGTAACGCAAATTTTCAAGCATCAATACATCACCAGATTGTAATGCTTTTACAGCTTCTTCAACTTTAGGACCAATACAGTCATCTACGAATGCTACAGGCTTGTTGATAAGGTCAGATAAATGCTTAGCACATGGTGCCAAAGACATTTCTGGTTTGCGTTCTCCCTTAGGACGACCAAAGTGAGAAGCAAGGATAACCTTTGCCCCTTTTTCGATTAAGTAATTGATAGTAGGTAATGCACTACGAATACGAGTGTCATCAGTGATGACACCATCTTTCATAGGAACATTAAAATCAACACGAACAAATACTGTTTTATTAGCTACTTGTAAACCTTCAATTGTTTGTTTCATCAAAGCCTCCTGATTATAAGCCTTTGCTTGCTACAAATGCGGCCATGTCGATAAGACGTTCGGAGTAACCCCATTCGTTGTCATACCAAGAAACAACTTTTACCATGTTGCCATCCATAACCATTGTCAAATCAGCATCAACAATGGAGCTACGAGGATCAGAGCTGAAATCACAGGATACCAATGGTACATCAGATACACCAAGAATACCTTTTAATTCACCGGCTGCTGCTTTGCGAAATGCTTCGTTGATTTCTTCTTTAGTAGCCGGTTTTTCAAGTTCGCAAACAAGATCTGTAGCAGATACGTCTGGAGTAGGAACGCGCAATGCAAAACCATCTAATTTACCTTTTAATTGAGGCAATACTTTAGCAACAGCTTTCGCTGCACCAGTTGTTGTAGGAATGATGGACATTGCTGCAGCACGAGCACGGCGAGGGTCTTTATGACGTGCATCAAGAATTTTTTGGTCATTAGTGTAGGAATGAATTGTAGTCATCATACCGCGTTTGATACCGAATTCATCACATAATACTTTAGCAAATGGAGCCAAGCAATTTGTTGTACAAGATGCATTAGAGATAATGTGATGTTTTGCAGGATCATACATATCTTGGTTAACACCCATAACCATAGTTAAGTCTTCGTTTTTACCAGGTGCAGAGATTAATACTTTTTTTACAGTAGGTTGATTCAAATGAACCTTTGCTTCCTCTGCATCACGGTATTTACCAGTACATTCCATAACAATTTCTACGCCTTCTTCAGACCATGGTAATTTAGAAGCGTCGCGGTCATGGAATACACGGATTTTTTTACCATCAACGTAGATATTTTCTTCATCAAATGTTACTTCATTAGGAATTGTACCGTGTACGGAATCGTATTTTAACAATAATGCAGTACCTTCATTATCACCAGTTGCATTAATTGCCACTACATCCACATCAGGATTATTAATCGCTGCGCGAACTACACATTTACCAATACGACCAAATCCGTTAATACCAACTTTTACTGCCATTGTTAGATCCTCCTAATAACAAAAATTCTAACCAAATTCAAACTAAAATTTATAACTACTAATTCGCCTATAAGGCAGAAATTTGTAACAATTGACGCATACCTTCGGCTGCTTGCTCATCAATGATAAGTATACCTTTCTGACAAGCTCGCATCACACCTATAATAGCGCTCGCTTTTTCTTGTCCACCAGCTACAGCAATAACATTGGGAACCTTTACTACATCGGGAAGTGATAAACCAATATTATTGGTAGAATAAATTAACTTACCCTCAATGTCACAATATTGACCAAGTGCTTCACCTACCGCATGATTATCTACCAACTGCTTACGCACATCATCGGCAATATGGCGCTGATCCGCCATGCGCATTGCAGTACCAATACCAAATAATAGTACGTCAGTCCTACTAATGAGGTCTCCAATTTCTTTAATTTGTGGTTCACAAGTCATGAGCATATGTAATGAGTCTTGTGAAAGTCCATCAGGTAAATGGAGCATCTTATAGGAACCACTTAGTCGTTCAGCAAGCACCGAAGCAATTACATTAGCTTGGTATTCCACTACTTCACCAACGCCACCACGGGCTGGTACCACAGTAGGATTGAAAGGTAAGATAGGCATTTCTTCAGCTATTGCTGCCATGGTGCTACCGCCACTGATGGCTACTACTGCATTAGGTTTCAATAGGTCTTGCAATAACTTTGCCGCTGTAAAACCTAACTTTTTAACCATCAAGGTTCCTTCTGTAGGTGTAATAACAACTCTATCGATATGAAGTGCTTCAGTCAATCGATGTTCTAGCTCGTTAATACGATCTAGCTCATTTAAAAAATTTCGTAACTTCGGAACAATTGCATGTCCCTCATCAGTGAGAAAAATCCCTGGTTTATAAATGTCTACAAGACCATTAGCACGCATTAACTCAATATGACTTCGTACGGTTCGCTCTGGAAGATCCGTTGCGGTAGCTAATGTTCTACGGCCTATAGGCTCTTCATAAACAAGGTGGTTTAGTATTTTGTATCGCTCCTTCAATACACTAACAATTTCAGGAACAATACGTTCACATATCATTAGAAATTCGTTCATCGGGTCCCTCCTTTACCCGTTGGGATTACATGAATCGTTTTTCGTCCCATGTGAACAAAATCCGTCCCACCTAAAATAAAAAAATACTTTTACACTTGTATTGTATACCTTATGTAATTTTTATTCAACCCTAAATAAGAGAAAACGACATACGCCTTAGATAATTTGTTATTATTTCAAATCTAATAATATGTCGCCATGTCCCCTTATTATATTCTAATATGTCGTTTTATTGTATTTTATTTTGTACCGAAGATACGGTCACCAGCATCCCCTAAGCCAGGCAAGATGTAACCATGATCATTAAGCTTTTCATCAAGTGCTGCTACATAAATAGGAACATCAGGATGTTCTTTATTTACTGCTTCTACCCCTTCAGGAGCAGCTACTAAGCACATTAATTTAATATGTTTAGCACCTTTTTCTTTTAGCAATGTAATCGCTGCGGCTGCACTACCACCAGTAGCAAGCATTGGATCAGTTACGATGAAGTCGCGTTCCCCTACGTCAGATGGTAGTTTACAGTAGTATTCTACTGGTTTCAAAGTTTCAGGATCACGGTACAAACCAATATGACCAACTTTTGCAGTTGGAATTAAACTAAGCATACCATTTACCATACCTAGACCAGCGCGAAGAATTGGAATAATACCCAGTTTTTTACCTGCAATTCGTTTGCCAGTCATTTTAGTTAGTGGTGTTTCTACCTCCACATCCTCAAGTGGTAAGTTGCGTGTAATTTCATACCCCATCAACATAGTAATTTCATCAAGTAGTTCTCTGAAATCTTTAGAGCCTGTTTGTACGTCACGCATCAATGTAACTTTGTGTTGAATCAATGGATGTGTCATAACATTAACTTTCATGACTGTCCTCCTATAAAACAATATACATATCCCATTCTAGCGATTAACTATCATATTTACTCTATCACAGATTAGAAAATCATGCCATAAAAATATTGAAAGGGATGTGCCGATGGCACACCCCTTTTACACTACCTATAAACTTATAGGACTATAAATATATATTTAATATTAATACAATCGATTAGTACAATGGATACGCTTCACAAAGTGCAGCAACACGTTTACTAGCTTCTTCATGGACCGATTTATCCTCAGGATTTTTAAGAACCACTGCAATAATATCGGCAATTTCTTCCATATCTTTCACTTGCAAACCACGTGTTGTAAGAGCTGGCGTACCAAGACGAATACCGCTTGTTACAAATGGGCTAGCTGGATCAAATGGAATTGTATTTTTATTACATGTAATACCTACTTCATCGAGTAAGTGTTCAGCTTCTTTACCAGTTAAACCAGTATTACGAACATCTACAAGCATAACATGAGTATCTGTACCGCCAGAAACAATTGTTAAGCCCTTTTCTTGTAATGCTGCAGCCAACGCTTTTGCATTGTCGATGACTTGTTGTGCATATACTTTGAACTCAGGTTGTAAAGCTTCACCAAATGCTACAGCTTTAGCAGCGATAACATGCATCAAAGGACCACCTTGGATGCCAGGGAAGATGGCTTTATCGATTGCTTTAGCATACTTTTCTTTGCAAAGAATCATACCACCACGAGGGCCACGCAATGTTTTATGAGTTGTTGTAGTAACGATATCTGCATATTCCACAGGGTTTGGATGTAAACCAGCTGCTACAAGTCCAGCAAAGTGAGCCATATCTACCATGAAAATAGCATCTACTTCGTGTGCCACTTCAGCCATTTTCTTAAAGTCGATTTGACGGCTATAAGCACTACCACCAGCGATAATCAACTTAGGTTTTGCTTCTAATACAATTTTACGGAACTCATCGTAGTCGATTTGTTGTGTTTCAACATCTACACCATAAGGTACTACATTGAAATATGTACCAGATACGTTAACTGGAGAACCATGAGTCAAATGACCGCCGTGGGACAAGTTCATACCCACAATAGTATCACCTGGTTGTAATAATGCGAAATACACGCCAAAGTTTGCTTGAGAACCAGAGTGAGGTTGTACATTAGCATGTTCTGCACCGAACAGGCGTTTTGCACGTTCGATAGCCAATGTTTCAATAACATCAACATTTTCACAACCGCCATAATAGCGTTTGCCAGGATACCCTTCTGCATATTTGTTAGTCAATACGCTACCTTGAGCTTCCATTACAGCTTGAGAAACAAAATTTTCAGAAGCAATCATTTCTAATTTATCGCGTTGGCGTGCTAACTCTTGGTTGATAACAGCTTGAATATTAGGGTCTTGTTTTTCTAAGAAACTCATGAGTATCCTCCTCATATAGAACAACTATCTATAAAGTAATGATGTATTATTTCTCTAATGCTTTTATTTTCTCTACACGGCGTGCGTGACGTCCACCTTCAAATTCTGTTTCCATAAAAATGGTTACAATATCGTTTGCAAGGCCTGGTCCAATAACGCGTTCACCCATAGTAAGGATATTCGCATCATTATGTTCACGACATGCGTGAGCGGAAAATGTATCATGACAAAGAGCAGCGCGAATACCCGCTATCTTATTTGCTGCAATACCAATACCGATACCAGTACCACAAATCAAAATACCGCGATCAGCTTGACCAGATACAACTGCATTTGCTACAGGTACTGCAATATCAGGATAGTCGCAAGACTCAGCTGAATAACAACCAAAATCCTCTACTTCATGTCCCAATGCACTCAATACTTCTTTAACAGATTCCTTAAGATTTAATCCGCCATGATCACAACCGATTGCAACTTTCATAATTTCATCTCCTACGCCTTCTGAGGCACTGATGTAAGACCAGCCTCTACTAAGTGATAAATTTGTTCCGCACATTGATTATATACGGTTTGGTCAGATCCATATGGGTCCGTAACATCACCATCTAGACCACCCCACTCGGAAATTGTTTTAATTTTACCTTCCTCAAAGGGGAATTGGCGAAGTAGTACAGATTTGTGATCTTTCGTCATACCAAGAATAAGATCTGCTGCATTTACGAGTTCCATCGTTAAGGGTCTCGATTCATGGTTGGAAATATCTGCAATGGAACGGACAGCTACTACGGCTTGTTCAGTTGGTTTTGCTCCATAAGCGGCAAATAAACCAGCTGATACAGTTATAACATCCTTATGTTTCTCCGCTGCAAGGGCCCGTGTAATACCTTCAGCCATTGGGCTGCGGCAAGTGTTACCGGTACATACAAATAAAATGTTCATAATAACATCCTTACTCAATCACATTTTGTGATTACTTTATACATTATAGCAAATCTATCCAATATGTAAAGACATTTTTCTATTATCAGTGGACATCTTTATGCTAGTAAATTTACTTATAAATGATATGATGACTCGATGCTTTTTCCATTCGATTCATAATGGCAACACCGAAACCATCATCATCAACACCTTCTGCTAGGATTAGCGTAACATGATTTTCATTAAAATGTAATAGACTTTTATAAAAGTCGTGCCCCAATGCTAACGCATCTCCATGATGGCCAAAACAATGGCACATAAATCGTCCATCCTCTTTAATCAAGTTATACGTTTCATGACTTACCAAACACCCTATGGGACCTTCTATGCCTTCTGAAAGCTCCTTAAACATAGATGCTATGTCCTCTGGATTACCTACAACAACTGTCATAGGTGCATCAGGTGCATAATGCGTATATTTCATCCCGGGAGCCTTTGGCTTAGTGGTAGCATTAACTAGAGCAGTATCATACTCAACTGTAGACACAACACCTTCAAGTTGAGCTTTTGTAATTCCACCAGGTCTCAATATAATGACCTTATCATCATGGACTTCTACTACAGTTGACTCTACACCAATCGTACATGGACCAGCATCTAAAATATAGGAAATACGGCCCTTCATATCATGGTAAACATCTTGTGCTGTTGTAGGACTTGGACGTCCAGATATATTGGCACTAGGAGCCGCTACAGGTACACCGGCACATTCTAATAATGCGCGGCATACCTTATGATCAGGGCAACGCAACGCCACACGAGGTAAGCCACCTGTAGCACGATCTGGCACTAAATCAGATTTAGGCAATGTAATCGTTAATGGTCCTGGCCAGAATGTATCCATTAAGGCTTGCGCCGTAGCAGAAATTTCTGTTACCAAAGGTTTTATGCTTTCACTATTAGGAACATGCAAAATAAGTGGATTATCAGAAGGCCGTCCTTTGGCAGCATAGATTTTATCCATCGCCTCTGGATCTAGACCATTAGCACCTAACCCGTATACAGTTTCGGTTGGTATAGATACCAATTCACCATTGCGCAAAGCACGGGCCAAAGTATCTATATCTTGTTCTGATGGATTTGTAATGATTTTAGTATCCATATTAGCCCTCATATACAGCTGTCACTACGCGGTTATGACCACCGAGGTCAGCTATAAATTGAATATTCGAATATTGACCTGTTTCTTGCAATAAAGCACCTACCTCTTCTGCTTGGTCAAAGCCTACTTCAAACACCACACGGCCATTAGCGTTTAAATAATTTCTACATTCTTTAGCTAAGATTCGATAAAATTGAAGTCCATCCTCTCCACCAAATAATGCAATATGAGGCTCATTTAATACATCTGGAGACAACATCTTTAAATCACCAGTTCGAATGTATGGAGGATTAGAAACAATAAGATCAAATTTTTCCTCTTTTCCATATAAAGTGGAGAACATATCTGATTCCATAAATTGTACTCGGTCAGCTAAATTAAAGGACTCACCATTTTCGCGTGCCACCAGTAAAGCATCTGTGGAGATATCTAAACCAACACCACTAGCATTTGGCAAATAATGTAATAGACTTAATAATATTGTCCCAGGGCCTGTGCATACATCAAGAATACGCACATTACTATCTTTTGGATAAGTACCTAGTACATGCTCAATCAAGGTTTCCGTATCAGGTCGTGGAATCAATACCTTATCATTCACCTTAAAGGTCAACCCCATAAAGTCCTTTTCACCAATGATAGCCGCTACACAATGCCCCTTAGCCCGTTGTTGAACGAGAGGCCTAAAGGCATCGAGCTCGTCTTGAATAAGCGGTTGGTCATAATGGGTATATAGATAAATCCGATCTTTACCTAAAACGTGAGAAAGCAGTACTTCCCCATCAAGTCGAGGTGTATCCATCTCCTTGCTTTGAAAGTACTGCTCTGTCCACTGGAGAATACGACCGATTGTCCAAATCTCCTTATGCATTTGTATTGGCCTCCTGCATTTTTGCCGCTTGGTCTGCAGCATTTAAGGCTTGAATAATTTCATCAAGATCGCCATTTAAAATAGCATCTAATTTATATAATGTTAAGTTAATACGATGATCTGTAACGCGTCCTTGTGGATAGTTATAGGTGCGAATACGTTCACTACGATCACCTGTACCGACTTGACTCTTACGATCTGCAGCCATACTAGAAATGGCCTCTTGTTCAGCTTGATCCTGTAACTTAGCACGTAATACACGCATAGCTTTTTCACGGTTTTGTAATTGAGATCGTTGATCTTGACACGCTACAACGATACCAGATGGTAAGTGTGTAATACGAACAGCAGACTCAGTTTTATTGATATGCTGACCACCGGCACCACTCGCACGATATGTATCAATTTTTAAATCTTTTTCATTAACTTCAATATCAACATCTTCCATCTCTGGCAATACGGCTACTGTAACTGTAGATGTATGTACACGGCCTTGTGTTTCTGTAGCCGGTACACGTTGTACACGATGTACACCAGATTCAAATTTCATCTTAGAGTATACATTTTCACCATCCACAGAGAAAATAACCTCTTTAAAGCCACCAAGCTCTGGTTCATTAGCATCGATAATCTCACAACGCCAGCCTTGGCTTTCCGCATATTTTGTGTACATTCGGAACAAGTCGCCTGCAAATAATGCAGCTTCATCACCGCCAGCGCCCCCGCGAATTTCGATGATAATATTTTTATCATCATTAGGATCCTTAGGCAATAATAGAACTTGCAACTTTTCTTCCAATTCCTCTTTTTGAGGTTTTAACTCTTTCAATTCCTCTTGTGCCATTTCTCGGAATTCTTCGTCCATGGATTTATCTTCAATAACTTCCATAGCTTCATCAATACCAGCTAATACTTTTTTATAAGTACGGAATGTTTCAACTGTTTCAGATAATTGAGCATGTTGACGTGTTAATTTACGCCATTCATCTTGGCGTGCAATCACTTCAGGGTCACTGATGCGCTGCTCCAGGTCCATAAATTTATCTTCAATAACTTGTAATTTATCTACTAACATGTTTATTCCTCTTCATATGCATCACTCTCAGAAGGGCGAACCTCTTCAAGAGCTCGTATAGCGACTTCAATTTGATCATCTTCTGGTTCACGTGTGGTCATGTACTGTAATGCAAGACCTGGTTTGATAAGAGCTTTCACAAAGGAATGCTCACTACGACCAGCAAGACGAATAACCTCGTACGCAATACCTGCCACTACTGGCATGAGAAGTACGCGGCTCAGAATACGTTCTAACAAATTAGGCCAACCTAAAAAAGCAAATACAAAGATACTCACCACCATAACGATGAGTAAGAAGTTTGTACCACATCGAGCATGTAAACGACTTTGTTGACGAACGTTTTCTACTGTAAGAGGCAAATCTAATTCATAGGTATGAATTGTTTTATGCTCTGCCCCATGATATTGGAAAACTCGTTGAATATCCTTCGTAAGACCAATACCCCAAATGTAGAGTAGAAAAAGAACTAAACGAATGACACCTTCAATGAGATTTAATACTACATGATTATCCTGTACACCAGGAATAAATTTTACGATAAATGTAGGCAATGCCAAAAATACAGCTATCGCAAATATGGTGGAAATAACCATAGTAATGGCAATTTCACTATTAGACATTTCTTCCTCTTCATCGCCAGCGGCTTTAGCGGAGAAGGACAATGCCTTCATGCCAATGACTAGAGATTCATAGAGGGCCACACAGCCCCGAAGAAATGGTTTTTTCAAAATTGGATATGTGTCAGCAATAGATTTTGTAGGCTCTTTTTGAACTACAATGGTTCCTGATGGTTCTCGTACAGCTGTTGCTGTAACACCAGGCCCCCTCATCATGACACCTTCGATCACAGCTTGTCCACCGACAAACTTTTTAATACGTTCTGTGTTCACAAGAGCTCCTCTCATAAACAAATAGAGGCAGAGCCCATAGCCCTGCCAATAGATGCTACATTACATGACAAATTATTTGCCGTAACGTTTGTTAAATTGTTCAATACGACCACGAGCTTGAGCTGCGCGTTGTTGACCAGTGAAGAACGGATGGCATTTGGAGCAAACGTCTACACGAAGGTCTTCTTTTACAGAGCCAGTTTTGAATGTGTTGCCACAACCGCAAGTTATTGTAGCTTCTTTATAGTCTGGATGAATACCTTGTTTCATTCTATACACCTCTTTCCGACAATCAATATTATTCTTATAGATTATAGCATGACATATGCACAAATGCAAGTTGCCAATACTATTCCTTGGATGCTTGCTTTTCTTCAATAGACTCAGCTAGGATGGTCTCTAAGTCACTTTCATTAAGGATGTCACGCAATGCGATGAGCTCCTCTAAAGAAAGGGTAATACCCTTTTTCATGCTTGTATATTCACTATCCCAAGCACGAAGGTCAAACTTAGGATTATATTTGCCCCAGCTAGTACATGTTAATTGTTTTTTCCAACCATCTTTATCTTCAGATAAAGTACCAATAACTTTGAAGATTTCAAAATTAATAACAGCCATGAATCCTCCTTTCTTACACATTCGTGTAGTATGTTTCATACCTACTATATTTAGTAGTTTATATTTTTTAGGATACGATATATTTTAAACTAAATATCGGACTTTTACAATTAGTTTTTATAATCGCTATAATCTTCAATATCAATAGATGTTGTTGGTGGCATAACTTGAGCACCTAATTCATCTACTGTAGATTTCCAATCTTCTGTCGCTGCTGTCACAGCCTTGATATACGCTTCATCAGCGGCTTGAACAGATGTGATTAGTTGAGCTTCGTCGTTAACATCTAATACGCGTCGGCGTACGCTGCTAAGCATATAACCGAATGACTCATCTGTTTGAACGAGCATGGAAACTTCTTGAATCAATGTTTGACCAATAGTGCTACAGAAGTATGCATACCACATATAGGCTAATTCAGCATCTGGGAACATCCAATAAATATCCTCTTTTGGTACTTCTGTAGTAATATCTACATCTACATGATCTGCATGACGTTTAAATGTAAGGAAATAAGCGCCATTTTCAACAAGAGCATTACAACCTAATTCAGAAACTCGGCTGTCGATACAGTAAATACCATCTTGTCCTAAGGCTACATCAGTTTGACCGCCTGGTAGCAAAATAGAACGTAAAGACAAGCCATAATTTAATACGGTAAACACTGGCAATTGAGCGAACACACCATGAGGCAATGGAATATAGTTAATCGTTTTCCATTCTTCTCCTACGCGTTCACGTAGACCAACACGCATTTTTTTAACATCATATTTGCCATATACAATTTCGTAAGCCCCTAATGGTGTCCATTCACGAATCGCTTCTACACGCTTTTGATTCAAAAAGAATTGCAATGCCATATTATTCAAGCCCAATTGGTTTTGTGCCATTGTAGCAGGCAAGAATAATTGTGCAGTTCCTTCTGGAACAAGATTATGTAAACCATTAGCCACTTCTTCCACAATATCTTCAGATGATTGGAACATACCAACCGTCCCTGTAAAGATATGATCAAAATAGCTACGATGAGGCCATTGATTAATAATTTGAGCCATCGGATACAAACGTGTCAAAATGCTATAGCATACTGGAGATGCAGTATAAAGCACAACTTTTTTATCTTCATAAGATTGAAGGATTTCTTCAATCATGCCTGCATATTCTTCTACATAAGCATAAAGAACGAGTTCTCCCGTTTTACTATGGGCTTCGATACTTTCACGAACAGGAGTCTCCCAGATAGTACCAACATCTAGACCATCTAAAATACCTGTGTCGCTAATAAAATCAAATAATTCGACTCTAAAGGAAGGGCCATATAGAGCTTGGAATGTATTCAAATCATATGGAACAGGGCCAAAAGATTCTACTGTAGATTTTTCTGCTAACGCATACAAATCATCAGCCGTAACGCCCCACTCACGGGAGCTAGCATTACTAGAAATCAATTGATCTAACACTTTAAAACGCATTAACTCATTTACAATATCAATACCTTCAATACTATGAGTAGCACAAAGGGCAATAAATTCTTCGTTATTTACTTTCATATTAAACCTTTCCAGCTGAAGGACATAAGTGATTTAAAAAACATTCTTCACATAATGGCTTACGAGCCTTACATAGTTTACGACCATGATAAATCAACCAGTGATGAGCAGCCGACCAATCCTCTTTAGGAATTGCCTTCTGCAACTTTAATTCCATCTCTTCTGGTGTTTTAGCAATACCCAGTTTTAATCGGTTAGACACACGGAATACATGAGTATCTACAGCAATCGCTGGCGTACCAAATAATACAGATACTAGCACATTTGCAGTCTTACGACCTACACCAGGTAATTCAACGAGTTGATCAAACTCCCGTGGCACTTCCCCATTGTATTGTTCTACTAGAATCTGACAAGTGGCAATCAAGTTTTTGGCTTTAGATTTATAAAGGCCACAGTCCTTAATCAGAGTTTCTAATTTGGTAACCCCAATTGCTAACATCTTAGCCGGATGATTTAGTTCAGGAAATAACCGTTTAGTAACGATATTAACTCTCTCATCCGTACATTGTGCAGATAATACGACTGCCACTAATAATTCAAATTCATTTGTATACTCAAGGGCAGGTTTTGCATCAAAATAATGCTCTTGCAATAATTTCAATTGCTCTGCCTTTATTGCTTTTGTTACACGCATATAACTCTCCTTTCTCACTTGTGAAAGTACAGACGCGTACAACTTATATCTTACCATACGTATTCATTTAGTTCTATGTTATAATAAATCATGTTATTCTAATATAGAATACAGGAGGTCAATATGAGCAATATTAACGATACATTAAAACGTATAAATGAACTAGCAGCAAAGAAAAAATCTGGGCAACAACTCACACCAGAGGAATTAGCAGAAAAAAAAGAACTTTATGAAATTTACTTAAGCTTCATTCGAGGCCAAATCACAGATACATTGGACCGTGTTGAATTCGTGGATCCTGAAACAGGTGAACGTACAGCTCCTAAACAAGCGCTCGAAAACTTGGCTAAAAAAGCTGACCAAGACATTAAAGAACATAAAGATATCCACTAAAAAAAGCCACTTGATATATATCAAGTGGCTTTTAGTATTAGCAACAGCATAAATTATAATTTGCCGAGTCGTTTCATAGCATTATAAATTTTTTCAGCTAGTCCTGTCATTTGGAATTTAGGAATACCACAGGCAGCTATGCGAATACCGTTAGCTAAAGCGATAACATAGATATGTTCTTTTTTCAACTCTTCACAGATAGCATTAGCAGAATCTGTAGGAATCGTAATAAAGAAACCACCGCGATATGGCAACATAGGAAGGCCAACTCGTGCTGCTTCTTGTTTAAATATATCAGCACGATCGCGAATCAATTGATAATAGCAATTACGTTCATCTTCATAAGCTTTAAACTTAGCTGGATCAGCTACAATATTTGCCATTGTACGCATTGCAGGCCGGCATATATTAGACCATGTAGCACGGCTTGTAGATTTGTTGATTTCTAAGAATTCATCAGCAATTTCTTCATCATCAGAAATACCAATCAAGGCACCTACACGTTGCCCATACATAGTGAAGCCTTTAGACAAGCTATAGCAAACACATGTAAGGATTTCTTTTGGCAAATGACTGAATTTACTAAAGAATGCACGAACCTCTTCTTTTTCACCAGAATAATCAAGGTATGCAACATCAATGCCAATGATTACATTATTACGGCCTATAGCAACGAGTTCTTTCAAGAAGTTAAGGATAGATTCCCAATCTTTGTCCTCTATAGAGTAACCTGTTGGGTTATTACCAGGTGTATTAAACAAAATTACAACATTTGTTTGTTTCGCAGCTAATTCATTTACACGATTTTGGAACGCTTCATGGTTAAAGTTATTATGTTCATCAAATAAAGAATAGGTAACAAGTGTACGACCTACATCGCTACAAAGTATACGATAGGCACCCCAGTACCAATCAGCAGTCAACACCTCATCACCAGGTTCTGTATAGTTATGAACTAAGTGATGAATACCGCCTGTACCACCTGTAGTAGCAATACTACGGATATGACCTTCTGGACGAGATTGTCCAAAGCATTCCGCCTCTGCAGCAGCAAGGAACTCAGGTACACCTGCAATCGGAGCATAACCAATATGTTCAGAATCTGGAAGACTTAAATATTCGTCCTTAACGGTTTTAAGGAATACTAATTTACCATCTTCATCATAAATCGCACCTAATGTACCATTAACAACGTTCTCGCGACCATTTTCTTTAGCATCAGCTTGGGCTTGGCCAGCAGTTACAAAGATTACATCTTTAAGTTTTTTCCCTTTTGCATGCTTTGCAGCAACACTTGTCATAACTTGCACCATCCTATCTAAAATGAATTATTACATATTTATCATACCTAAACTTATTTAATTATACAATGAGTATTTAAAAATATATTGTATACATAAGAAAAAATACTAATTACAATCTGAATTATAAAAAAGCTAAGGTATATAGGATATATACAATATCCTATATAAAATATTTTTATAAATCATATGCTAGTATTTATAAAAAAAAGACCACTCATTAGAGTGGTCTTTGATATCCTTAGAAGGAGTAGCCTACACCAGCGTGTAAACCTTTTGCAGTTTTATCGTTGCTGTTTACGCTATATTTATCATAGCCATAGTATACGTTCAAGTCTACATCAGGGCGAACTTCATATTGAGCACCTACTTGGTAAGTTTGTTTAATATCGTTACCCCAACCAGCTTTAGCAAAGCCGTTTACTTTTTCTGTCAATGGCACATGACCAATAACACCAGCTTGGAAACCTAATTCTGTATCATTTGTACGAATTGCAGTACCAGCACCATATACGTTTACGTTTGGATGCACTTTATAAACTAATGCTAATTGATGATCTTTAATGTCCCCATTTTTTGCATTCAATTTATCATAAGAATATTGAACAGCAGTTTTATTGGAAAGATCGTGTTGCAAAGAAACACCGAAACCGTCGTTGCTATTGCCGCCACCTTTAGATACATGTTGTTTAAACGCATAATCAGCTTGTACTTTAGTGGAACCGTCGCTAATTTTTGTTACAGGTGCCGCTGCAAATGCACTACCTGCCACAACTGTAGCTGCTAGAGTTAATAATACTAATTTCTTCATTTGTACCTCCTATACACATATCTCAAGATATGTCTTACTAAGTTACTTATTTACGAATGTTTTGATTATACACTCTATAAATTAGCGTTTCATGAATACAGGGATATCTGGGATACCGCTGTTAGTTGTTGTTGTAGTGGATGCTGGACGAGATGTAGTAGTTGTTTTACCGAATTCTGGTACGCTTTTAGCGTTATTGCCAAAACCAGTTGCTACAACAGTAACTTGAACTTTATCGCCCAAGCTTTCATCGATAACAGAACCGAAGATGATATTTGCATCAGGGTCTGCTGCATCAGAAATAATTTGAGCAGCTTCGTTTACTTCAAAAATACCCAATTCGGAGCTACCAGAAATATTAAGCAAGATGCCTTTTGCACCATCAATGGAAGTTTCCAACAATGGGCTATTGATAGCCATTTTTGCAGCGTCTGCAGCACGGTTTTCACCTGTACCTTCACCAATACCCATCAAAGCTTCGCCTTGATTAGTCATGATAGTTTTAACGTCTGCAAAGTCAAGATTGATTAAACCAGGAATTTGGATCAAATCGGAAATACCTTTGATACCTTGACGAAGAACTTCATCAGCTTTGCTGAATGCATCAGATACGGAACATTTTTTATCTACAACTTGTAACAATTTGTCATTAGGAATAACGATAATTGTATCAACTTTTTGAGTCAAGAACTCAATGCCTTTTTCTGCCGCAGCACGACGACGTTTGCCTTCGAATGCGAAAGGTTTAGTTACAACGCCAACTGTTAATGCACCAACTTCTTTAGCACATTCAGCTACGATTGGAGCAGCACCAGTACCAGTACCACCGCCCATACCAGCAGTTACGAATACCATATCAGCACCTTCAAGAGCTTTAGTAATTTCTTCACGGCTTTCTTGAGCTGCTTCTTCACCGATTTGTGGGTTAGCACCAGCACCAAGGCCTTTAGTAACTTTTTCACCGATTTGAATTGTTACATCCGCTTTAGACAATTCAAGCACTTGGTTTTCTGTATTAACGGCTAAAAATTGAACACCTTTAATTTGGTTATCAACCATACGATTAACAGCGTTATTACCGCCGCCACCAACACCGATAACTTTAATATTTGCAAAATCAGACATTGAACTTCCTCCTCTTATCGTTATCTATTGTATCAATATACGTCCCAATGTATCGATTTATATACTGACTATCTTATAACAATTACATTTATTTTACACTAAAATTTAAAAACTTTCCACTATATAGAATGTGATTTATTAGAACCGCTTAGTCATAATTATTTTGCGTATAGCGCCTACATTAATAAATACACGTAACCCAAATCCAATAAGGGCCACATAGTATAGGTTAATGCCTATTAAATCACCAACATATACAAGAATAACAGCTAATACCATATTTGAAAAGAACCCAATGACAAAGTTACTGAGATCAAAGGTTCTTTCCAATGCTGCTCGACTGCCACCAAATACTGCATCTAAAGCTGCTAGAACAGCTACCGAAGTATAATTCGAATAACTAGCGGGGATATGAAGTGGTGCTATCCATCCTAAGATAGCCCCTATAATTAGGCCAATGATGGCAAAGATATAGATATTCATTCTTTACCTCCTAACTCATTAGGCTTCATATGTTCTTCTCTAAAAGTACCTGTGAAAGCAGGAATCGCTACATCCTCTTCTTGCTTTATAGTTACCTTTATCCCCCAATGTTTAAGTGAATCTACTACACCACCGCGCATAGTGAGCGCAGAATTTAATGTCTTTGGATCTCCAATAGCTTTCACCGTAAAGGGAGCTCCAAAAACCTTCCCATTTACAGTAATAGTCGGGCCTGAACATCGTATTTCAGACGTTCCTATGAGGCGTTGATCATTAATAGCTATCGCTTCAGCCCCACCAGCCCGTAATTCATTAACAATTCTTAGAATATCTTCATCATGAATTACATATAAATTGGGATTTTCCCCGCTTTGTACAGGCTTTAAGCTATCTTCAATCAACACACTAACGCCCGGCCCTTTAACATTAGTTAAAGCCGCTTTCATCATGAGCTGTTCATCAGCTTTACCACCGCCATTGGCACCAGATTTTTTTAGTGACTCAATTTGCTTTAACAAAGCATCACGTTCACTCTGGGCCTCTCTCAATTGTACCGCCAAATCGCCAGTTCGTTGTAAGCGAATATTTTCTTCTATATTATCTTGAGTCATCTTATATTGGGTAACAACCATGAACCCTAATATACAGCTGACTATGGCAATTGCCCACCGTTCGTGTCTCACGACAATCATCTACCTTTATATTCAACATGACCTTATCTATCTTGTTTTTTATCATCCTTCTTAGTAGATGAATTTTCTGTAGTCGGTGCTCCATTCTGATGCTTTTTAACTTCCGGCATCACATCGGTTTTAATGTACGGCGATGAAACATTAACATCTATATACTGTACATTACCATGTGTCTTTTTAATATCTTGTAACATCGACTGAGTTAGCTCTGCTTTTTTTGCTAAGTCTT